>JAAEOI010000607.1 GCA_024244665.1 Bacteroidota bacterium | reverse complement strand
TTTCCAGCCATCAGGGCAACATCTCCGTCAAGTTGAATATTGAGTTTGACGATCTGCTCATATATAACGGAACCCGATAGCAGAAATCCATTATTGGTCTGCTGGGCACTTACCGTTGAACAAAGGATCAGAAGCGTGTAAAAGAAGATTGCTTTTTTCATGTTGATGTTTTTGTTTCAAAAGTATAGTACAGATTTGTACCCAATGGTTAAGAAGCGACCAATTAAGGTTAATTAAGGTTAATGAAAAGCTGGATAAGTCCTGCGACGCCTATATTTGTATAGAAATGAAATCGCACAAATCTGAATATCGATGGATGACTCTGCTCATGGTCTGCAGTCAGCTGCTGCTCACCGGCTTTCTTATCTACTGGCTGTGCGGGCAGTACCGTGAAGAGCGTATCAGCCTTCAGGACCAGTTGGGCCACGAGTATTATATGGTTCACGACCGGATGGTGGATTCCATGCTCATGATGAACCTGGTTTTTCCTTCGCTGGATGATTCTTTAACCATCGACGTATTCATCCCCGAGAAGGAGATTCATCAATCTCTGGCCGATTCCAGCGGAACTGTCGTGATGATGAAACAGTTCGTTTCAATGGATTCTGATACGGCTGTTCATAAAACACTCACTGACTCCGGGGGAACCGTGGTGATGATGAAGCATCTCAATTCCGGGGATCTTGTTGAAAATAAGGACCGAATAGTTCGAAGTGTGAAGCTCTTCATTGATGAGAATGTGGATGCCTTCAAAAGCGACAGTCACCCGCATCTCCTTGCCATGAGTCTGGATTCCGCAGCTCTGCTCTCCATGATGGAGAAGGTTCTGGAATTGAAGGGATGGAACTTTTCCCTGGAGTGGACTGGTGAGGATCCCGAAAACGTACAAGCGGCAAAGATTCCAGGAATTGTACTGGAGGGCAACGCTGGCAGTTGTCTGCCTCTCATACATGTGAGACACATCAGTGGTTTCCTTATCCTTACCATGCTTCCGCAGATTCTGTTTGGACTGGTCTTGCTGATACTCTCTGCTTCAGCCCTGCTTTTTGCCTCCTGGAATCTTAAAAAGCAGATCACCCTGCACCGGCTGCGGGACGATTTTATCGGGAATATCAGTCACGAGCTTAAAACTCCGGTATCGACCGTCAAGATTGCCCTTGAAGCACTTCGAAAATATGATTTCCGGAAAGATCCGAAGGCATCGGATGAATATCTTGAAATGGCAAGCGGTGAACTGGAGCGGCTCGAAAAACTTGTGGGGAAGGTGCTTCACCATGATATGCTTAGAAATCCTTCCCTGGTCCTGAACAGGGATACTCATGACTTATGCGGACTGGTCAGAAACGTACTCAGAACCCTTGAAGTTCCCATCAGGGAGGCGGGTGCTAAAGTCGAACTGATCCCGGAAAGGGGTGAATGCCCTACATACCTTGACCCGGTCTATGGGGAGAGTGTGATCATGAACCTCATTGACAACTCGCTTAAATATGGCGGTCCTGAGCCTGTTATTGAGATTCAGATTGAGAGTAACAAATCGGGTTCAACACTGACAGTGAGGGATCATGGACCTGGTATACCTGAGGAATACAGGAACCAGGTTTTTGAAAAGTTCTTCAGAATCCCACAGGGCAACAGGCACGATGTGAAGGGCTACGGCCTGGGCCTCAATTTTGCCTCCCAGGTAATGAAACAGCACACGGGTTCTATCTCTTATACAGCTCCTCAGGAGGGTGGAATTATCTTCACTCTCCACTTCCCAATTCAGAAAGAGTGAAGACAAAGATACTTTACATAGAGGATGAAAAATACCTTGGCAGGATTGTTTCTGAAACCCTGGAGAAACAGGGTTATGAAGTGATCTGGGAAACGGATGGTGCCAAGGTTATTAAGCACCTCCATGCTTCGTTCGACCCTAATATCTGTATACTGGATATTATGCTTCCCCATGTGGATGGATATGAATTATGCCATCAGATCAAAGCCCTTAAGCCTGCCATGCCTGTCATTTTCCTTACAGCCAAGACCGAAACGGCCGACCTGGTAAAGGGATTTGAGGCCGGGGGAACTGATTATATGCGGAAACCCTTTAGCATTGAGGAGCTGATTGTAAGAATAGAGAATCAGATGGCCATCAGCAATGGAGGGGAAAACAAGAGACAGCATACCCCGGAGGAGCTGAAGCTCGGAAAGTATACATACTACCCTCAAAGGTATGAACTTAAATCGCCCATTGAGTTGATTTCACTGTCGCATCGCGAGGGTGAAATTCTAACTCTTCTGACCGGATCGGTGAACCGTGTAATTGACCGCAAACAACTTCTGATTTCAGTCTGGGGCGACGATTCCTTCTTCAACTCCAGAAACCTGGATGTCTATATCCGAAAGCTGAGGGATCACTTCAAACACGACACCAGCCTCAGGATACAAACACTCAAAGGTAAAGGTTACCTGTTTATGGTCCCCAGTTAATTGAAAAAATCGGAAAAGGGATCACAGCTGGCGAAATATTGTCCGGGGGTCATTCCGGCCAGCCTTTGGAACTCGGCGTTCATGTGGGACTGATCATAGTAACCCGCCCGATAGGTAAGTTCGGTAAGACTCATTCCTCTGTTCCGGGATTTTTCGTGCACGGCCCTCTGAAACCTCACCGTCTTCAGAAACTGCCCCGGGGAGCTGCCCACATGGGTTTGGAAAATCCTTTCAAACTGTTTCCTTGACAAACAGGCATGGGAGGCGAGGGTGTCGATACCCACCTCCCCTCCAGAGCGGTTGATGATCTCAATGCAGCACCTAATGCGGTCAAATTCATACTTCTTCTTACTGCCGGCCAGCCTGTCGCTTAAGAATGACTCAACAATGTGTTTCCTTTCCGGGAAGGAGCCTGCCTCATACAGTTGGGTTTCCAGTTCAGTAACCGCATCTTTAAGGATATGGCGCAGAGAGACATTCTGATTGAAAATCTCCTGCAGGGGCAAATCAAAGAAGACCATCAGACCGTGGGGCTGGAAGATAACCGAAAACAGATTGAGCGTCCCGGTAATCCGCAGGTCATAATACTCCTTTTGCTGACCTGAAAGCAAGGAGTGTTCTGTGATGATCTTTCCCGGATCCATCGATCCGGGAAGATCACCCAGGTAAAACATCAGTTCCGAAAGTCCGGAGGGTACAACCCGGTAGAGGTAGTCCCCTCCCTTGGGAACCGTGTGTTCCATTCCCCAGTAGCTCTTCACATATGGGGCAAGACTTTCGGATGGAGTGTCAATATTCATTCAGGATGGATTACGCCCTTACCTGCTTCCATAGAAGCCTACCCTGTTGCCCTCACTATCCAGAAAAAGTGCAAAATAGCCCCTGCCTTCTGCCTCAATTTTGGTTTTTCCTTTCACCACCGATCCACCACACTTCTGCACCAAAAGCAGTGCTTCATCCATCCTCTCCTCAACGTTCAGGCTAACCAGTATTCCATCCTTGGAGGGTTTGAAATCCGGAGCCAGGGATATTGCTCCTTCGTCGCCCGGAAAACAGGCCATCTTCTCCTCTCCGCAATCAAGGATATTCAAATTCAGGCAGAGCACTTCATTGTAGAATTTAACTGCCCTTTCCATGTTCACTGCCGGGATTTCAACCCAGGAAATCATCTTTTTCATTTTCATTTTTTGTTTGGTTAAAGGTACGATGCAAAAATAGACTGCACCAACTCAGCCTGATTGTATATTTGCGACATGTTTAAAAATGACCCCAAAGCTGACAATATGTCAACGAAAACTAAATGGCTCAATATTTGACATCTAAGGGGCATATTATTGAATACTAAACAGGAGAATAAGAGATGGCCAATAAGTCGCATAAATCTGATAAACAGAAAGTTAAAAAAATTGAAGTTGAAGAGAAGCTGAACCAGGAGGAGGTTCAGGAAGAGACTTCAAAGGAAGAGGGATCTGAAGAGACCGAAGAAAATGAGGCTGTTGAGGAGAAAAAAGAGCCCACAGCGGAGGAAAAACTGGCAGAATTACAGGATCGCTACCTCAGGTTGTCAGCCGAATATGACAATTTCAGGAAACGCACCCTCAAAGAGAAGATCGACCTGCAGAAAAGCGCCAATGAGAACCTGCTGAATGCCCTGCTGCCGGTGGCCGATGATTTCGATCGTGCACTGCAGGTGGTGGATGAGGCAAAAGACATTGTTGCTGTGAAGGAGGGGATGAAACTGATCTCAGGAAAATTCAGCGGATTCCTTGCTCAGCAGGGTGTCAAAGAGATTGAAGCGATAAAAAAGGCGTTTGACACCGACCTTCACGAGGCGATCACCAAGATCCCGGCTACTTCCAAGAAACTGAAGGGCAAAGTGGTGGATGTGATACAGAAGGGCTACTACCTGAACGACAGGGTGCTTCGATTCGCAAAGGTGGTAATTGGAGAGTAATAACGGGGGTTAATTGAACCATATGGCAAAAAGAGATTTTTACGAGATATTAGGGGTTTCCAAAAACGCATCCCAGGAAGAGATTAAGAAATCGTACAGGAAACAGGCAATTCAGAACCACCCGGATAAGAATCCCGGTGACAAGGCGGCGGAAGAGCGGTTTAAGGAGGCGGCGGAAGCCTATGAAGTGCTTTCGGACGATCAGAAACGACAGAAATATGACCAGTTCGGACATGCTGCCTTTGAGAATGGCGGAGGAGGAGGATTCCATGGCGGCGGAATGTCCATGGAGGACATCTTCTCACAGTTCGGGGATATATTCGGCGGTTTTGGAGGCTTTGGAGGTTTTGGAGGTTTTGGAGGCGGAGGCTCCCGCGGGGGAGGAGTTACCAAAGGTTCCAACCTGAGGGTGAAGGTAAAACTGAACCTGCAGGATGTGGCCGAGGGTGTTGAGAAAAAGATCAAGGTTAAGAAATATGTCTCGTGCAAAACATGCGATGGTTCTGGTGCCAAGAACGGAACTGCGAAAAATACATGCAACACCTGCCACGGAACCGGACAGGTTACACGGGTAACCAATACCTTCCTGGGCCAGATGCAGACCGCTTCGGTCTGTCCCACCTGTCACGGTGAGGGCGCAACCATCAGCCAGAAGTGCGAATCGTGCTATGGTGAAGGAATCGTGAAAGAGGAGGAAGTAATCAAGATCAACATCCCCGCCGGTGTGGCAGAGGGCATGCAGGTGAAGTTGGGCGGTAAGGGTAATGCAGCCCGCCGTGGAGGAGTGAATGGTGACCTGATGGTGATCATCCAGGAAGAAAACCACCCGGAGCTGACCAGAGACGGAAGCGACCTGGTCTACAACCTCTACCTGACCATTCCCCAGGCTACCCTGGGTTCAACAGTGGAGATCCCCACCGTGGAAGGTATGGCTAAAATAAAGATTGAAGCCGGGACGCAGCCTGGAAGGATTCTTCGCCTGAGAGGGAAAGGTGTACCTGAAGTGAACGGTTATGGTCGGGGCGACCTGTTGGTGCAGATCAATGTCTGGATTCCCAAAACGCTGGACAAGGAGGAGAAGAAATTATTTGAAAAAATGGAGCAATCCGATAGTTTTACACCCCGTCCCGATAAATCGGAGAACGGATTTTTCCACCGAATGAAAAACTTTTTTGAATGAACCTTATTACTGCCGATGCAGTTATCAAGGACTTCAGCGGCCACAGGGCACTGAACAAGGTCTCCCTTGAAGTCCCCGAAGGAAGCATTTACGGATTACTGGGACCCAACGGTGCAGGGAAAACCACCCTGCTACGGATCATCAACCAGATTACCGCACCCGACCAGGGTTCCATCCTGTTCCGCGGCCAACCTATAGGAAGCGAGCACAGATCACAGATCGGATATCTTCCCGAGGAGCGGGGCCTTTATAAAAAAATGAAGGTGGGAGAGCAGGCGCTCTATCTTGCACAATTGAAAGGACTGAGCCGGGCTGAGGCCCTCAAACGGCTGAAGGTCTGGTTTGAGAAGTTCGAGATTGGCGGCTGGTGGGATAAGAAGGTGGAGGAGCTCTCCAAGGGGATGGCCCAGAAGGTGCAGTTCATCACCACGGTACTGCATGAACCCGAACTGCTGATTTTCGACGAACCATTCAGTGGTTTTGATCCCATCAATGTAAACCTGCTTAAGAACGAGATCCTCCAGATGAAGGAGAAGGGTGCCACCATCATCTTCTCCACCCACAACATGGCATCGGTGGAGGAACTCTGTAATCACATCACGCTGATTAACCAGTCGGAGGTGGTACTTCAGGGCGAAATCAACCAGGTCAGGGATATGTACCGGGCCAACAAATATAAGGTACACTTTAAGGGGGAACCGGAGAAGCTGAGCGGCGGACTCGAAACGGGATTTGAGCTTCTGCATATGGATGAGAACGGCCGTGGCCAGGAGGCAACCATAAGGGTTACCCGTGACGGCGGATCCAATGAACTGCTGAAAAACCTGGTGCAGATTACTGATGTAAAGGCTTTCCATGAAATCCTCCCTGACATGAACGATATTTTCATCCAGGTGGTGAAGGATGCAAGCAACAAAAACAGGCAGGCAAGATGAGCATGATATCACTGATCATTAAAAGGGAGTACACCACCAGGGTCCGGAAGAAATCATTTATCATTATGTCTATCCTGGGGCCCCTGATTTTCGCGGCCTATGTGTTGATCCCCATGTATTTTGCAACGCTGGAGGACAAGGATGAGAAAACCGTGGTGGTGCTGGACGAATCAAAACTCTTTACCGAATACGGATCCGGAGCTGCCACCTGTGTGATTCCCGACGGGGAATACCTGAAATTTCAGGTCATCGAAGGAGTTCCACTGGAGACCTTCAAAGAGGGTTTTGAGGCATCGGGCTACTATGCGATCCTCTACATCCCCCCGAACCTGATGGCTTCCGAAACCTCACGGCTCTATTCTACCAAAACTATCTCCCTGGAGGTGAGTGAACACATCAGGCGTTCTATGGAGAGTGAGATTGAACATCTGAAGCTGGCTGCCAATGATATTCATGACATCGAACGGATCCTGGCCGAGGTGGAGACCAAAGTGAACCTGCGCAGCATCACATGGACCAAAGACGGGGAGAGCCAGGAGACCCACACCGGGGTGAAGATGGGAGTGGGCTATTTGAGCGGCTTACTGATCTTCTTTTTTATCTTCTTCTTTGGCTCACAGGTGATGCGCGGGGTGATTGAAGAAAAGGTGAGCAGGATCATCGAGGTGATCGTCAGTTCGGTTAAACCCTTCCAGCTAATGATGGGCAAGATTGTAGGGGTGGGCCTCACCGGCCTGACCCAGTTTATAATCTGGACTGTCCTCTCATTTGCGCTGATCACCGGGCTGAAGGCTGCCTTTTTCCCGGAATTGAACCAGACTCCCACTGAACAGGTGGTGGGTTCGGAGCTATTTATGGATGGAGGCATCGAAGAGGCCCTGGCTTCCGATGACGGATCTGTTCTTTCAGGGGAAGATATGGATGCAGCCATGGAGATTTTTACCTCCCTTAAAAACATCAATGCAGGGGTCATGCTGGGAGCATTCCTCTTCTACTTTATTTTCGGCTACCTGCTTTACGCCGCTATGTTCGCAGTGATAGGGTCGATGGTCGACAACGAGACCGATACGCAGCAGCTCATATTTCCAGTGATTGCCCCCCTGATCCTGGGTATCTACATAATGATCAGCGCCATGAACAACCCCGACGGGGCACTCCCCTTCTGGGCCAGCCTGATTCCCTTTACCTCACCGGTGGTGATGATGGTTCGGATACCCTTCGGGGTTCCCTGGTGGCAGATTGCGGTTTCCGGATCATTGCTGGTGACCACCTTTGTGGGAATGACCTGGGTAGCAGGGAAAGTCTACCGCACCGGCATCCTGATGTATGGTAAAAAGATCACCTATAGGGAGATCTGGAAGTGGCTGCGGTACAGTTCATAAATTTTTTGTGTAGCTTTATTGTAGCCATGAATACCATCTTCTTACCTTTTGAGAATAGAGCCGATGATTGCTATACTTGACTTTGGTACCAATACCTTCGACATTCTTATTGCAGAGCGCAAAGAGCGCAGTTTCAAAATTATTTTCTCGGGTAAACAGCCGGTAAAGCTGGGCCACGGGGGAATACAGATCAACAGGATTACCCCGGCTGCCTTCGAAAGGGGCTATGTGGCCATTAACAACCACATGGATACCATCAAAAAATTTGAGGTAGAGGAGGTCCGTGCCTTTGCCACTTCGGCCATCCGAAATGCCACGAACGGACAACAGTTCGTGGATGAGGTTCAGAAACGCTTCGGATTCAGGGTCAGGGTAATCCCCGGCGATCGTGAGGCGGAGCTGATCTATAAGGGAGTCCGCCAGTCTTTCCCCATGAATAAAAAGAAGGTAATGATCCTCGATATTGGCGGGGGGAGCAACGAATTTATTATCTGTGATGACCAGGGGATCAGCTGGAAGCACAGTTTTGAGCTGGGAATGGCACGTATCCTGGAACTTTTCGATCTTAATGATCCCATTACACACGAGGAAATCCATGCACTTTTAGCCCATTTCAAGCATGAACTGGGCCCCTTGCTGGAGGCGGTAAAAAGGGAGAAACCACGTACTCTGATCGGTGCATCGGGATCGTTCGACACCTTCTACGCCATGGTCAGGCACCGCTCCGGGGTGGTTGATGATGTGGGTTACAGCCGACCCCTGGCCTTGTCGGATTTCAAATGGATCCACCAGAACCTGATCCGGTCCACCCATGCCGGACGCCTGCAGATACCGGGAATGGAGCCGGTCCGGGCCGATATGATTGTGCCCGCTGTGATTCTTGTGAGTTTTGTGATACACGAATGTCACATTAAAAACCTTATTCAGTCTGAATTTTCCCTCAAGGAGGGGGTGATCGCCGAACTCGTTGGGATCTAGGTCGGCAGCTAGGTCGGCAGCTGGGTCGGCAGCTGGGTCGGCAGCTGGGATGCAGCTAGGTCGGCAGCTGGGATGGCAGCTGGGTCGGCAGCTGGGATGGCAGCTGGGATGGCAGCTGGGTCGGCAGCTGGGTCGGCAGCTGGGATGGCAGGGCCGAGGCATCAGCAGATCAGGAATTTAACCGGGATTATTAATTTCATGTTGCTTGTTAAGCCCACAGGCCAGGAGGTCATCCTGTTTTCGCCGCTCCTTTTCGGGTGATTTTGATGTTTTTGATTTCGATGTTTTTAGATGATTTCGATGTTTTCGATGTTCTTGGATGATTTCGATGTTTTTGGATGTTTTTGGATGATTGCGATGTTTTTAGATGATTTCGATGTTTTCGGATGATTTCGATGTTCTTGGATGATTTTGATGTTCTTGGATGATTTTGATGTTCTTGGATGATTTTGATGTTTTTGGATGATTGCGATGTTCGTGGATGATTTTGATGTTCGTGGATGATTTTGATGTTTTTGGGTGTCCTATTTCTCAAAAACAGAAGGTCACAGAGATGTGAGTTTTCAAGATTATGTGAGGTCCATACGCTTAAAAAGTTTTCACATGCGTGCTCTAATGCTCTTATTATTAGTGATATATAAAATACACACAACAGAGGCTGATAAAAATAAACTCACCATATCAGGTAAAAGTAACAGGGTTGTGACTTTTTGAAATCGCAAAAATGACTACCGCTTTTCTTGTTTTCGTCACCCCTTTCGATGTGACTTTTTAATACAAAGATAATCAGCGGTATAGTTCTTTGGTTTTGATACATTTGGGTGTCGTGTAATCTTGTAGCCGTGTTTATCCTGTTTGTTAAGTTTGTCATTGAGAAAAAGAATATGAGCGAGACGGTGATCATGCAGATCAGTGATAAGAGAAGAAGAAGCTGTCGTGTTGCCCAGACAGTTGGTTCTTGTCCTGAAATTCTGTCCCCAGGTAATGTTCAATTAAGTGTGTCATCCTGAGATTGCGTTG
>JAAEOI010000606.1 GCA_024244665.1 Bacteroidota bacterium | reverse complement strand
GTACTTTTTCAAGATCAACCACAGCCCCAAGCTTTTCTCCCATCTCGCCCACTGCAGAAGATAGCCCCCCGGCACCGCAATCAGTAATATTATTGTACAAACCGCGATCCAGCGCTATTAGGAGTGCGTCCGTGACCTTCCTCTCCATTATCGGATCACCGATCTGAACTGCCCCCCCGGATATCATTTCAGATTCATCTGTTAATTCTACAGATGAAAATGTCGCTCCATGTATACCGTCCCTACCGGTCCTGCCGCCCACAAGCAGAATCAGATCACCCTTGTACGACTCCTTCTCACACTTATCCTTTGCAATCAATCCTACATTTCCACAATAAACAAGTGGATTACCTGTATACCTTTCATCAAAGAAAATAGAGCCATTCGCGGTAGGTATCCCCATACGATTACCATAATCCCTGACGCCTGAAACGACACCCTTAAAAATTCTTTCCGGATGAAGAATACCTTCCGGAATCGTTTCCCGGGGAGTATCCAGAAGACCAAAGCAGAAAACGTCTGTATTTAAAATCGGCTTGGCTCCCAACCCGGTACCTAGAGTATCTCTAATAACACCGCCAATTCCCGTATTAGCCCCACCATAAGGTTCGATTGC
>JAAEOI010000605.1 GCA_024244665.1 Bacteroidota bacterium | reverse complement strand
GCCCATTCTGAAGAAGAGATTTGGGGAGTGACCCTGGAATTTACCTTGCGCTATAAAAAACCGGTCCCCCTGGGAGGGGAATGGCGGGTGGTCAGCCGAATCATCAAAATCACCAGCCGGATATTTGAAGGTACTGGAGAAATCCTGCTCAGCGACGGAACAGTGGCTGTTGAAGGCCGGGGGAAGTATATGAAAGCCACCCTCGAGCAAATCGCCCAAATCGACACCGGTCACCTGGAATGGAAAGTTGTGCCGTCTGAGAGGGATTTCGAACAAGTCGAATTGTAGTCGTTCACACTCCCTCCCCTGAGGATTTTTTCATGCGCTAATAGACCTTTCTACATATCAATACAATCATGATACTCTCAGGTCCAGCGACGATAAATGGTATTTAGAAGTTGCTGCCGAAAACGTTGTCTTTCAGGTTAAATTTCATATTCCTATTGGCAGGAAAAATATCGTTGTGGGGAAACTTGGGAAAAGAAGGACCACCGGTGGTAGTGGCTATTTCCAGAGCCGCCAACTCTACCACTGGTATCAAAAATACAGTCACCGCTGGCTGGAGCCTGATGAATCGCAGCCGACTCCGACGCCGCGGCCCGATCCGCCGGGAGGCGAGTGAGTGTGGCCTGCGGTGGGAAACTACAGGGAT
>JAAEOI010000604.1 GCA_024244665.1 Bacteroidota bacterium | reverse complement strand
TGTTAGTATCTGGGCTATTGCCTGCTGAATTACTCTATCAGTTACTGTTGGAATACCAAGGGGTCGCTTTCCTCCAGCCGGTTTAGGTATCTCTACCCGTTTAACCGGTGAAGGCTTGTAGCTCCCTTCTGTCAAATGCTTCCTGATGTTGTCCCAGTGGGTTCTGGCAAATTCAGGGAACTCCAATATAGACATACCGTCTACACCGGCAGCACCTTTATTTGCCCTTACATGTTTCCATGCTCTATGCATGTTATCTGATGACAACACATTTTCCACTACGTTTTCTCCTCTAAGGCTGGCTTTCCAGTTGAGACCCAAGAATAATCTGCTCCCCCAATCGGGTTCATCGCATTTCTTACCCTCAACTGTGCTCCTCCTTACTTCATGTTCAGGCCTTCAGCAATACTACTGCCTACTATGCCTTCTGCTGACTTCTTTCCGATCACAATTTAAGTTACCCCAAATTGCACTATGTTCGCCATATCCTTGCTGTCCTCTTCGCTCACATCGGTTGACAGCGTTCCGGTGTGCCCAGGCTTGTTCTACCAGTGTCCTGACTGGTGAATCTGGT
>JAAEOI010000603.1 GCA_024244665.1 Bacteroidota bacterium | reverse complement strand
CCTTCAGTGGCAGAATCAGGGGATTATCGAGGGATGGCACGGGGACGGGAATTTTGCCCGCACCACCATCATGTACTGCCTCTGGAAGAGCCAGGGAATCAGCGTGCATCCCTGGAGGGAAGATGTCCTGGCAGGAGCGGTACTGGAAGATATAGACCCGGATAATCAAACCCTGTATATAGCCCTTCGGGCGAAACGCGCATGGGAAGGCCGCCTGGTCTTTGACACGCCTCGTTCGGTGCAGAATATGAACATGCCCCTGGACTGGCCCCGGATCAACCAGTTCCCCCAGTGGTTTACCGTAAGTCCTGAGAAAGAGTACAACGTGATCCTGGGCGAACCCAGCTTCAGCAGAGGCTACAACAAGGAGCAGATCAAGGTGTCCGGCGGGGTGTTCAGCGGGGAAGAGCTAGCAAGGGGAATCCCCATAAAACTTGCCCCTGGCGAGCTGTTCCGGATCAGCGTTTCGGAACTCGAAGTGCTGCAGTCCCGAAAGCAGAACATGTTTCGTTGACAATATTTGATCCCTCAGGAGAAAAAATGATGATAAAATTGTCTCATATGACCAAACATGTAAATGAATAATAGCGTACATTTATTTTGTTTCACATGATCTCCTTGTTATAAACATGTATACTGTACCTCCCCCCCCAGCTACAAAGGTTTTCAAAGAATCACGTAAGAAATATCAAGATCAATAATAAACACAATAATAGAGAATATTTCTAATGGATAATAAAATTATTGAAACAGAAAAAGCAAGAATCTGGTTGAGAGATGAAGGAATAACTGTCATT
>JAAEOI010000602.1 GCA_024244665.1 Bacteroidota bacterium | reverse complement strand
CTTACGCGACGGCAAGGCTTCCATATACGAAGGAGGGACCCGTGTACCCCTGGTTATTTCCTGGCCGGGTTTTATTGAGCAGGGAAGCGTGAACCATGAGGTATTGTTCTCAAGTGTGGATTTTTATCCCACACTGACGGAACTCTGCGGCATCAAAACCAGGAGAGGGATCAGGCTGGATGGTAGCAGTATCAAGCCGGCACTATTAGGGTTGGAGATGGAACACGATGAGATCTACTGTCATTTTCCCCATTACATTAAAGCCACGGGGAATGTTCCTTCAACATATGTAAGAAAGGGCGACTGGAAGCTTATAAGGCACTATCATGACAACCAGGATCAGACACACCGCTTTGAGCTTTTTAATTTGCATACCGACATCGGAGAGATCATCAACCTGGCCTCCACCTATCCTGAAAAGGTCAGGGAACTGGACCAGTTGATCGAGAAGCACCTGGAGGAAACCGGGGCCGTTTATCCACGAATCAATCCCGATTACGTGAAGTAATTATGGCACGCCCATGATGTGAAAGCCACTGATCATTTGTTTTACGATGCTGGATAGTTCAGAGTCCATGCACAATATGATCCTTTTTTTGCACTTTTTGGCATAAAAAGCCCGATTTGGTACATGGTCAAAGGCTTTTGTTACCCCGGCAGATGATAAAATGAGCAGGGATGAATATTTTTGAAGAAGGATATTCATTTATAATTCGATTCAACTTTCATCATGCCAGACCTTCATATCATCCAAAAGAGAACCACCTTTTTCCTGTTGCTGATCCTTATGTGCGCTGTAGCGCAATCAGCCACCATTATTCTTACCAGCGACCAACAATTAAACGACCTGCTCGATCCGGATAAAAAGATCGATCTGTCTACAGGTTATAATAAACGTTATGCCAGTCTGCGCGAGATATGTGAATATGCCCAAAAACGGGGTGACCATACGCTGACCATTGCCTTCGATGAGTTTTTCAGGCAGTACAGGCAACAGGCCGGGACGGTTCGTCTCCTTACGCCCGACAGCGACGAATATGTGGCGAAGATTAAGGTGATTGCTGAATTTGCTTCTTCATATGGAATGGGTATGGGTCTCAGTCTTCTGAGCCCGCTGGAGCTGGGTCCTGCCTTTAAAAAGCAGACCGGTGAGACTGGCCGTTGTATGCATTATAAAGTAGGTTACCGTGATCCGCAGTCCGGAAAATTCAACGTGCAACTCTGGCAGCAATTGTACTGGACCAACAACAAAGGCAAATTTAATATCGAACTTAAAGGTGTGAAGGCCTATGCCTTTAAGGAAAAGCAATTGGCCCATACCATGTATAAGGTGGTGGAGAGGGAGAATATCCTCCCTCTTGAGGGTATCGACTACTCCCAGTGGGAGATTCCGGTTCCTGGCGACGATACCGACATGGATACCGACCTGTGGAGTGCCACCTCGGGATCCGGTCAGAACGTGGACAGGTCCAGGCGGATAGAGGTATATTCCAAAGGTTCTGAGGAATTGAAAGGCTATGACCGCGTCCTGGTCCTTTTGGAATATGAGGTGCCGGAAATGGAGTATTTCAGTGCGGAGGCAACTCCTTTCCTGGAGAATCTCCTGAAGAAATACAAGGACGAGGGGATCAACCTTCAGCATTTCTATTCCGATGAATTGCATTTGCAACAGGATTGGGTCTATTTCGGACATCACGACAACGGCCAGCTGGCAGTCCGGTACTATTCCCAGGCACTTGGAGAACACTATGAAGAGCTGTTTGGCGTTCCCTTCGAAGAGAAGGATTTTCTATATTTTGCCTGTGGTCCGGATATAAATTCAACTTCGGTAATGGCCACCCGGCATGTACAGTATGTGCAGGGCAATAGCAAAACGGACATACACCGTACCTTTTTATTCAGGGATAATTACTATCGTTTGCTCAATGAGCATGTAGTGGATCTTTTTAAGGGTGCAAAGACCTATGCAAGCGAATTGTTTGGAGTGGAGGATTGGGGAACCCATGGGCATTCATCCTGGGCAGAAAGCCCCACGGTGGACATGTGGGACCTGGAGTCCCTTGAAAGGCATGCCTACAAATATGAATATACGCCCAATTTTGTTTGGGGTAATACAGTTCAGCAGGCTGCTGCTGCCTGTTACGACTATTTCAAGTGGGGTGAATACCTGGAACCCACCCGGAACGATTTTGCCGAACTGGGGTGGAACGACCGCAACTACTACGGGGCGGCAATGGCAACCTCCCTGGGTGTGTTGAACCGCAAACCCAATGCCTACCCCGCATTCTGGGGCATGCCGGAAGAGGTGAAAAGGAGGAAAGCCGCAGTGAATGACGCCTATGGCGGGGCTCCACGCTCGAAATCCATAGACCTGATCACCGGTCACATACACCGTGATGTGGATGTACTGGTGCTTTATCCCATGAATCTGGTGGCCGTGGATGAACGATTTGGTTCCTGGGTTACCCAGTATGGATACTGCAATTTCATCACGGCGGAAAAGCTGCTTGAACTGGCAAAAATCAATGAAAAGGGGGAGATCCTGATAAAGGATAAAAAGTACACCACCCTGGTGTCACTTTTCGAGCCTCTGCCCAACAAGGGATTGCTTGATCTGATGGCTGACCTGGTGAATAAGGGAGGCCAAAGCCTGTGGTTCGGACCACCCCCGGTAATCAATGCAAAAGGCGAACCATGCCAGGCAAAATGGGAAGCGCTTTTTGGAGTAAAAATTTCGGTTCCGGAGCCCATGGGCAGGATCGCACCGGGCGCACGTATCGATTTTGCAGGTAGCATGAAAGAGATCCCGCCACAGTATATTCTGAGTGATTTTCAGGTGGACCGGATCTACCCGGTGGATGCTGCCCGGGAAACTGAAAGAGTGGCTTACTGTGACAATACACTGCTGGTGGGAACCCGAAAAGGGAATGCCTGGTATTTTGGATTCAGGCCACGGGACGACCAATCGGGCAGCCTGGGTTATGAGACCAGGACCCTGTTTGAAATTCTTGATCACACCGGAGCCTACTTATCCACCGGGATTTTCGAAGGGGTCAATGACAATACAGAGCATGTTTCACGGACCACTGATTACCTGGCCACCCGTTTTCCCAACGGAGCCACTGTACTGGTCAGACACTATCGCGATCACCGGGAGACCTGGCCCGGGGGATTCTCAAGGGATCCGGAGGTCGATGCCCTTGTCCTGGAGGCAAACCCGCTGCCTTCGGATGAGCTTTTAATGGAGGATTTCCGCGTAAATGGCCATAGCCTTAGCTATCATGGATCGCTTAGTGTGGCATTCCGGACCAATGCACAGAATGAGCTGCTTGCCTTCGGGGGAGAGAACTGCAAAGAGGTGGAAGTTGATGGCAAGCTCTATGTTTTTGCGCATGGGAAACTGGACCGGATTGCCTTTGCCCCATCCCTGACAGATTCTGATGAAATGCTCATCCTGGTGGAAGGAGATGGAGAAGTGGCCATTCCCCTTCCTGGATCTGTGAAGCTCAAAGGTGCCGGCCTCAGTTTTGAAAACGGGAAAAAAGTGAAGCACACAATAGCCGGCGGATACCTGAAATTTGAGGTGGATGGCAGTACGAGCGGAAAAATGCTTGTGCTTAAATAACATCATATTCTAATATTGATACCCTTGCGTAACCTGTTGACATATCTATTTCTTTCCCTGGCTGTACAGCTTTCCGGAGCTAGTGACAGCATCCTTTATATTGAGAGAGCGGGAATCAGGCTTGGGGTGGACCTCGGGCTGGGAGGGGCTATCACCTACCTGAGTGGTCCCGGGACAGAAGGAAATATTATCAATAATTTCGATCGGGACAGGCATCTGCAATTGTCTTTCTTTTCTGAGGATTCAGGGGATTTTCAATCAATGGTAATTGAGTATTTTCATGGAGAGGATTCCCTCTATCTTAAAACCATTTCCAGAGAGGGTCCCCCGGAACAGGTTGAGGGGAATTGCGTTATAGAGTCCTTCATCAAGATAGAGGAGGAGCATGTGGATGTACAATGTCGCCTGCTGAATGCAGGGATGGGGCAGACACACCATGAATCCCGGGAGCTGGAGCTGCCTGCTGCATACGTGAATATTTCCTATTCCAGGCTCCTTAGCTATACGGGTATGGCTCCCTATACCATGGATAAACCGGAAGAAATTCTGCGATTTTCCGAAAATAACCCGGATTGGAGCCGGTGGCAGGCGACAGAGCACTGGGTGGCTTTTTTGAACGAAGAAGGAATCGGACTGGGTATTATTAGTCCTGAGGTCCAATCTTATGTGGGAGGATTTAGTGGTAAAGTGGAAGATGGAGATACCCGGGAAAAGGCAGCAGGCTATTGTGCTCCCGTTTTGCAGGAGATCGTGGACCATAATTTGGAATATGAATACGGGTATTGTTTAAAGATCGGCAGCCTGAAAGAGATCAGGAGATTTGCCCAAAAAAAGCGGGTGAAGGATGTTGAACCCGGCTATGATTTCGTGGATGGCAGAGAGCATTTTTTCTACACCAGGGCCACAGATCAGGGATGGCCCCTTGAAGGGCGGCTGAAAATCCGGCCACAATCAAGAGTGATCCAGGTCCATAGTCCCCAGTTTTTCCATAAGCCGGGATCGAATATGACCTTTTCTATCAGTGGCGTGTTTCCTGAAGCCCTTCAATCTGCCAGGCTTCACTGTCTCTCCCCTGCAGGGGAGGGGTATATCTATAATCTTGATCTTCTCAACGATAACCGGTTTCATCACTACAGGATTGCACTTGGAAACTCCCCCCGGATTCCGCCTGTCCTCAATGGATTTATCCTCGAGTTCGAGTTTAAAGAGACCGGGGGCCTCGCCAGGATATTAATCGATCAGATGCGTTTTCACTAAAGAATGCTTTAGCAGGCTCGATTATTCCGTTAAAAAAGATGATCTTTATCTGGAATTAAGCCTTAATCTGATCGATCCTTGAGCTTCAGAAAGATTATTTACGCATCTGTTTTTTGGGGCATGTGGACAGGGATGTGCCTTCCCGGTATGGCCCAGGTATTTGAATCTTTCTCCCTGAATGAGGGCCTGTCCCATCCCAATGTGACCAGTATCATTCAGGATGGTGACGGATTTATCTGGGTGGGTACCCAGTATGGTCTTCTGCGCTACGATGGCTACAGCTTTGAAAAGTTTCACTACGAGATTGACAAACAAACCGGGATCTCTCACAACAACATCAGACACCTGATGATTGACCGTAGCAACCGGCTCCTGGTTTCCACCTGGGGGGGTGGCGTGAACCGGTTTGATGCAGAAAGGCAAAGGTTTATCAGGATTTCAGATTCCCTTGACCCGGGCAATGTGATTTTACATGACCATGTGATGTTTGTCCATCAAAACAGCAAAGGGGCCTATTGGTTTGGCACACTTGATGGCCTGGTATATTATCATCCGGAGAAGGATAGCGTAGTTCGATATAAACACCAGGACGGGAATCCGGGAGCACTTTCCAATAACCATCTGCTTCAGATGCAGGAGCTGCCTGGTGGAGGATGCGTTTTTCTTTGTGCTGACGGAGTGGTAAACTACCTGGATGCTTCCGGGAATTCCTTCCGCCATTTCCTGGTTCCAAAAGGCGCATCTGATGATTCCGGGCTACCGGTGACCTGCATGTGGCCCATGGGAACAGATGAAATACTGCTTGGCACGGAGGAAGGATTGTATGCACTTCAGCTGCCCGGGGGACGGCTGATCCGCGTGCGAAGCAGAGGTGGGAACAGGTGTGAAAGGGGACATATTACCACAATTTCAAAACGGGACAGTGTTTCAATCTGGGTTGCTGTCAAAGGGGAAGGATTAACCCATGGAGTTATTGAGAAGGGGGCGGAAGGATATGGTTTTTCGGAAAGCAATACCTTTTTATTTTCCCAGAGCACGGTGCAGGTTATTTATGAGGACCGGCAGGGTAATTCCTGGATCGGCACCATCTCCGAGGGAATGAAGGCAATTATCAATAAACAGGAGATGATTAGCTACCTTCCTGTGCAATCACCATCCGTGCAGGCCATTGTAAAAGATTCCCGCGGAACCATATGGATCGGGAGCGTGGAAGGTCTCTACAGCTATAGTGCAAGAGGAGTAACCCGGCGGTATGATGAGGACTCGGGCCTATCCTCAGGTAATATCCGGTCGCTGTTTGCAGATTCTGACAGGTTGATTATCGGGACAGACAGGGGCCTGGATGTGATGGATCTTGAGTCGGGAGTCATTACTCTATGGAGGGACAAGGACGGTATTCTGAGTTCGGCCATTGTGGAAATCACAATGGACGAAAGGGGGGATTTCTGGATGGGATCCGACTCGAGGGGCTTGATTTATATGAATTCAATCACAGGAGAGGTCATGGCCTATACAGCACCGCCGCCAGATGATCCGTCCATAGGAAATTACAATGTGATCAGCCTCTGTGAGGGAGAAGGGAACAAGCTCTGGGTAGGCATATTCGGGGGGGGGCTGAATCTCTTCGACAAGGGTAGCAGGACTTTCATTAAACGTTACCTGCATGATCCTGGTAATCCCCGATCCCTCAATGACAACAATATCTGGGATATTTTCAGGGATTCAAGGAACAATCTGTGGGTGGGAACCGGAGATGGGGGGCTGAACCTCCTGGATCCAGGGTCCGGGAGATTCCAGGCTTTTATGGTACAGGATGGTCTTCCATCCAATCGCGTGAAATCAATTATACAGGGATCGGATTCATTGCTCTGGCTCAGTACATTAAATGGCCTGGCCACAATGAATTTGAATTCCATGAACATCCATTTTTATGACAAGGAGGATGGCCTGGACAATGGTTTGTTCAATAATGCAAAGTTTGCCGATGAAAACCTTATCTATTTTGGAAGCAATAGAGGTTATGGCCTGAATGTGGCTATAGTAAACCGTTTTAGTATCCATACTCACTATGTGGATAAACCAGTGCTGCATTTTACCGATTTCAAAATATTTAACGAGCGCGTGGACTATTCTCCATCTTCCCCCCTTCAGAAGCATATTTCCCGTACCCAATCCATTGTCCTGGATTATAATCAGACAGGCATTACCATTGACTATGTGGCCCTGAATTTCCTCTCCCCTGCCAGTACGAGATATGCTGTGAAAATGGAAGGGCTGGGGCAGGATCCCACCTGGCAATTTGTTGAAGAGAGGCGCAGTGCGAACTACTCCAACCTACCCCCGGGGGATTACCGCTTCCTGGTGGCCACCTCCAGCCGTGAAGGCCATATTGATAATCAATCCATTGGCCTGGATATAAAGGTGAAACCTCCCCTGTGGAGAAGCAGAGGGGCCATCATTCTGTATGTACTGATCTTTTTAGGTATAAATGTGTTGGTAGTCTTGCTGGGAAGGTCCTTTACTCTTCGAAAGCATGCACTTGAACTTGCGCGCATGGATGGAGAAAAGGAGAAGCAGCTCAACCAGTTTAAGCTCCAGTTTTTTACCAATATTTCGCATGAGCTGCGCACCCACCTGACACTGCTGGGGTATCCTGTCAAACGTCTCCTCCGGGCCTGGGCCGGACAAATAAAAGGAAAGCAGGAACTTGAAATGATAGACCTCAATTACCGGAGGCTGTTAAACCTGACCAATGAAATCATTGATTTCAGAAGGGTGGAACAGGGCAAGGTCGAAATGAATTTTGTGGAAACGGACGTACCAGTCTTTCTGAGAGAATTCCGGGGGATGTTCTCGCATATTGCTGAACAGCACCGAATAAACTTTGAGCTGGATGTGTCCCCCCAAGATATCCGCTGGGTACTGGACCAGGAGAGGGTCAGTAAGGTCCTGTTTAATCTTTTGTCCAATGCGTTTAAATACACCACTGATGGTGGGAGTATACGTTTGTATGCCAAAGTGCTTATTGATGTTGAGGGTCATCCTGGTTCCTTTTTAGAAATAGGCGTTTATGACAATGGAATGGGGATTGATAAGGAAGCACTGCCCTATGTCTTCGACCGTTTTTTTAATCCGGCCAACGAGCTGAGCTCCGAGAGGGAGCTGGGGAGTTCAGGAATCGGCCTGGCCCTGGTCAAACAAATGGTGGAACTGCACGATGGAAAGGTTTCCGTGGAGAGCAGTAAGAATGAAGGCAGTCATTTCTTTTTCACCCTCCCGGAGAAGGAAGCCAGTGCGCTGGCTTCGGATCTTCCCGGACAAATATCCACATCCGAACAGTGGGAACGTGTATTGGAAATTGAACGGGACAATGTACAGGAAGTTCTGGAATTAGTACCGGACTCTTCGGGCGATAAGTTGAACAGGATCCTTGTGGTGGATGATAACAGGGAAATAAGGCTGGCACTTGCAGAACTGCTGGGTATGCATTATAAGGTATACCAGGCCGAAAATGGAATACAGGCCCTGTCGCTCCTTGAGGAAAAGTCTGTGGATATTGTATTGAGTGATATCATGATGCCCGAACTGGACGGGATCGGCCTGTGCAAAGCCATCAAAGAGAGGTTGGAAACCAGCCATATTCCTGTGATCCTGTTAACCGCCAAATCCGGTATTGACAATGAGATCACCGGGTTGAAAACCGGGGCGGACGCCTATATCACCAAGCCCTTTTCCGAGGAACGGGTTCTTCTCACAGTGGAGAACATGATAAATCATATGAGCAGGATCCAGAGGCATCTCAGCGGTACCGGCGAGAAGATGGAAGAGGAGATCAGGTTGCGACCCCAGGATGCGAGGCTCATGGAGCGGATCAATGAAGTTATCCATAAGAACCTGGATAACAGTGAATTTTCCGTGGATGATCTTGGAGGTGAAGTCGGTCTGAGCCGCATGCACCTTTTCCGGAAGATCAAAGCCCTTACTTCCTATTCACCCAGTGATTTCATCAGGCGGATCAAACTGGAAAAGGGGAAGGCACTGATTGCCGAGGGGCAATTGAGCCTGGCCGACATCGCCTACGAAATCGGATTCAGCAGTCCGGGTAACTTCTCCACGGCTTTTAAGAAGTTCTATGGATTGAGCCCGAAACAATACAGTGATCAGTGTTTCAAACCATCCTAGGCCGCTAATAGAAGATCGATTCAGAAAGAAAAAAGAAACTGCGGACATCTCTGATATCCGCAGTTCCTGATTCATTAAGTACGCATGTTACAAGAGAACTAGTTCTTCAGAATCTTTGAAGTACTGGATTCTCCTGATACAGTTTCAATTTCAAGAATATAAACTCCTTTGTTAAGTTTGGAAATATTCAAGGCATAGCTATATGCACCACCAATATCCACTAACTTAACCAATTTTCCTGCTACATCAAATACCCTGGCACTGTTCAATTCAGCGTCGCTGGCAATATGAAGTACATCGTTGGCAGGATTGGGATAGATGGAGAATTCAGAGGAAGTAGATTGATTCTGAATTCCCACTCCGGGACCAAGTTCATACCTATCTTCGTTCAGCGCAAGGATGTGCTCCTCAATCTGGGTTTTTTCTGCCATCCACCTACTTTTGTCAGCAGGATACCAGTTAAGGTCACCCAGCGGAAGACCTTCAATGGAACCAGTCAGCATAGCTGCATTGGTGTATGTACCATCAAAACGGGGCCATACTTGTGGGTATTCCCCAACGGGAGTTTCAGCCCACTTATCCACTTCGTAGTTATAATTATGCGCAACATGTGTGAATCCAGGCCTACCCCAGATAACAGCGCTCCACCAGCTGGTAAGGTTCATTTTCACGCTGTCATTGATCTGCCCTATCATCTGGTCGTTCCACATAGGATCACCTCCCAGGTCATACCAGTTGTTGTTGTACTTCATGTTGGGCCAGTTGACTTTGTCAGCCAGGATCCTGTTTTCTCTGCTGGAATCTGCTGGGGATACAATTGTATCACCGCCGGTATAGGAAAGCGGTACATCCTCATCCCACATCATGGGGATGTTGTAAATGGGAGTAAATCCGCTGTCTTGTCCGAGCTTAGGAATAGAGAGTAATTCTGGGGTATTCCACTGAAGGTTATACTGCCAGAACATATTCCTCTCTGAGGGAAGTGTTTCTAAGACGCCTCCTTCGAGTTCCAGGGTATCGATTGCGAGCAGGCTAAGCATGGTATTTCCCTGTTTGTAATCGGGGAAAAACTGTCCCCAGGTATAGAGCTGGGCAAAGATGCTGATGTCCTGCATCAGGTTGTTTGTGAAGTAGAGATTCTGGTCGTTGTAGGACTTTTTAATCCACACATCGTGCCACAGGAAGGTATTGTGATTGACCCAGATAAACTGGTTATTGGGAACTTTGTGAAAATCGCCTGAAATGAAATCCTGACCTGAAGAGACAAATGTATTGTTTTCCACCCATAGCGTATCCCAGGCTATGCCACCAAGCCATCCGCCATCATTTGGTGTGCTCACGTTACCGTTGTTCATGATCAGGTTGTTGGTAAGGTAAAACACAGACATATTTGCAGGTACATCACCGCCAAAAGTGCGGGTCGTACCAGCAGGATCAATCACGCAGTTGTCAACCACAATTCTTGCCTTTCCGGCAATATCCACAACACCCGGGCCTGCAACTCCTGAAATATCCTGTGCTGCCAGGAATACATTCTTAATCGTCAGATCGTTGAATGTTCTAATCAGAAAGGGGAAGGCCAGACCTTCTCCATCGATTCCAACCTGAATGGTTGCCGGAAGACCATCGGTCTCTTCACCCATAATTACCAGGCCATTGCCCTCTCCCATGGTTGAGTCACTAACCTCTATAATAGAAGTTAAGCCATACCATGCTCCGGCAGTAAGTTGGTAGATTGCATCCCCGCCATTTTCTGCAATTGCGGTTTCCAGGGTACCGAGCCCTGGCGTTACGGTAACAACATTCTGCGCAATAAGTGCAGTGCCTATAAACATGCACATTGCAGCAATACTTGATTGAATAAAAATTTTTCTCATAATTTACTTTTTTGTTTAGACTATTAAAATATTAACTGAATTAATGTTTTTGTTTTGAGTAGTAGTTTCTGTCAGGTACCTCCTTTCTGATCATGTAGTTAGGTTTCATTAAAACATATATCGTACGCCAAAATCTGCAGTCCATCCATAGGCCTGCAGGCTGGCAGGTCTTGTATCTCCCCTGTAATACTCCGCTTCAACCAGTTTATTAAGATTAGATACATTGCATAAGATTTCCAGTCCCTGAAGCTTTTTAAAGGGAATTTCATATTTGACCTGCAAACCAACTCTGTAGAATGCGGATTTATACTTGTTGAACTCAACCTGAATCGCATAGGCAGTTAAAGTCTCCCCTATATACTGGTAGGAGAGCCAGATGTCAAAAGTTTTATAGCTGAATCCCAATGAAACATTGGCCATGTGGGTAGGCTGGTTAAGCATAGGACCTGTATATGTGCTGTCAGCTCTGACCTTCTCATAGATGGGCCTGCCACTGCCTGAAACACCCGTCTGTTCAACAGTTACTCTGGAATCGGGATAAACAGAAGTGTTATTCATATAAGAATAGTTGGCTGTAAGTGTAAAATAACTTAGAGGTTTTGGAAGATACCAGAAGTTGGTCTGCCACTCCACCTCGAATCCCCTTACATAGGTATCATGATTGTTATTGTACCACGAGGTAACAATCACGTCCTCATCTGCAAGAAAGGGGGGAATTGGGTCATCTGATAATATCCTGGTCCATGTACGTCTCCAGATTTTATCTGACACAGTTTTGTAGAAGCCGTTCAGGGATATCAATCCCAGTTTGTTGCTATGAAAAGCCAGCATCAGGTCGAAGTTGTCCCACTTTTCAACGTTTAGATCAGGAGCACCTGCCTCATACTCATAGGGCCCCAGGGCATTATCCACATATTCAAAAGGAACAATCCAGTTATAATTGGGGCGGAAGATGGTTTGGGTGTAGGACGTCTGGATATTAAGCCAATCCACGGGCTTTATCTTTAAATGTACCATGGGCAAAAGGAAATCATTTTGCCTTGTGGCTGAGGTAGGGTATCCTGGAATCTCCAAAGCTTCATCAAGCCTTCGTTCAAGCCACCAGGAATGCAAATCGTAATTTGTATTTTCATACCGAACACCCGGGACAAAAGAAACCATGTTTCCCAGTTTTAGTTCAGCCATCAGGTATCCCGCATATTGATTTTCTTGTACATTGTTATCATCTGCTACGCTGGGACGGGGATCCAGCCAGCCAATCATTCTTTCCTGTCCAAAAATTTCCTGCCAGCCAGGTTGCTCGGGACTCACATAATCACGCCCCTGGGGACGATAGTAGCCCGTAATATCCTGCCACCAGTCAAAGATCTCATTCATCTGATCGATATTGGGGTACCAGCCAAAATTATACCTTCCTCCAAGAAAATCATCGATATTACCACCCACCATATTTTCCATGGATACCCCATTCTTGATATTCAGATTCACCCAGGGGATTTCCCAGATTATACCATCGGGTGTGGTCTGAATCCCCGAAATCAGTTTGTGAAAGGGTGGACCTCCATAGACATATCTGTTGTAATCGCGTGCGCGGTCCTTCATGCGGTACATCCCACCGAATTTCACATTACCCGTAAGCCATTCTCCAACCTTGATGGGGACCTTAATATTAAGTCGGGCATCGTACTGTTTTTCGCTCAAACCGTCGGTGTTTCTGGACCCCGGTCCACCCATTCCATACTCCCGAAGGCTCTCTTCGGTTGGATCATCATTGGCCATGTCAATAATTTCCCCTAAGGGCAACATCCGGTTGGGTTGGGTTCCGGTTCCCGAATCATATCCACCTGGATTTCTAACTGTATAGCTTCTGACCTCACTGGATAAGTCGGACTGGGAATAGGCCAGGCTGTAGTCGATCATAAAAATTCCCAGCACATGTTCCCCCCTGATGGCTCCGCTGTATAGCTTGGAGTGTCCGCCACGGTCCTGGTTAAGATTAAAGTCAACAAGTTGAGCCCTAAGATTATGAACCTTGCTGATGGTCAGCCGGTCTGTTGGGCTGGATGAGTAGAAGTTGGAAAATTCAATTTTAGATCTTGGAGAAAAGCGGTAATCGATGACCAGGCTCCCCGAGGTCCTTTTGTTAATTCTTTCCACGCTCTGTAAGCTAACTGTGTTCAGGAACATAGGTTGAAGCTCGAGCGCTGTATCGGCAGTTTCAATAGCATAAGAGGATGCCAAACTCTCTGTACTGCGGTTGGTGCTTTCGTTGGAAACATTCAGGGCCACCCCGAATTTATTGTCGAACCATCGGTTGCTCAGGTTTGCGTTAAACTTATAATTGCTGAAATCGCTGTTCTGATCATTATAACCTCCCTGCAACATGACGCTTCCATGAAAACCTTCCGGAGCGGTGCTCATCTGCATGTTCACAGCACCCGATACCGTATTTGCGTCCATATCAGGAGTAATGGCTTTATACACCTCGATTCCCTGTAATGAAAACTGCGATATGCCTCCAAGACTGGCATTCCGGCTTGTACCTTTATTGGAGGGGATTTCGATTCCGTTTAGCAGGACTGTATTATACTGCGAGGGCATCCCCCTGATGACCACATCATTGGCCTCTCCTCCACTCCTGGTAATGGAAACGCCCGGTAGCCTGCCTATGGCTTCAGCTGCATTGGCATCCGGATTTTTTTGGATTCTGTCAGCAGCTACCACATTCTTTATGGCGATTGCTGAGAGCTGCTGGTTAATGGCAGCCATCTGGCCCTTGGCCTGGGTGGTTACCACCACCTCCTCAAGATCATGCGCCTGGCTCTTCATGGTCACGTCCTGGGTTACACTTCGAACTGTAGCTCCCAGATCTGCACGAAAACTCTGATCGTCGTAGCCCATGTAGATTACATTTACCATATAGGAGCCATCGGGAACTGATGGCAGTACATAGTAGCCATCCAGATCGCTGGTTACGCCTATCTGGGATTTTAGCGAAACCTCAATCCCATTTTCAACAGCATGTGTAATTACCACACTGGCATAGGGAAGGGGGGCTCCGCTTTCATCGTAGATCCGTCCCTGGATAGAATTTTGACCCAGCGCAAATATGCCAGCCAGAAATAACAATGCTGTGGAGAGGAGTAGTTGTTTTATCATTTCAGATAGTCATAAGTGTAGTTGCGGTTCGTACCACCTGTTCTTTATAAGATCAGACTATGCAAAATTAAATACCATCGTAAAGATTGAATTTGCACAGGTAACAAGTATTTTGGTGCTTGTATCATTTTCCTGTTCTACCGCCACTTTACTCTCCGAATTGATGTCCGGAATCAAAATCAACCAGATTGCAATTATTTTGTTCATTATGTATACTTGAATTACTTTAGGGATTTACAGATTCCCTGAATTGAATTTTATGCAGGGGATCTATTTACTCCAAGCTAAAAACGGCATCTCCATGAAACATCTCATTCTTTTTTCAGCCCTACTCTGTTCTGGTCAGCTTTCATTCGGACAGATGCCTGGCACTCCATTAGAAATAGAGACCGACTCGGTCAATGATCTTGCACTGGAATCAGAGGCAGGTGTATTTCGGATCCTTACCGAAGGCCCGGATCCCTACCTGATCACAACGCCCCTGGAATTTGCCCTGATGGAAAATCAGCAGGTACTCGCCTTCGACTATTTCTGTCCCGGGGGCATCGATTTTATGCAGATCTGGTTTGAGTGGAGATCGCCCCCCGAGAGGAGTGGTCCGGCCAGGAGGTTGGGCAACTCTGAAGGATGGGTAAGCTTTTCTATGGATCTTGGGGAGGAGATGGCCGACTGGGGAAAGAGAGGGGATGTGCTCCGTCTGGACCTGGGAGGAGTGGCTGGCGTACAAATCCAGTTGAAGAACTTGCAAATAAGGGCCAGAACTCTGCGGGAAAAAGAGATTGCGGCCACACGCGAGGAGAAGTTACAAGAGGATGCCGGGTTTCATGCCAGCCTGGAGGAGTACCTGGCATCAGATTATCCGTCCAGGGTAACCCGCGTGGAGGTGGCAAAAGAAAGAGTTAAAATATCCGGGGATAATCAGTCCGGCGGCACTCTTTTTCTCGTGGAAATCCCCCCTTATGCGGATGTAAGCAAAAAGCAGGAGTTTCAGGATATGCGGGAAGTTGACCCGGGTGGTTTTGAACTGCAGGTGGAGAGGTATGCCGAACGCCATGGTTTCAGGTATGACCGGTTGCTTTCCCGTTGGGTACTCTTTAAAAACAGTGGGGAGGTTTATAAGCTTGCTTCCCACGCCCGCTATGCCGAAAAGATTCCCGGCAGGTATGACCTGAAGGATGAAAAAGCAGAAGGAAAGAAGGGGCTGGGTGGATTCAGTACACGCAGGGGACATGTGGAGGACCTGAAGGACCTTGATATTACAAGCGCCACAGTGAATATCTGGTTCACCCGTTTTATGTATACCACTCCCTCAACCGACCGGATCGAGCACTCCTACAGTGGAAAATCCTATTACTTCGACCGCAGGGCGGTGGAGGGATTTGACAAAACCTTAAGGACCGCAGCTGAAAATAATATCATTGTTGCGGCCATTTTGCTGGTGAGTAAGGAGGAGCAGTGTCCGGATCCGGAGATCGGAAGAGTGCTCCAGCATCCCGATATGGATCCGGCAGGGATCTACAGCATGCCCAATATGACCACTCCTGAAAGTGTCAATGCCTATGCGGCGGCCCTTGATTTTCTTGCCAGCCGATACAGTCGGCCCGATAAAAAATTCGGGCGAATCCACCACTGGATCATGCACAACGAGGTAGATGCGGGTTGGGTATGGACCAACATGGGAGAGAAAACAGACCTGGTCTTTATGGATGCATATATAAAATCCATGCGTTTGTGCTATCACATCGCCAGGAGTTACAATCCCCATTCGGAAGTATTTATCAGTCTGACCCACTACTGGGCCTGGACCTCCGATCCCCACTTCTATCCTTCCAGGGACTTGCTCAATATTCTCCTGGATTACAGCAGGGTTGAGGGTGACTTTCAGTGGGCGGTCGCACATCATCCCTATCCGGAATCGCTGTTCGAACCTAAAACCTGGCTCGACCAGAAGGTGGACTTTACTTTTGATTCACCCCTGATTACCTTCAAGAACCTGGAAGTTCTGGATGCATGGATCAAAAAGCCGGAAGTACTGTATCAGGGGAGCCGGAAAAGAACACTCTGGCTATCCGAGAACGGGACCAACTCCAAAACCTACAAGGAGATAGACCTACAGGATCAGGCTGCAGGATTTGCCTATGCCTGGAAGAAGATGAAAACCCTTGACGGAATCGACGGCTTTCAGTGGCATAACTGGTTCGATGGCAGGGGGGAAGGCGGACTCAGGATCGGCCTGCGCCGATTCCCTGATGATGAGAATGATCCCGGGGGAAAAAAGCCGGTCTGGTACGTCTACCAGGCTGCGGATACCGAAAATGAGGACCCTGTATTTGATCCATACAGGGAGGCCATCGGAATAGATTCCTGGTCGCAGCTTATCTATCAGGGTGAGATCGACCTGCAGAAAAGGGACACCTTAGCCCGGAATCTTATGGCGGATACCTGGGTGGCCACCGATGCCCTGGGAAGGAAACTTCCCGGGTACGAAGAGAGTGGCCCTGTAAATGATAATCGCCATGTGGGAATGTTCTACTTTATGACCCACCTGGATCCCCATGGACCCGGTCCCTATGATGTGACCAGGATCAAAGCTGCCAATCCTGAGAATCCAGAATGGGGATTGGGAAGTCATTT
This sequence comes from Bacteroidota bacterium, assembly GCA_024244665.1. The sequence goes on along the minus strand of JAAEOI010000602.1, from coordinate 72 downwards.
CTGGGGAGAACCCGAGATAGGCTACTACCTGAACAATGAGGCGTGGGCCATCCGGAGGCATGCACGACAGCT
>JAAEOI010000601.1 GCA_024244665.1 Bacteroidota bacterium | reverse complement strand
TGATGAAGGACGGTAAGATTGTTTCCAGGGAAGAATATGGCTTTGCTAATTTAGAGGAGCAGCAGCCATTTGAGGAAAACTCCATCGTCAGAATCTTTTCCATGACCAAACCGGTAACTGCTGTTGCTCTGATGACCCTCTTCGATGAGGGAAAGTTCCAGCTGGATGATAAGGTATCAACCTATATCCCTGAATTTGAGGATGTGATGGTTTATAATCCTGAAACGAAATCGCTTGATCCGCAGGAGAATGAACTGACCATCCGGCATCTGCTGACCCATACATCGGGCATCGTTTACGGCTGGGGACAATCTTATGTGGATTCTTTATACCGGGTGACCGGTGTTGGCGGCTGGGATTCAGCCACCATTGGTGATAAAGTGAAAATCTTGACCGGATTACCACTGAAGTTTCAACCAGGATCAGCCTGGGAGTATGGTCTTTCCATTGATGTGGCCGGATATCTTGTGGAGGTGCTTTCCGGCACCCCCCTGGATGAATACTTCAAAGCTAAAATCTTTGATCCCCTGCATATGGATGATACAGGCTTTTACGTACCCGAAGAGAAACATGACAGGTTTACCCAAGTTTACTCCCTGGACGAAGACGGAGTTCTCAAACCAGGAGGCTTCATGGCAGAGGCTTTCAAAAAACCTGCCGTGCTTTTTTCAGGTGGTGGCGGACTGGTATCGACCATGGATGACTACCTGGCCTTTTGCAGGATGCTCCTCGATGGGGGAACGCTTAACGGAGTCCGAATTCTGGAAGAGTCTACCGTTAAATTGATCATGTCTGATCAGTTGCCTGCAACAGTAAGTTACGGTGAAGGAGCGGGACATGGATTAGCCGGACAGGTTGATCTGGAGAGTGGGGAATATAGCTGGGGCGGGGCGGCATCAACCACTTTCAGGATTGACCCATCCACTCAGATGATCGTCATTTGCTATGCCCAGCTCATGCCCAGTGATAATTCCTATGCCAATGCCTTTAACGATATTGTGAAACGCTCCCTAATAAAAGAATAACTCAGACATATGAAAAAATCAATAGTTCTACTCTTAGGTATAAGCCTGGGGCTTGCAAACCTAAGCGGCCAGAACACAGAAATCTGGAAAGACAAGAGGGCAAATCAGGACCTTTTAAATTTTTTGGATACGAAGATGACTTTCGGCTATAACGTGGAATCTGATTTAAGTTTCCAACTCTGGAGGGGTAATTTTCCAGATATGGAAGTGAGCTCCCCGGCCACTGTTAATAAATTCATGGGAGGAGATTATTCCATAGATGTGAGGTGGTTTGATACATACCTGCAGGAGGTGGATACCATGCTGCAGGCAGGAAGATATGGATACTACGCCGAAATAAAAGGTGCAAACGGGATGCTTATGAAGA
>JAAEOI010000600.1 GCA_024244665.1 Bacteroidota bacterium | reverse complement strand
TGGTAGGCATGGTCGTCCGACATAATGAAGATGATGTTGGGCGGGGACATTCTTTCTCGCCCAGCATCGCAGGAGCACAGGACAAACAGGTATACAAGGGGCAGAATAAGTGATACAGGTCTCATTGCTTATTTTTTGATTATTTTTCCAAAACTATTACGGTGCTCTCGGGAGCTGACATTTCCAAAGATATCACATACATATCATCTTTAGCTTTCACTGAACCCTCAAACTTTTCCAGTGTAAGCGATTCCTTCCACATTTCCAGGTACTCTTCCCAGTGCCCGGCAACAATCTTACTGCGCTTTATTGCATTCGTGCTCATTTTCGCCACCGAAGTTGTGTATTTCTTGTTTTCCAGGAGTGGATTAAGGATACCCGCCTCTTCAAAATCCTTTCTTATCTGGTAATGAATGGAATTTGAATTATTCATCGAGGCGGAACTGGAGTTCCTGATCTTAAAGGGGATCAGCTCTTTGGGTATCTTGATGCTGAAGCTTGCCTTTTCCCCGCAATCCCTGTCCGTACTGAAGGAATTCACCAGCAGGTAGGCTTTGTTCTCAAAAACCGATAAAAGGGCCGTGGGTGTGATATCACTATCCCCCTTTTTTTCCGGAACAATCTTATAGGCCTGCCCTCCCTGCATATAATCCAGCACACTGTAACCCCATAGATGACAGCTGGGGACTTCCATGACATCATTCCCATGGCGTACGGCTTCCAGCATGTTCCAGTGGAAGAGCTTATCCAGTCCGGTTTCCTTCAGGTTGATCACCACCTGCAGGTTCATGGCATTCCCGAATGCATCCGGGTTATGGGTACTAGGCTTTGCACTCCAGTCTGCCAGGGCACCAAATTCATGGATCTCGCGGCTCATCTCCTCATAGCCCGGGATATTCTCCCCGATATGATCCCATACCTCGTCGATACCGCTTATAATCTTATCCAGGTCATCTTTTGCACAGTAGTAGCGGGAGCAGGAAACAAAGGGTCGCTTTACAATATTCGGCTTCCCGGTTCTGCGGTTGATTCCCATCGAGGCATGCTCCAGGACCCGGAAGGAACTCACATTGTGATGATTGTTGATATTGTCCATGGAAGCGGAAGTAATATTGTACAAAGCCAGCTCGCAACCAGGCAATACCTCGGTAATGGCTGCCGATGCATAGTCAAAATGAGTAATGAACCGGTATTCGGTCCCGTGAAAACGTTCCCTCCCATTCATCTCGGTACCGATCCGGAAACGGAGTTTGGCGGCATCCTCCTCACCGAGAATATCCTTCAGGGCAAAACACAGCTGCTTGACGGTTTCATACCACTCTTCAGGGTTGTCGGCCGGAGCCACCTGCCCGAAAGACCCGATCTCAGGAGTACTGGTAAGGCACCAAGGGATATCATCCAGGACAATGGTGAAACTGGTATAGCCGTTGCTGGTGTATGGATGCAGCTTCTTCCTGATCAGTTCCTGCCTGAATCCAAGGGAACCATCTTCTTTCCTGTATGCAAAATCCAGCTTGGAAAGAATGCGGATGGAGGCAGTATCACTCACATCGAATTTTGCTTTTTTCATGCTCCCGTCCAGGTTCATGCCGGCCTTTTTCTTCACGGGGTTAAAGCCGGGGATGGAGGCATGACCGCCAAGCAGGCGAACCGTGGACAGATGATCAGCAAACAGGACTTCCTTTTCATAGGGCCTCTTTTTATAGGCAAAATCCGTGTCGAAAAAATAATCCGGGATCTCTCTCAGCCAGATCCCTTCCATATGAAAAGGGCCCAGCACCGGGTGACAACGCCAGAAGGGATCCAGTTCCCCCAGGGGAACAATTTCTGACTGTGAGAAAAGTACATTGACTGACAATGCCAGCAAGAGAACAGAGAATACAGATTTTTTCATTCTATAAAGTTTTCGAAGATAAATAATAATCGGGATAGGATGTGCCTTTTCGTAGACTCTCCAGCAGGGGATCCTCACTGCGCTTCATTTCCTGAACCATCAACTTACGCATAAGCTTCAGCTGCTTTTTATATTCAGCGGTCTCAGCCAGGTTATTAAAACTGTAGGGATCTGCCCGAAGACTAAACAACTCTTCCCTGCGACGCAGGAGGATATAGTCCAAACGCTCCTGTACTTCAGGATCGGAGTAAGCTGCTTTTTGTATCGCCGCCAGTGAAAGGCCACTCTGATTCTCAGTTGGCAGTCCATTCTCCTGGAGGCGTTTATGCACCCCGTCCGACCAGGGATTAAATATATAGCTCCACTCTTTGGTATGTACTGCACGCATTGGAAAAGCCTGGATCCCCGGCCTGATATAATTATAAGTGGTAAAAACAGCATCACGCCCATCCTGCTTCCCTCCCCGGAGGATCGGGAGCATGGAACGGCCATCCTGTTTCTCTGGAATTGGAAGGCCAAGTGCATCCAGCAGTGTTGGCATGAGATCGAGTGTAGAAACCATATGTTCTGAGTCCACAGAACCTGGTTCAATCCTGCCGGGCCAGCGAACCATCAGCGGCGTAACGGTAGAATGTGCATAGCAGTTTTGCTTTGCAGTTGGCATTGCTGCATCGTGGTCGCTGAAAAATACGAACAGGGTATTATCAGCCAGTCCCTCTTCTTCCAGTAAGTCCATAATCCGCCCCAGGGTATTGTCGGCCCTCTTCACATTGGTCAGGTACTGCACTGTCTCTTTACGGATATCTGGCAGGTCGGGCAGATAGGGAAGTAATGGCACATCGGCTTCGGAACAGACCGGTTTCATCACCGCGGCATCGGATGCGTCAGGGTGCTTTTTCCGAACATTTGCAACAAAAGCCCTTTCCTGCTCACTGCCCACAAAAGGCCGGTGCGGATCAGAAGTATTTACGCCTATATAAAATGGTTTGCCCTGGGCATCACGAATGGATTTTGTTACCTGCTCATAAAAGGCCTCAGGCTGGCGACAATAAATATACCATTCCACACCTCCCAGGCCATTGATCCAGTCATCCCATGGGAAGGCCTTGTAATCACGGCCCTTACTGATAGAAACCGTATAGTATCCGTTCTCCATCAGAATGCCGGATAACGAGGGACAGCTTCCTTTCTCCACTTCAACAAAACCGAAGGAACCATTGCGATGTGGTTGCAGGCCGGTCATCATCGACTGCCGGCAGGGCATGCAGATTGCTGCATTTACATGGGCATACTCAAAACGTATCCCCTGGGATGCCAGGCGATCCATATTCGGGGTAAGCTCTGGCAGTGGGTTACCATAAGCATTCACCGAGGTAATATCCATATCATCCACGGTGAACACTATAATATTTGGTTTTTCAGCCTGTAGGCTCCCGCAAATCAGCATAAATCCTGCCAGAAGGGCAGTGATCCTCAGTTTCATTTCTAATCCTTTCTCTTACTAATTATTTATTTTCCATTCCTCAGGATAAGATGTACCTTCTTCAATACTCTTCAGCAGGGGATCCTCACTGCGCTTCATATCCACCAGCAACAGCTCGTGCATAAGCTTCAGCTGCTCTTCATAGCCAGCGGTCCCGGCCAGGTTATTGAAACTGTAGGGGTCGGCCTGAAGGTTAAACAACTCTTCCCTGCGTCGCAGGAGGATATAGTCAAGGCGCTCCTTCATATCAGGGTCTGTTTGAGCCGCCTTCTGGATAGCTGCAAATGAAAGTCCGCTCTGATTTTCCGTGGGTTGCCCATTCTCCTGGAGGCGCTTATGCACCCCGTCCGACCAGGGATTAAATACATAGCTCCACTCTTTGGTATGTACAGCTCTCATTGGGAAAACCTGGACTCCCGGCCAGATATAATTGTAGGTGGTAAAAACTGCATCACGTCCTTCCTGTTTCCCTCCCCGGAGGATGGACAGCATGGACCGGCCATCCTGCCTATCCGGTTCATGTATATTTAACAGCTCAAGGATGGTAGGCATGATATCCAGTGTGGAAACCATATGATCGAAGTCCACCCTGCCCTTAGAAATCGTACCGGGCCAGCGAAACATCAGCGGCGTAGCCGAAGAGTGCCTGTAACAGTTGTGTTTTGCAGTGGGCATTGATGCATCGTGATCGCTGAAGAATATAAACAGGGTGTTTTCTGCCATCCCCTCTTCTTCAAGCAATTTCAGAATTAATCCCAATGTTTGATCTGCCCTGTGCAAAGCGGTATAATATTGGGCCGTCTCCTTACGTATGCCTGGCAGATCGGGCAGGTAAGGCAATAACGGAGCTTCGTCTGCCGTACAAAAAGGCTCCATCACGGGGTAGTCTTCCGCCTCGGGGTTGTCCTTCCTGTGTTTTGTCTCCACGAACCACTTCTCCTGTTCAGAGCCGGGAAATGGACGGTGCGGGTCAGAAGTATTCACTCCGAGGTAAATGGGCTTATTCTTGTTCTTTGCATTTTGGATTGCCCCCTTTGCCTTCTCATAGAAGCCTGCAGGCTTTCTGTTGTACCATCCGCCCTTCCCCAGGGTATTATGAAACTCATCCCATTGAAAAGCCTTATAACCCCGCCCTTTACCAATGGTGGCTGTATAGTAACCATTTTCCATCAACATTCCTGAAAGGGAAGGGCAAGCTCCCTGCTCAACCTCGATAAAGCCCATTGACCTGTTTCTATGTGAATGCAGCCCGGTCATCATTGACTGGCGGCAGGTCATGCAGACGGGTGAACTCACATGGGCATTGGTGAAACGCAGACCCTGGGAAGCCAGCATATCCATATTGGGAGTCAGCCCGGGCAATGGATTGCCATAGCAGTTCACCGAGGTAATATCCATATCATCCACTGTGAAAATCAGAATATTGGGCATGGAGGATTTTTCATCCGAACACCCGAAGCACATTAGGGCTGCCAGGGCCAGGAATAAGAAACTTTTCCCGGATAAAGGGGATGGATGGAGTTTGGTTCTAAGGTTCATTTTCATCATAATCAAGGGGTATATAAATTCATTATCACCTGTCAAAAACCAGGACACAGACCTCATCATGTGAGAGGACTGTGGATATTTCAGTTTTCAGATCCATAGTGTTGATCTGAAGGTTACGATTGCTTTCCCGGACAGGCTTAAGGCTAAGGCTCTCCTGTTGCAGGGGTTCGTATTTCGACATGTTCCCGTATACCATGATCCGGGCCGCATAGTAATCCTTTGCCATGGTCCGGATGGTTCCCAGTATCCCCGGGTTTTCTATGAAGACAGCCTGAAGGTTATCGGCAGCCGCCAGGTCGCTCCTGATCTCGAAATAGGCATCCTCCGCCCCGGTGGATGAGATGCTTTCAGCCTGCTCCGGATCGAGTTCAAAGGGTAGCAGGGAGGCCGGGATCTCCACCCGCACGGGTATGCTGTCGGTGGCCCCGTAAGACTCCGACCACGAACTCAGCAAAAGGGTCACACGGTTCTCATTCACAAAGGCCACGGAGCTTACATCGCAGGCCGATCCTTCAGGCTGCAGGGTCACCAGCAGGTGCGCCTGGTCGCCCCGTAAGTGGTCAAGGACCGAATAGAGCCAGCCGATCCCATTCAGAAGATGGGTTTCCTGGGTTTTGCTGATGGCAATTTGCTCAGATTTACCCCAGGACCAGCATTTATCCAGGTAATCGGCGGCCTTTGACCGGAACAGAACCTGGAACTGCCAGGAGGCATCCCTGGATCCGTTCAGGGCACCGCTGGCCAGCAGGGGTGATCCGATGACACCGAACTGGTGGTATTCCAGGCTCAGACTTTCCCGGAAATCCGCCGGTTTGCCTTCCAGAACTTCCTCAAAACTATTGACGGAACTTTCAACCCGCTCCAGGGGACTCAGATCCCTCGTATGGGGAAAGGAGTGGGAGGATCTTGTCAACACCGATACGGGAGAGGGATCCGTCCCTCCGGCGTAACTGCTACCGGATACAAAATGCTCAAACAGATCCGGATAATCCACTGAATTGTCGGGCCCTGAGGCGCCTCCTCCGATCTCTCCGGGCATGATTTCAGCCTCCGGGAAGATGGAGCGGATGGCAGCGGCAGAATAGTCATACATTTTCAAGTAATCCTCATGGGTCCCGGTGAAGGATTTCTTCTGGTTGTATTCGTTCCCGATCTTGAATTTCAGGTGCTGCTGCACCTCCTCAGGGTAAACGCAGGTCATCGCCCCACATACCTTCCTGATGAAGGTGTACCATTCCTGCCAGTCCCGGGGAGGAGCGGTTGGCCCGTATGGCCCCGATTGCTCCGGATCGCGGGACAGGTCCCAGATATTGTCAAATCCGATAATAAAGTCTGTGTATCCATTCTCGATATAGGGCTGAAGGCGGCCTTTTACCAGGTTCAGGCGATAGCCTACCCTGTCATTCTCATCCACATAGGCCATATCATTGGTCTTCAACTGAAGTCCACCATGATTCCAGTCCTGGTTATATCCACCTAAAAAGCGGGTAACCGAAAACTCATCCACAAAAAACACTTCCTTTTCGGATTCTTTTTTCGGGTAGGGGAAATCGCTACCGGTGCACCAAAAATCAGGAACCGGATAAAGCTGAAGGCCATTCTGTACCAGGTGCCCCTGCAACTGGGTATGCCGGTAGAAGCCATCCAGGATCCCCATGTCCTTTGCCTCAAGCGGATCCGTTCCGGGCCACTCCTTACAGGTAAGGGTAATGGTCTTCACAAGTGTGCCTGTCTGGCTCAAGCCACTTTCTGCAAGTAATAAATTGAAAAGAAGCAGTGCAGAGAAAAAACAAATCCGTGTAAGCATCAATCCTATTTTAAGAGTGGATACTAGTTATTCAAAGCTGACTTCTCAAGCTCTTCCAGCTCTTCGAAGAGCTGCAGCTGCTCCGGTGTCAGCATCTCTTTAATCTTCTTCCGCAGGGTCCTGTCTGCCACCTTCCAGTCTATTGAACTATCGGCACCCCTTGGTTTGCCCTTTTCATCATAGACACAATACCTTAGTTGTTCTAAGCTGCTTTCCTGCCCGGGTGAAAGCTTCAGGCGGGAGGTGAATTCCTGAAGTTGATGATTCCCGGGAGTATTGTGAAACAGAGCCTGCCGGCTGATGCGTTCATTGAGTGGCATGGCCAGGTATTCGGGGTGCATATAAGGATCCTCAGCTAAGGCGAGCCATTGGTCAAGCTCTGTCTGCAGTTCTTCACGAACAGTTTTATTATCCAGATCACCGATCAGGTTATGCTCCTGGTATGGATCAGTCTGCATATCGAACAACTGCCAGGGTCCCGTGGTATTCACCGTGTAAGTATAGCGCTTGCTTCGCACACCACGAAAAAAAGGTGTATGGTAAGTATCAAGATCACCAGTAACGCCTTTTCTGCCCACGTGCATCAGCAATTGCGTTTCCGGATCCGGTCCGGTCTCTCCGAAAAGGAGAGGCGAGAAATCGTCTCCGGCGCAGAAGGCGGGGATCTCTATGCCTGCCAGTCCGCACAGGGTTGGGAAAATATCAATGCTTCCAAACAACTCCTCACGCAGCAGACCAGGTTCGATGCCTTCAGGATATCGCACCAGGAAGGGAACCCGGATGGATTCCTCATCGGGGTGACGCTTGTTCCCTTTGCCATGTGAATTCATCATGGAACCGTGATCGGAAGAGTAGATGACAATCGTATTCCCGGCAATCCCTAATTCTTCAAGTTTTTCCATTATGCGGCCTATCTCATCATCTATAGCCGTAACATGCGCATGATATCCCTGGTAGTCCTCCCACCATTTATCCTTTGTTTCTTCTTTGGCATTCGCCCTCCATGGCAATTGTTCGGGTGAAGCATACAATGCTTTCTTTTCTTCAGGGGCATCTGTAAATACAGCATGCGGAGGATTCCAGGAAACCATCAGGAAAAATGGGGTAGCAGCGCCTACTGAAGAATCAATAAATTCCAACGCCTGATCGGTCATTTTCGTGGCATTGTAGGTCTCACAGCTGTAGGATTCGCCGGTTCCATGTAAATCAGTCCAGGAGGAACTCCAGTGATCATTGGTCCCGTCCCAGTGCATGTGCCAGTCAAATCCGGCCAATTGCGGGTACCTGCCCGCATGCCACTTACCGGTATAGCCTGTGGTATAACCCGCCTCTTTAAAAACATGTCCCAGGGTTTGATCCCAGGGTGCCAGGGTACCGTTATTTTCAACCGAGCCTGTGCTGTAGCACCATTGTCCACTTAAGAGCATGGCACGATGGGGTTGGCATACAGGGTTATTGCTGATGGCCTGCCTGAAACTGGCCCCCTCCCTGGCCAGTTTCTCCATGTTCGGGGTCTTAACTGAAGGTGTTTCAGTAAAGGACATGGCCTGGTAGCGGTGTTCATCTGAAAACAGGTAGACAATGTTAGGATTGGCACACCTCCCCCACCCGGAAATAAGTAATAAAATTGCAACAAGAAAATTGAACTTCACAAAAGAACAACATCTTACACGGGTCATTTTCTTTAAGATTACTATTAATTTATTCAGGACAACTCAGGAGCAATGATTGCATTTTCTTCACTCTCCTGACTGTTCCTTCGTTGCTCCAGTTCTAAGGCCATCTGTTCTTCCTTTTGTTTATTCAAGGGGTAGAAATAAAGCACAACAACAGCAGCAATGGCGAAGAGTGCCGGTATCCAACTCATCAGGCCTCGCATTGTTTCCAGCGACTGTGGCGTTTGATCCACATTTGCGATATATCCGTTGTCAGCGAGGATCCATCCACAAAAGGCGCCACCAAAAGTCATTCCCATTTTTAAGGCTGCCGTTCCTGAAGCATAGATCAGTCCGGTGGTCCTCCTGCCAAACTTCCATTCACCATAGTCTGCCGTATCGGCGTAGAGCGTTACCATCAGGGGCATGACCGGTCCGTTCACAAGCCACGACAATGCCTGGATGACAAAAAGTAATGCAATGTTCTCGGGTTTGGCAATAAAAAAAACAGCATATCCGATGGCGGTTAAAAGGTTGGTTATAATATAGGCATTCCGTTTAC
>JAAEOI010000599.1 GCA_024244665.1 Bacteroidota bacterium | reverse complement strand
CAATAGACTGCGTAAATCAATAACTTCAGCATCAATGCCACTTTCCTCTGTAGCAGCAAGTGCAACATAGACCATGGTACCGTAGGCGAGAATAGTCACTGCCTCACCTTCACGTCTTATAGCAGCCTTGCCGAGAGGCACAGTATAATGACCCTCTGGCACTTCACTGTCAGGATGAGATGACCAGGGAGAAACCGGTCTGTCATGGTGACCATCAAAGGGGCCATTATAGAGTCGCTTTGGTTCTAGAAAAATGATGGGATCATCCTCTTCAATGGCGGAAATTAACATGCCTTTCGCATCATAGGGAGTTGATGGCATAACGGTTTTTAATCCGGATATATGGGTAAAAATTGCTTCTGGACTCTGACTGTGGGTCTGACCACCATAGATACCTCCACCACAGGGTGTACGAATGGTAATCGGTGCAAAGAACTCTCCTGAGGAACGGTATCTGAGCCTTGCCACTTCAGAGGCAATTTGATCATAGGCAGGCAGAATATAGTCCGCAAACTGTATTTCAGGTACAGGCCGTAATCCATAGACACCCATACCAACTGCAGCACCAATAATACCCAGTTCACTGATAGGTGTATCAAAAACCCGTGACGTACCAAATTTTTCCTGCAATCCTTCAGTGGCTCTGAATACACCTCCGAAGTAACCAACATCTTCACCAAAGATCACTACATCTTCATCCATGGCCATTTTAACTTCCAGGGCATCACGAATAGCTTCAATCATTGTTTTTCGACTGGTTTTCATGACTACTCCCCCACTTCTTGTCGTTGACGACGAAGGTGTGCAGGCATTTCTTTAAATACATCACGGAACATACCATCAGCTCCTGGTGCAGGCCCTTTACCCAATGTTCCATAGCTTTCAGCTTCTTTTGCTGCAGTTTTTACTTCATCAGTAAGATCATCAATCATTTGTTGATGACGATCATCATTCCAGATACCTTTTTTAATCATATGCTGTTTTAGCCTTGCAATAGGATCACCTAAAGGCCAGGACTTGTATTCATCTTTAGGCCGATATTTACTGGGATCATCAGACGTTGTATGGGCTGCAACTCGATAAGTCACCCATTCGATAATAGTGGGTCCAAGGTTGTTTCTGGCACGTTCAATAGCCCATTGTGAGGCAGCATAGACAGCGAGAAAATCATTACCATCTACCCGTAAAGATGGAATATTAAAACCATGACCACGGCAAGCAAAGTTAGCAGCTTCACCGCCTGCAAAACCCTGAAATGATGAAATGGCCCATTGATTATTGACCACATTCATTACTACAGGAGGTTTATAAACTGATGCAAAGACCAGTGCAGCATGAAAGTCACTTTCTGCTGTGGAGCCATCACCAATCCAGGCTGAAGCAATTTTGTTATCACCTTTAATGGCAGAGCCCATTGCCCAACCTACGGCCTGTATATATTGTGTTGCCAGGTTTCCT
>JAAEOI010000598.1 GCA_024244665.1 Bacteroidota bacterium | reverse complement strand
TCGGTTTCAGCAAAATTAGGTTCGGCGATTCCTTCAATACGGTCCGGTTTGTGGTTAGCTTCCGTTCCGTCCAAATCCGGGCCCTCATAATTCAGATCCAGAGGACCAACGCCGTCCAGACCCACATCATCGCCAATATCTTCACCGGCGTCATAATCACCGTTATTGTTTTTATCATTCCAGTCAAGCCAATCCTGGTCTTCATCCGCATCCCAGTGCTCCTTTAGGTCAGCTTCTTCTAAATGATAAAAAGCCAGGAAATTACTTAGGTTATCAATACCATCATATGGCCCGATTTTATTTTCAGCATCGTTATCACGCTTTTCATCAATTAAACCATCGCTATCATTGTCGATTCCGTCATTGGGAATACCCGGACTTTCCAGGTAGGCCAGGCCATAAACGCCAGGTTCTTTGCCGCCCCCGACTGGAATTCCATCCAGGTCCCAGGAATAGCACATATTGAGTTCTTTATTATAAAAGGCAATATCATCAGCTCCACCACTCGATTCACCACCGACTGCATTATCCGTCATTATCCCAAAATACATTTCAGGAAGATCATAATCCGAAATATTAGCAATTGTATATTCCCAGAATATAGCGTCGTGGGCCGAGGGATTGCTCCACTGAAATCCCCTTGTCTGAACACGAATGCCAATA
>JAAEOI010000597.1 GCA_024244665.1 Bacteroidota bacterium | reverse complement strand
CTCATGAACATGGCCATCTGCTGTGTCTTCGCGTTTGTAGAGATCAATACTCCAAGAGAGAGAGCCAGGGTGATATAGATCATGCACTCCAGGATCAGCAACCAGAGACTTCCCTCAACCGGCACATCAAATACCAGGAAGCCCAGCAGGATAATTGTCATGGCGTTGGTAAGCGACAGGAGCACATAGGGCGTTACTTTACCCAGGATGATCTCCCTGGGCTTCAAGGGGGATGCCAGCAGTAGTTCCATGGTTCCGAACTCCTTCTCCCTCGTAATGGTCACCGAGGTCATCAGCGCCGAAATGAGCATCAGTATTAATGCCATCAGTCCTGGTACAAACATATAAACCCCTTTCATCTCCTCGTTGTAGAACATCCTGAAATGAGTATTCACCGACCAGGGAAGCTCTACATCCTCGTTCATGGATTGAAAATAGGTCATTAATACCCCCTGGAGGTACGTAAGCGAGAGCTGAGCCGTATTCGCATCCGAAGCATCAGTAATCAGCTTAATGGCAGCACGGTTCTCCCGCCTGAGGTTCCGCTCAAAGCCCTCCTCAAAGACCACCACTACCCTGGCCCTGCCGCTTCGGAACAGCTCCCCGATCTCCTCCTCATGATCAATGTATCCGGCTGGTATGAAGTATCCCGATGAAAATATCTTCTGTGTGGCCATGATTGAGGCCTGATCCATGGATCGGTCCCAGATCCCCACCTCAACATCACGGATCTCGGTGGTTACCACAAATCCAAAGAGGATGATCATCACAATGGGAAGCCCGAAGAGGATCAGCAGGGTACGTTTATCCCTGAAAATGTGCTGAAACTCCTTCTTCACAAATCCGAAAAACCTGTTCATGAGCGGGCCAGATTAAGAAATACTTCATTCATATTTTCTGATTCATGCTGCTTTTTCAATGCTGCTGGCGTATCAAGCGCACTGATCCGGCCATCCACCATAATCGACACCCGGTCGCAGTACTCAGCCTCGTCCATATAGTGGGTGGTCACAAAAACAGTGATCCCCTCCCCGGTTGCATCATGGATCATCTCCCAGAACTGCCTCCTGGTAATGGGATCAACACCACCGGTGGGTTCATCAAGGAAAACAATGGCCGGTTGATGAAAAATGGCCACCGAAAATGCAAGCTTCTGTTTCCATCCCAGGGGGATCTCGCGGATCAGCCTGTTGCGGATATGAGCAAGACCCAATCGCTCAAGTAGCTGCTCCTTTCGTGAAGCAATCTGTTTTCTATCCAGTCCGTAGATACCGGCATAGAGGTGAATATTCTCAGAAACCGTAAGATCCTCATAGAGAGAGAATTTCTGCGACATATATCCGATCTTCCGCTTGATCCGTTCCCGCTCCCGGTAGACATCATGGCCTGCCACTCGGATCTCCCCGGAGGTGGGATACGAGAGTCCGCACAGGATACGTATGGCCGTGGTCTTCCCTGCACCATTGGCACCCAGGAAACCAAAAATCTCTCCGCGCTCCACATGAAAGGTAAGATGGTCATTGGCCGTAAAAGAGCCAAACTTCTTCACCATATCCTTTACCTCAATGATATGTTCCCGCTCTTCCATCAGTTCTTTTCCCCTCTGTTAAGTTGCGCCCCGCTCTCCTGATCCATCAGTCCCATAAAGCGATCCTCCACGGATGGGGTGATCTTTTTCCACTCCAGGGATGAGTCGCCCCACGCATCGATCACCGATTTCACATTGGCTGCATCCCCTTCCGAACGCAGGGTTACATGAAGCTGATCACCGAAGAGCCATGCGTGTTTGCAAGCCTCCATGCTCCTTACTTTCTCCAGGTAAGCATATACCCCCCTGTTGCTTCTCAGTGAAAATAGTTGTGCTTCATCTCTGCCTGAAGGCTTTGAGGGATCTGATATCTCCAGCAGGCTCCCTTTCTGAATTAAGGCCACCCGGTCGCACATCTCTGCCTCATCCATATAGGGTGTGGAGACAACAATGGTGATCCCCTCTTTTTGAATCTTCTTGAGCATATCCCAGAACTCCATTCGACTCACCGCATCCACACCGGTGGTGGGTTCATCCAGGATCAGGATCTCCGGCCTGTGTATCAGGGCGCAGGAGAGTGCCAGTTTCTGCTTCATTCCCCCCGAAAGTTTTCCTGCCAGCCGTTTTTTGAAAGGTGCAATCTGCTCATACACATCGCGTATCAGCTCGTAGTTCTCCTCAACGGTAGTTCCGAATACCCTGGCGTAGAAAGCAAGATTCTCCTCCACCGACAGGTCCATATAGAGTGAGAAACGTCCTGGCATATAACCGATGATCTTTCTCACCTCGCGGTAATCCTTTACCACATCGTGACTATGCATCAGGCAGCGCCCTGCATCGGGTACCACCAGGGAGGCCATGATGCGGAAAAGTGTCGATTTCCCTGCCCCGTCGGGACCGATCAGTCCGAACAGCTCCCCGTCCTTCACCTCGAAGTCGACCTTCGTAAGTGCCTGCACGGCATCAAAGGATTTATCGATATGGTCAATAATCAGTGACATAGTTCATTTCTTATATCAGAATATGATCTCACCAGGCATTCCGATCTTCAGGCTGCCATCATTGGGAACCAGCACCTTGATAGCATAGACCAGGTTCACCCGCTCCTCCCTTGTCTGTATGATCTTGGGGGTAAATTCGGCCCTTTGCGATACCCAGCTTACAGTCCCTGAAGTCTTCTCCACTCCTTCTGCAACATCAAACTGAACCGTGACCGAAACACCGGCATTTACCGATGATAGCTGATTACCAGATATATAGGCCCGGAGAATCAACTCATCCATATTTGCCATTTTGTAAAGGGGCTGACCCGGTGTTGCAAGCTCCCCCTTCTCCTTGTATTTGGTGAGTATCACTCCATCGCCCGGGCTCTTTAAACTACTTTTCCGGATTCTGTCATCCACCTGCAGGATTTGAATCTCCAGGGTTGAACGTTCGGCATAGACTGATGTTTTTTGTGATTTGGTGGCCACTATCTGAGCCTTCAGTAGTTCAATCTGCCCGTCAATATCATCCTGCTGCTTCGAAGTGGCGGCCCCGCCCTCCACCAGCTTATCGATCCGCTTTTTCTCACGCTCCAGGTTCTCCAGTTGAACCCTGCTGGCCTTTACCTGTGCTTCCAGTGTCTTAATCCTGGCTCCCAGGGATGCTTTACCTGACTGCAGTTGCTCTCTTTGAAGAACAAGCTGAATGGTATCAACAGAGGCCACAACCTGGCCCTCTTTAAGCCGGTCCCCCTCACGGAATGGGAATTCCAGGATGAGCCCCGAGGTTTCAGCTGAGACCATCACCTCGATGGCTTCGAAATTTCCATATGCATCCACCTGCTCTTCATCATTGTTACACGAAAGAAGGGGGATGAATACCAGCAGAATATATGTGTGAATTCTCTTCATGATTGTAAGGTTTTACAGGTTCCCCTGGATGGTTAAATAGTTGGTAATGGACTGGGCAAGCATGATACGGTGGGTGGCCAGTTTATTCCGGGCAAGGCTCTCCTTATTCAGTTCGGTAATATAGTCAGTGGCGGTGATGGTTCCATTGCTTAATTTCGTGGCAGCATGTTTGGAAATCTCACGCTGAAGATCCAGCACCTGCTCATCCAACTCCATGGTATACCTGTACTGCTCTATTTTCGCCTCCTCCTGTACCAGCCTGGATGAAATCTCCTTTGTAAAGGTATCCCGCTGGTTTTTCAGCATCATCTGCTGGTTCTGAATCACCTTCTTCTCCTGTCCGGTCGTGTTCCAGTCCCAGATATTCCATTTAAAACCAGCTCCGACCATATAATAGCTATCCCACTCTCCGCTCATCATGTTGTAACCCGGTTTCCCATAGCCGGCCTGACCAAAGGCATAGAGAACCGGCATCCTTTTGCGGCCCGTCAGCTCCTTACCTGCCTCCAGGGAGGCGTCCTTCAGGTCGAATAGCGTGTATTCGGGCCGGTTTATCTGCTCCTCAGGTAATCCTCTCTGGAGAGGAAGCTGCAATTGTGTATCCACCCGGAGATCTGTTCCGCAAAGGATATTGAGTGCAGAGATACAGGCCTGTTTAGACGATTCAACCTCAAGCATGGACTGCCGGATTTTCAACACCTCCACCTCGATGACCCTCATTTCGACCTCCAGAAGGATTCCATTTTCAATGGCTGTTCTCATGGATTCCTGCCTGGTTTCCAGGTTTACCATGTGAATGCCCAGATTAAGCCTGTTTTCCTGCAATACCAGGATGGAAAAATAGTATTGATTGACCCACGACTTCAGGCTGTACAGATCAACCTCCACCTGCTGCAGGTCAGCAGCGGTCTTTGCCTCCTCGAATTGTTTCTTTTGTTTGGTCATACCCCCATCATAAATATTCTGCCGGATATCCAGGTTTAAACCATACTGGTCGTGGGGCACCTCCGGGAAATCAACCGGGATGGAGGGATCGGTCAGGGCCACCGTGACCACATCGGACTGGTAGGACAATTTTCCGTTAAAATCGAGGGTGGGATACCAGTTCGTTTTAGCCTGTTCAGTTCGAAGCTCCCCTATTTGCTCTATGAGCTCACGGTCTGCAAGCCTGGGAGCATTTTCCACTGCCATAGTGTGACACTCAAACAGGGTGATGCTGTCCTGTGCGTGGAGCAGTCCGGCAGCTGTGCTTAGTAGGATAAATGCAATTGCTCTCATATTATTGGTTTTTACTCATTAAATTTTGAAACATCTGTGGAAGAACTTTCTTGCGTTCGTTCATGGCGGCTATAAAGGCATCGTCATCACCGTTGAACAGAATACCGGTAATCACCGGACGGGCGGCAAAAGGAAATATACACAGGCTGATCAGGTTCATGATCATTTGACTGAAATCGGAATGAAGCTCTTTACCCCTGTCCGGCATGGCCTCCATCTTCTCGTACATCTTCTCATAGGCCAATATTGGATCAATACCCATCTCCTTGATAATCTGGGGCATCCTTTCCGGATTGGAGGAAAGCTCCTGGAGTATAAAAATGGGAATCTGGGGATTGGCAAGCATGTTATCGATGATCATATGAATCATCTTTGGAACATATTCCTCAAATGATATATCGGAATGGAGCAGGGCTGCCAGAGTTGGAACAAAACTGCCCAGGGCTTTCCTGAATACCGCTTCAAACAACTGATCCTTGCTCCTGAAATAGTAATTCAAAAGAGTCCGGTTAATGCCCGCATCATCAGCAATATCCTGCATGGAGGTCCCGGCCTTCCCTTTCTGGTAAAACAATTTCTCGGCCGAAATAATGATCTTCTCCTCTGTTTCTGTATTGAGTTTCATCTTTGACGACTTTGTTTTACATATATGTTTGACAACTACGTTAAACGCTTTTGTAAAAGTATGTTTTAATTCAATTCACTCCAAACGTTTTCGTAAAAAATAATATATATCGTATCTTGCCTCTCTTTAGATTCAGGATAAATAGTATCCCAATACACTGATTAACAATCTAATACAATGAAATACAACCTGTTTGGGTTATTAATAATTCCGCTTTTATTCTCCTGTCAAAGCGGATTTGATCCTGAAATTACCTCTCTGGAGGTGGAAGAGCATATTGCCTACCTGGCTTCAGATGAGCTGGCCGGTCGCTATCCGGGATCTGCAGAGGACGCCCTGTTGGGTGATTATATTACGGAAAGCTACAAGAAGGCAGGTTTACGCTTATATGAAAAAAGCGGACTACAGCATTTCGACATCGTGACCGAGATTGAAGCAGGGCCGGGAAATAGCATCGGGTACCTGGGAAATACCCTTGAACCGGGAACTGACTTCATTCCGGTTTCGTTCAGTGAAAATGGCTCCCTGGCTTCAGAACTGGTTTTTGCAGGCTATGGTTTCCAGGTGGACCAGGATGAGCTTCAATGGGATGATTATCAATTGGTGGATCCATCCGGAAAGTGGGTAATGATCCTGAGGAGTGTTCCGGGAAAACAGGATCCCTCCTCCCCTTATATCAACTACAGCGAAGATCGCGGGAAAGCACTGCTGGCATCTGACCTGGGAGCAGCTGGTGTCATACTGGTATCGGGTGAACAGTACGACCCAAAGGATGCTCTTGATAAGCTGAAAGGAAAACAACACCCCCTCTCAATCCCGGTAGTACAGGTAAGCCGGAGCGCAGCTGAGAAAATTCTCTCCGCAGCCGGTAAAGACAGTCTCGCCGTTCTGGACAGGCTGATCTCAAGCTCGGGGGAAACCGCATCATTTGCCACCGGCCTGGAGCTCTCAATCACCGTCGACCTTCAGCCGAAAAAGGTGGAAACTGCCAATACCCTGGCATTTCTGAAAGGATCTGAAGCTTCATTGCAAAACGAATACGTGCTTATCGGGGCCCATCACGACCACCTGGGCATGGGAGGGCCCGGTACCTCGTCCAGGAGGCCCGACACAATAGCAGCCCATTATGGAGCTGACGACAACGCTTCAGGAGTAGCCGGGGTCATCGAGATCTCCGAATACATGAAATCCTTATCCCCTGCACGAAGCATGGTTTTTGCCACCTTCGGAGCCGAGGAGATGGGACTGGTGGGATCTAAATACTTTACAGAGAATCCCCCTTTTGAACTTTCACAGGTGCAGGTCATGATCAACCTGGATATGGTGGGCAGGCTAAATGACGAGCGTCAGTTGCAGATTGGCGGAGTGGGCACCTCCCCGGGATTTGCCACACTGCTCAACTCACTGAACAGTGAATATGGATTCAGCCTGAAATTCTCCAACGAGGGATACGGTCCGTCCGACCATGCCGCATTCTATGCAAAGGATATCCCCGTGCTTTTTATCTCCACCGGGGCCCATACCGATTATCACACACCTTCCGACAAGCTGTCATCCATCAACCTGGAGGGTGCAAGAGAGGTGATTACCTATGTAGCTGAAGTGGCTGAAGCACTGGCCAATCAAAAGGATCGCATCGCTTTTACCGAAGCAGGGCCCAAGGTAAGGGGTTCATCCAGGGGGCGGCACAGCGGGGTCACCCTGGGACTGATGCCTGATATGAACTACGATGGCAGCAATGGAATGCCTGTAATGTTTGTTACAGCAGGAAAACCTGCGGCAGTGGGAGGTATTCAAAAAGGAGATGTGATCACCGCAATCGAAGGGAAGTCGGTCGGAAACATCTATGATTACATGAGCCGGCTTGGCCAATTGAAGGAAGGTATGGATATTGTCGTCTCGGTAAAACGGGGCGAAGACAAAATAGAAATTCTCGTTAGAATCTGATAAAATAAAACCTTATGAATATAAAACTGAAAAAAGTTCTGTTCTGGGTACTGGCAGTGGCAGTTTCCCTCTCTGCAATGGTGTACCAGAGGCTTACCGGCCCAACTTACCCAAAGAAATATGAAATTAGTCACCAGAACGAGGAATTCCATTTTAACCTTCCGCGTTCCAATAATGGGAGACCTGGAGATTACCCGGTGGAAGTTCAGCTTCCGGAGGGCTTTTCATCTAATCTGATCTGGCGACTCTTCCCCTCAGATAACCCGTGGGACACCCTGGTGATGGAAAGGAAGGAAGGTCTTCTGACCACAAGCCTCCCCCATCAACCACCAGCCGGTAAAATTGAATACCATCTGGAACTGATGGCCGATGGTAAACCAATTGATTTGCATGAAGGTGAGAGTGTGGTCATCCGGTTCCGGGGTGATGTACCTGCATGGGCATTGATCCCCCATGTGCTGATGATGATTATGACCGTTATCTGGTCCATGGCCACCATCATCTTTGCACTGGCCAATATTCCTTCATATAAAAAGCATGTGAAAGTCACGATCATCTTCCTGGTGATCGGGGGCTTCATCCTGGGCCCCATTGTTCAGAAATACTCCTTCGGGCAATTCTGGACCGGGTGGCCACTGGGTGAAGACATGACCGATAACAAGGTGCTTTTAGCACTCGTAGCCTACCTTATTGCATGGTTCCTGAGGAATAAATCCTATGGTAAGTGGCTGGCCATTCTTGCTGCAGTTGTGATGCTGGGTGTATACCTGATCCCTCACAGCATGAACGGATCTGAACTGGATGTGGAAACGGGGGAGGTGATCACGGGAGGCCTCCTTCTCCTGCTCACAAAAGGAAAAATGTACCTGAAACCCCAATTGTGACATGCAAAAATATCAATGTACCATCTGTGGATTTGTATATGATCCGGAAGAGGGGGATCCTGATAGCGGGATAGCCCCTGGTACGGCCTTCGAGGATATTCCTGAAGAGTGGTTCTGCCCGGTTTGCGGGGTGTCAAAAAGGGATTTCGAAGCTGTTCAGTAATCAACTTATGCCCGGACCTGTTCCGGAGCCTTCTCAAGCATCTCCAGGAGGAACCTCCAGAATTTATCAACGGTTTCAATATGGATACGCTCCTCGGGGGTATGCGCCCCTTTGATGGTTGGTCCGAATGAAATCATATCCAGGTCAGGATACTTCTGCAGGAACAATCCGCATTCAAGTCCCGCGTGAATCGCCTTCACCTCTGCATCACTGTTAAACAGATTCTTATAAACATCTCTGGAGATCTTAAGCACCTCCGAATCCATATTGGGCTTCCACCCGGGATAACCATCCGAGTGCCTTACCCTGGTCCTCAGCAGGCTGAATAGTGCACCCATCCGTTCCGAAATATCTATTTTGGATGACTCCACACTACTTCGTTGGCTGGTAACAATCTCAAGCAGGTCATCGCCGTGGTGCTTTAAAGATGCCAGGTTGGTGGAAGTCTCCACCAGGCCTGGAATCTCATGGCTCATGGCTATGACTCCGTGCGGACAGGCATATAGGGTAGAGAAAAGCTTTCTCTGCTGTTTCTTTATAATTACATTCTCAGGGGTCTTCACCCGCTCAACGGTCATTGTAAATCCGGGTTCGACCTTTGACAGCTCCCTGGTGATAATCTCTGAAAAAGAGTTGAAATAGACCTGGATCAGCTCCACAACCCTCTCCTTTACCACGATCACCGCAAAGGCCTCACGGGGAATTGCATTTCGTGCATTCCCTCCTTCAAACTGTGCCAGGTTCAATTTGAATTTCCGGTCGGCATTCCAAAGGAAGCGGTTCAGTATCTTAATGGAGTTGCCCAGCCCCTTGTGGATTTCGTCGCCCGAATGGCCACCGCTTAGTCCGCCAACTGATACCTTCAGTGCTGCTTTGTTGATCCCTGAACGTTTCTTCTTCAGCTTCAGAGTCGCCACTGTGTCGATCCCGCCGGCACAGCCGATGAAAATCTCTCCCTCATCCTCCGAATCCAGGTTCAGAAGAATGGATCCTTTGATAAAACCTGGTTGTAAACCAAGCGCACCGGTCATCCCGCTCTCCTCGTCTGCTGTAAAAAGGCATTCAAGGGGGCCATGGCAAAGAGTATCCGAGGCAAGGATGGCCATGGAAGCAGCAATACCGATCCCGTCATCTGCGCCAAGGGTGGTTCCTTTTGCCTTAACCCAGCTATCTTCAATTATGGGTAAAACAGGATCACTGGTGAAATCATGATCCACATCGGCATGCTTTTCTCCCACCATGTCAAGATGGGACTGAAGGATGATCCCCTTTCTTGATTCCATTCCGGGAGTAGCCGGTTTTGTGATGAGAACATTTCCCACCTGGTCGACCTGGCAACTGAGCCCTTTTTCACGTGCAAATGCCTCAAGGTAAGCGACAATTTGCTTCTCCTGCCTGGAGATCCTGGGAATGGTCAGGATTTTCTCAAAATAGCCCCATATTTCCCAGGGAAGTAAATCTGAAATCATGGTTTCGTACGGATTGAATAGTTGGCTTTATGTTATGCAATATGTTTGGACTAAATATGACAATTAGCAACAAAACAGATTGAATAATCTTCTACATTAGTAAAGATAACAATTCTAAATCCTCTATTAATCTGTTTATGAACATGAATATGCGCACCATAGTTTCGATGCCCGGTGACGGAATAGGGAGAGTCGTTCTGGAAGAGACCATCCGGGTCCTTGATAAAGCCGGATTTAGTGCCGATTATGTGGAAGGAGATATTGGCTGGGAGTTCTGGAAAAGTGAAGGAAATCCCCTGCCCGACCGCACAATTGAACTTCTTGAAAAGCATAAAATCGGTCTTTTCGGAGCTATCACCAGCAAACCCAAAGATGCGGCAACAGCCGAGCTGGACCCCTCGCTTAAGGATAAGGGATTGGTCTACTCGAGCCCCATTGTGGGATTGAGGCAGCACTTCAACCTGGATGTGTGTATCAGGCCCTGCAGGACCTACACAGGGAATCCGTTGAATTTCATCCGTCGGGGAGCCGGCGAGAGCATCGAAGAACCAGGGGTTGATGTGGCCATTTTCAGGCAAAATACAGAAGGTTTGTACGGCGGGGTGGAGTGGACCAATCCTCCGGATATCGTATACCAGGGTCTCGCCTCCCACCCCAGGTTCATGAAGAATTTCGGGGACGTACCAGTGGAGGAATTATCGGTATCCACACGCATCTTTACAAAAAAGGCCACCGAACGGATACTGAGGGCTGCTTTTGAATATGCCGTAAAGTTTGCATATAAGAGTGTTACAGTGTGTGAAAAACCCAATGTGATACGGGAGACATCCGGCATGATGTATAAGATGGCACAGGAGATTCAGGCGGCTGACTTCTCACAGATCGAACTGTGGAATACAAACATCGATGCCCAGATGATGTGGCTCACCAAAAATCCGGAGAATTACGGGGTAATCGTGGCCGGGAACATGTTCGGGGATATCGTATCCGATGGCTTTGCCGGACTGATCGGCGGACTCGGATTTGCGTGCAGTGCCAACCTTGGCGAGGAAGTGTCGGTATTCGAACCCACCCACGGATCGGCACCCAAATATGCAGATTATCCTGTAAGCATTGTCAATCCTATTGCCATGGTGGAATCGGCCTGTTTGATGCTGGATCACATTGGCGAGGATACTTTGGCTACGCGGATCAGGACTGCCATTGCATCCGTAATCCTGGAGGGGAAGGTCAGAACCTACGATATGATGAAAATGACCGGCCATGCCGATGTGATCAAAAACGGAGCTGCCTCCACACAGCAGATGGCCGATGCAATTATTGCCAAACTATAAAAGAGAGAGATGAACGAGATCAGTAAGGAAGTTCCGGACCTGTGGCCGGAGATTGAATGGATTGCAAATCCGGACTTAAAGCAAAGAACAGCAAGGGTCTGGGAAAAAGCACTTGAAAAGAGTGTTCTGACCGGTGAAGACCTCAACCGGATCCCCTTTACGCTGTTGTGCGGACCTGATCTGAAGGTCACCTTCATGGAGCACAAAAGGGCTGTGGTTCATATAGCGAAGGACAGCGGGAACAAGATGAACGAGTTTTTTGGCGATGAGTTACCGGTGGATATGGATATACTGATCTCCGGGGCAATCCTGGCCGATGTGGGCAAACTGCTTGAATACGAACTGGATGAGAACGGAAATGCCGTCCAGGGGCCATACGGAAAGCTGCTCAGGCACCCCTTTTCAGGAGTCTCACTGGCCGAAAGCTGCGGAATCCCGCCAGAGGTGTGCCACATCATCGCTGCCCATGCAGGCGAGGGCGATATGATCAAACGCAGCACCGAAGCATATATCGTGCACCATGCGGACTTTATGACCTTTCTGCCTTTCAAGGCGCGGTCCTGATGAAGCAATTTTCACAGGAGGGCAGTTGCCACCTTGCTATTTACCTACTTACTTAAATATAGCTACCACCCTCTCCCCCTCTGAATTCCCGTAGGCACGGAACATTCCACTTGTGTTGGTAATCATGGCGGTCCGTCCGAAGCGGTCCAGGCAGATCACCCCGCCATCTCCACCAACCTCCACCAGTTTCTTCTCAACCACCTCTTTAGCGGCGGTCTCCACATCATAACCTTTATATTCCATCAAAGCAGAAATATCATGAGCTACAGCCCAGCGGATAAAGAATTCGCCATGACCTGTGGCTGAGACACCGCACGTAGCGTTGTTGGCATAGGTGCCTGCTCCGATAATCGGGGCATCACCTATGCGCCCGTATTTCTTGTTGGTCATACCACCAGTAGAGGTTCCGGCACTCAGGTTCCCATTACGGTCAAGTGCCACGCAACCCACGGTTCCATGTTTTTCATCCGCTTTCATACGCTGAAGCGATTCAAAGCTCTTCTGGGTGTAGAAGTAGGATGGATCCACTATCTCAAGACCTGCCTGCTCCGCAAATATTTCTGCACCTGTTCCTGCAAGCATCACATGTTCGGATTGTTCCATCACTGCCCTGGCAGCTGAAATGGGATTTTTAATAGTTGTGACTCCCGCTACCGCCCCGGCATTCAGGTCCCTCCCGCTCATAATGGAAGCATCCAGTTCATTTTTCCCCTCATTGGTAAATACCGCCCCTTTTCCGGCATTGAAAAGAGGGTTGTCTTCAAGGCAGCGGATGACCACCTCCACGGCTTCAATGCTGGTACCCCCTCTATCCAACAGGGCGAGACCCAATTGCAGGGCACTATCCAGTGAGTGCTTGAATACCACCCGCCTCTCTTCAGGAACATTTTCGAAATTCATGTAGCCAGCCCCTCCGTGTAGCACCAGGGCATATTCATAGGGAACAGTTTCTGTTTGTTGGGTCTGCTCCTCACGCGGGGTCGTGGAACATGCTGTAATAAGGAGAAGCGTGGTTAACAGGGCATGATTCAGGGGTTTGGTAAAATCCATAGTGAAGGAGATTAGTTTCTGAAATACCAATCCCGTAATTTATAAAAATTTTATTTTAACAGTATTACTTTCTCCACTGTCGAATGGAAGCCTGCTGTTAACAATAGAAACTCAACAAGCATGATATACCCCAGGGATCAAAAGGCCATAAACGCAACGATCCCGGATTTATAGAAAATCCGGGATCGTTAAAGGATGTATTGTGTTCGGGCTTACTCTATATCGATGTTGCCATACCTGGCATCAAGGGTGATGGAACCTTTGGGGGCCGATCCGACGGTTCCCCATACTTTTATCATGTTGTTCTCCTTCACTTTACTGAGTTTTCCTTCCTTGGCCATGCTGAACTTTCCATAACGTGCTTCTCCCTCAAGCTTGAAGGAAGCACCATCTTCCATTTTCAGATAGATATTACCGTAGGAGCTTACTGCATTGATCATCTTGAAATCTTCGGAGACATTAAGAATCTTCACATGTGTGTACTTGGACTCCACATCCAGTTTCTTATTCAAGGCACCCAGTTTAACACCGGAGTAACGTAATTCTCCAACAAAACTACCCACTTGATCGAATATGTACTTGTCGTAAGCACCTTCTGTGACAATGCCACTGCATTTCTCACCTATCAGCTTGGAATATTTGCTTTCGGCAAAGATCATGGTCGAATTTACCATTTCAAGGTCCGAATAGGCCAGTTCCACTTCCATCCAGCCGGCAGTTTCAATGCTGGCGTCAGAATAGGCCAGATCAAGCTTGTTATAAGGCTTCTCATTGCCCCGGCCCAGGGTTCCTGCCTTCAGGTTTCCATATTTCATGTTAAGCTGCACCAGGCCACTGAGTTCCTGCAGATAAAGGTCACCGTAGGACGACGACATCTCCAGGTTCAAATATGCAGGCGCCTTCACAATGATGTTGATATCCACCTTTGCACTCCTTGACCACCCCTCATTCAATTCGGTTTTGAGGGAGATGGTATTGCCGGATTTTCCAATCTTCACATCGATTTTGGACAACTTCTCCTCGGCCTTGCTCTTAGTGGAAGCTTCAACCTTGACCTCCACATAGATGTCAACTGTATTCTTGTCCCAGGTGATCATCTCCACATCCGAATACTTCGTATCAGCATTCAGTGTAATACCCTCACTCACATCAAAGGTTTCGGAAAAATCCTTAACTGCATCCTGGGCAGAAAGAGAAAAGCTTGAAATTGTTATCGGGAGCAACAGGAGCAAACTTCTCAAATTAGACACTCTCTTTTTCATGGTTATTGCTTGTTTCAGTTTTAAATTGATTTAATTGATATATAATCTGATCCATCACGTCCAGTTTGACCTGGTAGTGTTTGATCAGGGCATTAATCACACGCTCATCATTGGGATTTGCCTCAAGATCTTTCATTAACTGCTGTTGATAGCTGTCAAGTTCCTCCAGTTCGTCAAGAAGAACCATTTTATCCTCCGCATCATTAAAATCCAACTGTTTGATCTGATCGACCCTGTAACCCACCTGTGTGGAGTAGTATTGATCTGCCTCAATAACCGAGGCGGGAACTTTTTGCTCAGCAATTTTATCGCCGCTTCTGTTGGTGCGGATCAGCACCACTGACGAGGCAAGTATTATTGCAATAGAAGCTGCAACCTGCAGAACATGCCGAAAAGTCACCCTTCTCACCGGCCTGCCTTCAAGCATCTGGCGGAAACGTTCTTCGTGTCCTTCTGCCGGTGAATCCGCATCCAGCTGCAGCCTCTTTTCCTTTATATGTTTTTCAAGATCAATCATCTTTCTTCTCTATTTTCTAAGCAGTTCAACCAGTCTCTTTTTGGCCCTGTGATACTGGGTTCGGGATGTGGCATTGGATATCCGGAGAATCTCCGAAACCTCATCATGATCGTAGCCTTCCAGCAGGATTAGAGAGAGCACGATCCGGTATCCTTCCGGGAGGGCGTAAATGGCCTTCCGTATTTCATCCGCCGAGTATGCAAGTTCAACAAGCTCAGGACCCTCTTCGGGCAGCTCTTCCGCCTCACCCACATCTTCCAGAGAGATCTGTTCTCTCTTCAGCCTCAGGAAATCCAGCGATTTATTCACCACAATCCGCTTCAACCATGCTCCGAAACTGACCTCTCCTCGATAGGTGCCTATTTTCAAAAATGCCTTTAAGAACGCTTCCTGCATGACATCTTCCGCATCATCAGAATCCCTGACTATTCTCAGGGTGGTGTTATACATGGCTCCACTGTAAAGCTTGTATAACTCAAATTGCGACTTCCGGTCACCCTTTTTGCAAGCTTCTACAAGCTTCTGGTGCTTCGGTGCATACTTTCCGGAATTCTCAATCTCTGTCACAATGACGATGGGTTAAAGGGAATGTTGCATGTAAGATATAAAAAAAGCAAGCTGACGGCATAAGTTAAATTTGCTTGTTGATCAAGAAACTTCTAATTTCAGCCCTTTTATGCCATTTTCCAAAAAAGAAGAGTAGCCTGACGAACAATATCAATTACGATTTGGTTAATCTAAGAGAGGATAGCTCCACCTGCGTATGTTTGGATGTAAACAGGAATGCCTATATTATGTGATTATTTTTTATGTGATTGATCTTACTTATCTGAATTTTATGAAATTATACAAAGTACCCTCCAGGCTGACATTTGTTCTTGTTCCGCTCCTTGCCCTACTTTCATGTCAGAAGGTTCCTGAAACCAGTTTCACATATACACCCACTATTAATGTGGAAGCAGGAGAATCAGTTCATTTCAATAATACAACACCCGAGGAAAACTCTTATGAATGGGATTTCGGCGATGGAGGTACCTCCACCACGGAGAATCCCCAGCATTTGTATGAGGAGGCGGGCAGCTTTGAGGTGATCCTGACAGCTACCAATGATGCAGGCAGCCACCTCAAGAGCGAAACCATCGTCATCAATGAAGCAACCATCCTCAGCTTTTTTATAACGGATAGTACCGGAACAATCTACTTCAAGGATGCAGAAGTATTTCTATATACCGATGAGGAAGAGTGGGATAACTTTGAAGAAGCCAATCTGTCTGATATAACAAATGATGAGGGTGAAGTGCTTTTTATGAATATGGAACCCAGGGTTTACTACATATGGGCCTTCAAAGAGGCAGCGGGAGGATTGTGGATTTCCGGAGGCTGGACAGATGCGGATGACATTACCCAGAATGAAACCACCTCATTCACCGTTCCCTGCCACTGGTACCCTGAAGATACCACAAAAGCAAGCAAACCTTATCCCACAGCGAAATTTATCAGGAGGTAATATCAGTTACCTTCATTGATCCAAATCAATTCACGGACATGCGAGTAAAATCGATGAAATGGACGTTGAAAATCTGGTTTATTTCACCTGCCGAACCACATCAATCACGGTTCCATCCACCCATTTGATTGCTGCCACCACCCTGTCCTCCACTTCAGGTAGTGCAGGGATGCCGCAGATCCGGTCTGCCTCAGCCTTTAGCTCCTCAATGCTTTTAATGGGCAGACCGCTGTTTTTGGTAAGCTCTATCAGATCGTTTCGTTTGGGATTAATGGCAATACCCCTTTCAGTAACAATCACATCGATCAACTCGCCCGGGCCACAAAGGGTGGTCACTTTTTCTCTGACCACCGGAACCCGGTCTCTGAAGAGCGGAATGGGCAGGATCACTGTTTTCGAGAAAAGGCAGTTCTGCCATCCGCCTACTCCGTGAAGCAGGTAACCGTCGGAGTGTGTAACCACATTGGCATTGAAATACAGGTCCACCTCGGTGGCCCCGAGGATCACCACATCGATCAGGCCCGCAAAATTTCCTTTGCCATGGTAGTTATAGCTGGTAAAGGGACTGGTCCACACGTGTCCCGGATTTTCAGCCATAGACCGCACTCCCTCCAGGTCGAAGGTCTGGCCATCCAGGATGTAATCCACAAGGCCCTCCTCCAGCATGGAGACCAGGTATTTATTGCTTCCGCCACGGGCAAATCGTGCCCTTACCCCCTCCTTTTTCATGATCTTACGGAAATACTCACCTACGGCCAGTGAGGTGCCGCCCGCTCCCGACTGGAAGCTGAATCCCTCACGGATGATCCCTGCCGCCTGGCAGAACCGGGCGGTCAGTTCGGCCAGTAGCAGGCGGTCGGGCGATTTTGTAATCTGGGTGGTCCCGGAGATAATCTTCGATGGATCGCCCAGTTTTTCCACGTGGACCACGAAATCCACATGGTTGCCCTGTATCTGCCAGGGAATGCAAGGAAACTCCACCGGGTTGTCGGTAACCACAATCACCCGGTCGGCATACTCCGAGTCGGCCAGGGCAAAACCCAGCAATCCACAGGCCGAATCGCCCGACAGGCCATTAGAATTCCCAAACTGATCGGCAACAGGAGCTCCGATCACAGCAATATCCACCTTTACTTCACCATCCTGGATGGCCTGGTACCTCCCGCCATGGGAACGCAGCACCCCGGTGCCCTCCATGCCGCCTTCGGAGACAAAGCGGCCCAGGGGACCATTCATGCTCCCTTCGATGCGCTGGATGGTCCCATCCTGCAGGTACTGGATCAGGTGCTCGTGACAGGGGAAAGACGCGGATGGAAACCAGCGCAGCCCCTTCACCCCCATCTCTTTGGCTATATCAAAAACCTTGTTTGCCAGAAAATCTCCATTCCGGAAATGATGATGGGTGGAGATGGTCATCCCCTCACGCAGGCCAGCCTTTTCCAGGGCAGTCCGCAGATCCTTAACCACCTTATTCCCGTCTGCAGGATAGTCGCTGCAGACGGGAATGGATGGAGCATGTTTCTTTCCTACGGGTTTGTATTTCCCAACCCCCTGGAAAGGGATGGCGACCTCCCCGTTAATTTCACTGACCACGAGGCGTCCGGCGGCATTGCTTTTGGTTTGCATACAGCTGCTTTTTTACGGTTTTAGTTTACAGGCCAGGTCAAGAATCTTCAGCGCCCTTTTTACAACAGGTGGGTCAATCATTTTGCTCCCCAGGGCCACCACAGCCGAACCACGTGCTTCAGCCTTCTCAAAGGCCTCTACAATCCGCCTTGCATCCTTAATCTCATTCTCACCCGGAACAAAAGCCTCCTGGATTACAGGAACCTGCCTGGGATGGATGCAACCCATCCCTTCAAATCCCAGTGAGCGGGATGTGGCCACATTCCTTTTGAGCCCCTCCATATCGGCCACATCCGAGAAGACAGAATCGATGGGCTGTATCCCGGCAGCCTTACAGGCATTGACAAGCCTGGTGCGGGCATAGAGTGACTCTTCGCCTGAGTCGGTTCGTTTAACCCCCAGGTCGGCTGTATAATCCTCAAGCCCGATGGCCATGGCCACCACACTTTCCGAAGCCCTCGCTATTTCAAAGGCATTTTCCACACCAAGGCAGCTCTCAATAATGGGCATCAGGAAGATCTCTCGCTCCTGCTTATGCTTAAGCAATACAGAATCAATACGTTCCGTCACCTCTGCAACCTGTGAAGCATGTTCACACTTGGGAAGCAACACCAGGTGCAGCTGTCGGGGAACCACCTCATCCAGGTCTTCCAGTCCGGCCGGCAACTGGTTGATCCTCACCATCCGCTCGGCGCCGTAAAAATCAACCTGGCAAAGGGCATTGCGGACAAGCAGTCGGGCCTCGGCTTTCTTTTCAGGAGCCACCGAATCCTCCAGGTCAAGGATTATCCCCTCGGGTTGGTGGATCCCTGCATTGAGCATCATTGCCGGGGAATTCCCTGGAAGGTACAGCCTGGAGAATCTGAAACGCTCCTTCCCGCTATCATCGCGGTTTTGCTCAATTAAGGGAGGGATCCAACTATGTCCGGTGGGTTGAAGCTGGTTTACAGCTGCTTCGATCCTGGCACCGATTACAAAGGGCAAGGCCCCGTTATCCTCAATCTCCAGGTGAGCATGAGAGATCCCCAGCGTTTTAAGCACCTCCTCTGCCTGTTGTCTGATCTGCTCTCCAAACATCGCCTCTACCTTGCTCTTCAGTGTAATGCTGATGCCCCCCTTCTCAGGGAGCTGCAGTGTCACCTGGCAGTCTGATCGTACCCGGTCGCCTTTGTTGCCTGTGATTGCTGTCTGTTTCATAGAAATGCCATATAAAAACCCTGCAGCCTAAGCCGATTCAATCATCCTGGCTACTCATGACCGCAAAACTCTGTTAAGACTCCCTGGGTAGATTTAGGGTGAAGAAAACCGATTTTCAATCCTTCCGCCCCCTTCCTGGGCACCTCATCAATCACTCTTACACCCTGTTCCCTGGCGTGTTTGAGCGACTTCCCCACATCATCCATGGCAAATGCCAGGTGATGAATCCCGGGTCCCTTCTTCTCGATAAACTTCCCGATGGGCCCCTCAGGATCGGTGCTCTCAAGAAGCTCGATCTTGGTGTCCCCCACCCTGAAAAAGGCAGTTCTTACCTTCTGATCGGCCACCTCTTCGATGGCGTAGCACTCCAGCCCCAGTACTTTTTCGTAATAGCTTATGGACTCTTCCAGGTCAGCCACTGCGATCCCAATGTGTTCAATGTGTGTTGGTTTCATAGAATATAGTAAATAGCAATGTGTAAATAGTGAATAGCAAATGGTAACCAATAACTAATCTCCAATTGCCAGAATAAAATTAGGCATTCGGATATGCTTCCGGCAAAACAATACTCAAAACTATCTCACAAAAATGTGTGTTATGTAGCAGTTATTGGATGATAGCATCATACACGACCTGCTGTACCCTGGTCCTGATGTCGTCGTCAATTAGTTTCGTATTGCCCTGGTTTGGGTGAATGCGATTGGACAGGAATATATAGACCAGGTCGTAGTCAGGGTCAACCCAAACAAGGGTGCCGGTAAAACCCGAATGTCCAAAACTGCGGGAGGATGCATCATCACAAGCCGGGCCAGCATCCGGTTCGTCGGTGACCGGCCGGTCAAATCCAAGTCCCCTGCGGTTCTCATCATCGCAATTGTAACAGGAGGTATAGAGGGCCAACGTTGTGGAATCGATGAAACGGTCCTCGCCATACCACCCGCCGTTCAGGTACATCTGCATCATTTTAGCCAGATCGCTGGCAGAGCCAAACAAGCCGGCATGCCCCGACACACCCCCCAGCATGGCAGCTCCCGGATCATGTACATGTCCGTGGATCAGCTGGCGCCTGAAAAACAGGTCGTTCTCAGTGGGAACGATCCTCTCTCGTGGGAAACGGTTCAGGGGCAGGAAACCAAGGGTTCCGGCACCCAGGTGAGAATAGAAGTGGTAATAGCAGTAGGGATATAACATGGTATCTGTTTCCTGCTCAATAATCTGCTGGAGCAGGTAGTACCCCAGATCGCTGTATAAATATTGTGGTTGAAGCAGTGGTGATTCGTGGATCGTCCGGTAGACAGAGTCCCTGACATCACTCCGAAGGTAGAGGTCTTCCGCTACCTGGACCGGGTAGGCTGGTGAATATGACCTTTCGTAAACACTGTCCACATACCTCACATTCCCATTGGCATATTCCGAGGGGCCGATTTTTAGCGGATAGGTATGTGACCAGTTGTACCTCACCAGGCCCTGTGAAGTATCCAGTGGCTCCAGGGTGGACTGGTAGAATGGTATCCATGCCGAAAGTCCCGACTGATGGGTAAGAATATCAGAGATAAGCAGTCCCCCCTTGTTACTGCTGTCCGGGATCGCATCATAAGCCCCCAGCAGTGAGTCTTCCGAAAACCTTCCCTGGTCGCGTAGTACCATCAAAGCAGGAATAGTGGCAGCGATCTTGGTAATGGAGGCCAGATCGTATAGATCAGTATCTGCCACCGGGCGCTTCTTCTGGTAAGTATGGAAACCATAGGCCCTGTTCCACACCACCTGTCCGTGACGAGCCACCAGCAGCTGGCAACCGGGCATAGCCTTTTCCCGGATCGCCACTTCAATTACCGCCTCCATTCTCAGCAGGGTTTCCGGATCGAGACCCACATCCAGTGGTTCACCGTAACCCAGGCGTACAGGCGGACCTGTCTCAACTCCCTCCCCTGCCTTTACAGAGGGTCCGCCTGAAACAGGAAGCTTTCCGCTTAGGGAGCGCCCGCCAAAGATGGACTGAAGGGCATAAGACTGGACAACGGGATCGTCTCCATAGGAGAGCAGTATGGCACTGATATGGTCCAGGCTATGAAACTTTCCCAGAGCGTACGGAATCCCTGCCACATTCAGGATAAGCCTTTTCTCCGGATCAAGGCCTTCAATAAACCCCACCGTTTCATTAGTAATCCCAAAACCCCTGGAGGCATAAGAACTTGTATTCAGTACGCTTACTATGATCGTGTTGTATTTCTCAAGCTCTGAGTGCAGTCCGGATAGGGTGCCCGGATCAGCATTCCGGGAAAGGGTGAAGTGATCTCCACCAGTATACAAACCGGCTGTGGCCCCGTATGAATCGTTTCCGTTCCGACTGATGGTCACCGTTGCCAGCCTCACCTTCTCCAGGTTACGAAGCGGCAGCAATGTATCCCGGTTTTTCACCAGGGTCAGGCTGTGTGCCATCAACTCCCGCCGCCGCTTTTCAAAATCCGGCTGATTCAGATCCTTCAGAAGAGATCCGGTCTCCACCGGCCTGAAACAGCCAAGACCGGCCCAGTATTTGGCCAGCAATATCTTTCTGCAGCTCTCATTAATCCGTTCTTCGGGAAGTTCGCCCTTTCTTACTGCCCCTTTAATCTCTTTTATGGCCAGGTCGATATCCGATGGCATCAAGAGAATATCGTTGCCTGCTTTGACCGCCTCAAGCTCCCTGATCCCAGGCTCATAATAGTGGCTCAGACCCTTCATGTTCAGTGCATCGGTAATCACCAGCCCCTTGAAATCAAACTCCTCTTTCAACAATCCTGTCACCACCCTGTCTGACACTGTGGCCGGCCTGTTTTCCCGGTCGTCGAGCCCCGGCACCTGCAGGTGGGCAATCATCACTCCTGTAAGCCCTCTGAGTATGGCCGCCCGGAAAGGAAAGAGTTCAAGCGAATCGAGCCGCTCCCTGCCATAAGGAACCACCGGCAGGGAATGGTGTGAGTCTGTATCGGTATCGCCATGTCCGGGAAAATGTTTAGCAGCCACCAGCAGCCCGCCTGCCTGCATACCACGCATCAGGGCAACAACCTTTTGGGCTACGTTCTCAGGATCTTCACCAAATGACCGTGTATTGATCACAGGATTGGAGGGATTATTATTCACATCTGCCACAGGCGCAAAATTCAGATGCACACCCAATCTTTTCATCTGCCATGCAACATCCTCTCCCATCTGGTATATAAGTGAATGATCGCTGATGGCACCCAGGGCCATCTGCTGGGGATACCTGATGGTATTTTTCAACCTCATTCCCAGGCCACTTTCTCCGTCAATCGCTACCAGAAGGGGAGTTTCAGACTCCTGCTGGTACTTATTTGTCAGCATAGCCTGGGAAACCGGATCACCCTGAAAAAAAGCCACTCCCCCTACCCTGTATTTTGTGATAATCCGGCTGACAGACTTCACATGGGCCTCACTCATATTGGAGTAGGCATGGACCATAATCATCTGTGCAATACGATCTTCCAGTGAAAGCCCCTCCATCACAGAATCTGCCCAGGACTCATCCACCTTAAGGAAGGGGGGATACTCAGGAAAGGCAGGATTGAAGGGTACCTGTTCCTGACGGCCTGGTCCCGATGTCCGGGAGAGCAGCAGAATAACGGCCAGAATAGCAATTTGCAACAGGTTGTTCTTCATATAACTACAAAGTTATACGGAGTTCCTGCAGGTAAAAATCGATTTATCAACACCTCAGAAACTCCTGAAATGCCTATTTTGCACAAAGGAAAACAACAAAACTGACACCTTTCACAAGGAATGTAAAAAAGAGAGAAACCTGGTCAACTGCAACTACAGCCCCATCTTATCCGCCAGAGAGGCCGGGATGGCATCCTTATGGACCACTATATAGATGGTTTTGGAACGCAGATAGCTTTCGGAGGCGTACAAATAGCCATTGTAGATATGATTGTTTGTTCCCCATGAATTCTTTACGTAGTAGAATCTGTTGCCCTCCTGATCACGGGCGAACCCTGCAATATGCATCAGGTGGTCGTCAGTGGTCTGATAATTGTCAAATCCCATCTGCCGCATCTCCTGGGTAATGACTTTCTCCTTTTTCAGTGTGGAGAGATCATAAAACTGCGCCTTTTGCTTTTTCTCGGACAATTCATCCCATTTTGCACGCTCCAATCCACTTAAATCTTCTGTATCTGTGGAGGGAACCAGAGCAAGGCCTTTGCTCCAGACAAATCCTTTCTCACTGCAATCGGTAGCCCAGCAAACCGAATAACCGGTTTCAACGGCATGGTCGACCACTTCCATCATCTCATCCAGGGGAAGGTTCTGAATCGATCCTCCAATCCAGTTATCCGGAACCTCCAGGATAAAGCTCTTATAAAAAGGGTGGTGGGTAAAAGATCCCAGGGCGATATAGTCATCCGGATTAATACCAAGTCCATCAGCAAATGAACGGGGGGTCTCCTCTTTTTCATTCACTGTGAATGAAACCGGATCTTCACCCAGGTAGGCATCCAGGATGCCTTCGTATCCCTGTTTCCAGACTGGAGTCAGGGTCTTGTTGCGATTCATAATAACCTGATCCAGGTAGCCATTCAATACCGCATCCATCTCACCATGAACCGGCAGAGAGTCACCTATAGTCAGACCGTCATAAACAGATTCAGGGACCATCCCAAACTTCGCCAGTACAAAGAAGGTATTGTGCGACTCGGCTCCTCCTCCGAAATTCATCTTTCCATGCATCCGAACATTCAATTCCGCCCTCTTTTCATAGTCCTTTCTGACCACATACATCTCTGAAAGGTCATACTCTCCCTTTCCCTTCCTGAGCAGCTCGGCTTCAATAAAGCTGGTAGAGGCAAAACTCCAGCAGGTTCCCGAACGGTGCTGGTCTTTCACCGAAGTTACAGGTATACTCTTCTCAATTGTAAACTGGTAGCCTTTGGGCGCTTCCTTCTTATTTTTCTTCTGGGCAGAAAGAGTAAGGGGGACAATCAGCAGTATTGCGGCCAGCAGCAAGATACTGCGCGCGATCTTATTCATTGTGTCATGTTTTTATGAAAAACACAAAAATACCAATTTTTAGCATCCTGAAGGAAAAACATGCTCTAAAAAACAGATGATGCTACAATGAGACCCGGTTCAGGAACTCATGAACATGCTCTGCATAGGATTTTGAGACCGGCAGGCGGATCTCCTCGGAGAAATCCATATAGATGTACAGGTTGGTACTGATCAGCTTCACCTGTTTGATGTTCTCAAAATTGACCATATAGGAGCGGTGGCAACGCTGGATCAGTGTACCCTCCAACTCTTTCTCCAGGCGCTTCATGGTATTCCGGAGCATCACTTTTTTTAGTTTGCCCTTATCGCTGGTATATACCGTTACATAGTTGTCGGTAGATTCCACATAAAGAATGTCTCTCGATTTAATGGAGAATCTCATCTTCTCAGTCTCATCCCTGAAAGTAATCATCTGTCTCTCCTGGAACTCCTGCGATGTGTTCCTGGTATGGCTCTCAAGCTTGGTGCGCTTGTCCTTTAAAGAAAGCCACAACCATGATAGGGAGTAGGGAATGGCCAGTACCAGCAGGGTGATGAACAACAGGCTTATAAACCTCTCCACCAGTTCGGCACCCGATTTCAACAGAAGAAGGTCCACCAACAGGTATGCCACGGCCAGCAAAACCATCTCCATCAGGTGCCAGATCCCGAACCGCAGGTAAGAAAAACGGATTCTTTTCACAAAAAAAACAAATATCATCTTGCTCATTACAATAACCAGCATACCGGAGAGAATCAGGGCACTTGAATAGAAAAAAAACTCGAGCCTACCGCCCTCAAACCATGAGGATGCATTGAAGGGAGAATAAATATTTATGAAAATCAGGGCAAAAATGGAGACATACATCACCTGTGTGATAATGGTGCTTCGGTCTTTCAGATGGTCGGGTATTTCCCTGTGTATTATTTTCATTGCCTGATCTCAGTAATCTTCAGTTCGGTTCTCCTGTTCATCGCACGGCCCTTCCCAGTATCATTCCCTGCCACCGGTTTGCGGTCACCATAACCGGCAGGGATCATCCGGTCAGCAGCAATCCCACTCCCGGCAAGGTATTCCACAACCGCTCCAGCCCTTTTCCCTGAAAGTTCCTGGTTGTGAGCGGCCGATCCGGTGCTGTCGGAGTGACCTGAAATCTCCACCACCACCTCCGGATTCTCCTGCATAAAGATAACAACCCTGTTCAACTCGGCCAGGGAAGCTGGAAGCAGTCGGTGCGAATCGGATTCGAAAAAAATATTATTCAGTACAACACTGCTCCCTACGACAATCCTTTCAAGGGGGATATCTCTCCGGAAGGGATCCAGGTTGCTGTGCTCACCCCTGAAAGCAAAGTGGTCAGAATAGAACAGATAACCGCTGGCAGTTACATTAAGTGCATAATCCCGGTCTGTGGGAAGGGTTACCAGGTATTCGCCCTCCGCCAGGATGGAGGATGACTCCACCACTACCTCCTCAGTCTCAAGATCGATTAGCTGGATCAGGGCTTCGACCCCCTTCATATTCCTGGAATCATACACCCTGCCGCGCAGGTATGAAACCAGCACCGGCCTCACCTCTTCTGGTAGCTCAAAAGTGAAAATATCCGTATTCGACCGGCCCTCCCTGTCGGAGGCAAAGTAAGCCCGGTTTCCCCTGGCATTCACACTGAGCCCAATCTCGTCGCTATATGTATTGATAGGGTAACCCAGGTTTACAGGCCTGCTCCAATCAAACTCATCGCTCCTCCTGGAAAAGAAGAGGTCCCCTTGTCCCATTCCCGGCCATCCTGTGGAAGAGAAGTACAGGGATCGCTGGTCGGGGTGCAGGAAAGGCGATTGCTCAATCCCGGACGTATTCACCGAATCGCCCAGGTTCACCGGTACACTCCAGGTGGTCCCGTTCCATTCCGATCTCCAGATATCGTAGGATCCAAAGCCACCCGGACGGGTAGAAGTGAAATAGAGTACACGGCCATCGGCCGATACAGTAGGATGTTTCTCGCTGTATCCCGAGTTCACCGGTGCACCCAGGTTTACGGGCCTGCTCCAGTTGCCATTCACACGTACGGAGGTATAGATATCGCACTGCCCCTTTCCATCCCTGCGGTTACAGGCTGTAAAAAACAGCAAACGGCCATCGGCTGTAACAGTATGGGCTCCTTCGTTGTCGGTGGTATTCAGCGGAGAACCTGTATTCTCTCTCGTGGTCCAGTGACTCCCTGTCCACATTGACAGGTAGAAGTCCTCATGCACCGGTGATTTCACCTGGCCGGGGTTGAGAGGGAGCATTACGGTAAACATCAGCTGCTGTTCATCCACGGATAGACAAGGCCAGTACTCATTGAGTTCTGAATTGACCGAATCTCCAAGGTTCTCAGGTTCAAAGGGGACCGGATTCTCCAGGGCATTGATGGCAAACAGACAGCTCTCTTTCATGGAAAGTGCCGCTCCCCTGTTGTTCACCTGTTCCGGGGGAAAGGCAAGGAACTTCTCCAGCAGCGCGAGGGTACGGCCATAATCACCACTTCTGATCATAAGACCGGCCAGGAGCCGGTATCCATCCGGGTTCCCTTCCGGATCGATCTCCAGGGTTCTGCTGTAGTATTTTATGGCTTCCCCTATCCGTCCCGATTCATAACAAATTTGTGAGAGCAGCCCGTAAGCCTCAATAAACCGATCATCTGCTGAGATTGCCTTTAATAAGACATCTTCAGCGCCAAGTGGGTCCCTCCCCTGATAGAGAGCCACTGCCGCCTCAAATTTCTTTATGGCTTTTTTGGAGTCGGTGCTGTAGCTCTGCCCATGAATTATCACAGCAAAGAACAACATGGGAAGTATGATCCAGGCCCGCTTCATCACTAGGGGATCCTCATGTATTTATGGGACTGCAGGGAGATCATCCACCTTGGGTTCTTCTTGGCAAAATCAATAATTTCCGGGAGCATCTCCTCCCGCTGACTCCATTCGGGTTGAAGGTAGAGTTTACATTGGGGAGAAACTTTACTTCCGCTCTCCACAGCCCACTTCAGGTCATCCGGAGCGGAAATGATCATCTTAAGTTCATGGGCTTCTGTAAATATCCTTTCCTGTGGGTGGAAGTTCCTCTTGGGTGAGAAACATATCCAGTCCCATACCCCGCTCAAAGGATAGGCTCCACTTGTCTCCAGGAAGGTCTCTATCCCATTCTCCTTTAGCAGGCCCGTCAGGTAATCCATGTTCACCATCAAAGGTTCGCCCCCGGTAACAACCACAGCGGCTGCGGGGTGAGAAAGCACATTGGATACAATCTGTCCGGCCGGAACCACCGGGTGCAGATCGGGGTTCCATGAGAATTTGGTATCACACCAGCTGCATCCCACATCACACCCTCCAATCCTGATGAAGTAGGCCGCTTTTCCGGTATGATATCCTTCTCCCTGGATGGTATAGAACTCCTCCACCAGGGGTAGCTTCCTCCCACCTTCAAATGTATCCTTTTCTTTTCCCATATCTGATTCTCCAACTGAGTCTGATACAAAGGTAATGATCAATCTTTAACGGGCCGGCCTCCTTACCCTGAAAAAGGCCTGTTTTTTCAGGCTTTTCTCGGTGGAAATCCACAGGTTTCCTCTGGATCATAGCAGACTCCCTCCCCGTGGGCCTGGAAAGTATTAACAGGGGAAGGGTGATAATGACCCGGATTTTGGGGAATCACAAATACGGAACTACTCTGATTTACCCAGTTCATAGTGAACATGAAAAGTGTATCCCCGAAGGAGACCAGCGCCCCGCAATCGCCGGAAGAGAGCCCGTTGGCGGTGTGGCTGACGGTATCATTGAAGGATACAGAAATAATACCATCATGGTTCAGTTCAGTATCCTGCAAATGATAGTTGTATCCCGGGCTCCGCGATTGTTCCCGGCATGGATTACTGTTTCCGGATCCACAAACGGGATACAAGATAGTATAAGACCCTCAGTACGATTACCACCCCATATATGACGAGTGCAACCAGGAGCACCACATGAAGCTGGGTAAACAGCTCTCTGGCAGGGGATTTATGCTGGATAATTCCAATTACATTCAATATGTATGCCCCGATAAAACTGGAGAGAAAGATGATCAGCTCTTTTCGCTTTGAAGCAGAAGTTATGGTGGTATCTCTGAACATGCTCTGATCGGTGTTAAATGGCCAGTCCCTCAGGCCAGGTTTCAATCTTATGATTCATCATTGCCTCAAATCCCATGAGGGTGGCGATACTGGAGTCGAAGCCCTGCTTGGTGATCCAGGGATCAATACGGTTATTCCTCACATCTGTCACAAAAGACTCCATCTGAACATCCGATCCATCGGTTTTCAGGATCCGGTCGAGGAGGTAGGTACCTTTGTCCTCCGACGGATCTTCAGGTACCCAGCTGGCCCCCCCGATTGGAATGGCGTCAAATACCTTATGTTCAATATTGTTGATCAACTGGAGAATTCCTGCCGCCGGTGTGGGTTGTTCCGAATACCTGTAGCCGGTCTCCATCTCAATGGTCCCCAGGGGACCCTGTGCCTGTATCTCCATTCCGTATTTCTTGTTGCTGATCAGGGAATCATACATCACATGTGTGTCCGAAGGATAATGGTAGACCAGGTGAACATTATCATATACCTCCCTGCCATCCTTCCAGTGGTTAATGCTGCCCGAACCCATCACATAATCGGGCCTGTCCTTAAGTACCCAGTTGGTCACCTGGAGGTGGTGACTGGCCAGTTCGGTCATCAGTCCCCGGGAGTATTCATGGTACATGCGCCAGTTTATCTTCCGCTCCAGTTCAGGTGAGGGCACAGGCCTTCTCCAGTCGCTATTTCTGTGCCAGCACGCCCTGATCTGGGTCACATCTCCAATACCTCCCTCCTCGATCTCCTTCACCGCCTGCAGGGTCCTTGGATTGAATATTCTCTGGTGGCCTATATAAAGTATCTTGTTGTTCTGCTCCCTGGCAAGGACCATATTATTACACTGTTCATAATCCATGGCCATGGCTTTCTCGCAGAATACATGATTCCCTGCATCCAGCGAATCCACAGTCATCCTCATGTGTTCATGAAGCGGAGTGGCAATCACAATAGCATCCACCTGTTCGGCAGAAAGCATCTCCCTGTAATCCTTGTAGCCCCTGGCATCAGGGCCTAACAGCTGCTGCGCCCTGTCAAAATGGGGCTGGTAATCATCGCAAAAACAGGTAATCACAGCTCCCTCAATCATTAGAAGCTGCTGAACCTGAT
The DNA here is from genome assembly GCA_024244665.1 of Bacteroidota bacterium. Next base: position 6,857 of record JAAEOI010000597.1, on the reverse strand, counting down.
AGAGTCCACGGGAACCTACCCCGATAACCCCGATTTTTACATTTTGCAGGTTCTCCTGTGCACTTAACTCCTTTAACCAGGGCATCCCCGAGGCAAACATCCCTGCCGCAGCCATGGTGGAAAATGCCTTTATAAAATCTCTTCTGTTGCTTTCCATATCGGCTGTGAAGTTGCGAACTTTTTTTGTTTATTCAAAGCCTTTCCCCTGGTCAAAAGCACTTCACTTTTCTGACCGGACTTCACTTTTACAGATGGATGTTTTTGTCTAATTTGGCAGAAAGCTTGAACGCTCATGAAATTGATTAAAACAGCCCTTTGCTCATATGGAATGTCAGGCCTGGTTTTCCACGGACCACTTCTCCGGGTGCATCCCGGATTTACAATTACAAAGATTCTTGAGAGAAGAAGAGATGTGTCAGCCGGAAAACACCCGGGCGCTGAGATTGTAAGATCCTTTGATGCCATCCTTGAAGATCCTGAAATTGAGCTGGTGGTGGTTAACACACCCGACCACCTTCACCATGACATGGCCGGAAGGGCCATCAGGGCAGGGAAGCATGTGGTGGTGGAGAAACCCTTTACCCTCAAAACGGAACATGCCGGTGAGCTCATCGCACTTGCAAAGAAAAAAGGGGTCCTGCTCACCGTGTTTCAGAACAGGAGGTGGGATGGAGATTTCCTGACCGTAAAGGAGATTATACGGACCGGGAAGCTGGGCAGACTGGTGGATTTTGAGTCGCACTTTGACCGCTACCGGACCGAAATCCAGGACTCATGGAAGGATCGTTCCACCGGAACAGGAACCCTGTACAACCTGGGTTCACACCTGGTGGACCAGACACTCCACCTTTTCGGGATGCCGGAACATTTATATTGCGAAAGCAGGATGCTGAGGGACGGAGCCCTCACCGACGACAGTTACGACCTGTTACTGCACTACCCTGCTTTCAAATGTATGGTAAGGAGCAGCTACCTGGTGAGGGAACCGGGCCCCAGGTTCATCCTTCACGGCACCACCGGCAGCTATCTTAAATGGGGTATCGACCCACAGGAAGCGGAGATGAAAACAGGGGCAATTCCGGGAACTGAGGAATGGGGAAAAGAACCGGAATCGCAATGGGGTAAGCTGAATGCCATGGAGAACGGTGAATTCTCGGAGGGTGTATATCCTACCCTGTCCGGGAACTACCTGGCATTTTACGACAACCTCTTTGGTGCCATCAGAGAGAATAAGGCCCTTGCTGTACTTCCTGAAGAGGCCCGGGATGTGATCCGCATCATCGAAGCCGCCTACCAAAGCAGCAGGGAGAAAAGAGTCGTTTCACTGTCCCACTGAGTACTGACTACTGAGCACTGAGTACTGAGTTCTGAGTACTGAGCACTGAGTACTGAGCACTGAGTACTGAGCACTGAGTACTGAGTCCTGAGTCCTGAGTCCTGAGTACTTAATTTGTTAAGGCCCGCTTTATGGCAAATACGAAGCCGTCCTTTTCAAAAATTACCTCCAGTTTGGGATATCTCTCAAGGAAGACATCTTTCTCATCCTTTCTGATCACAAAATAGGCATCACGGTCCAGCTCATTTTCCATCATCTCCTTTACCGAAAGCCGTGGCTCTCCAGGCTGTTTGTCATAATAGAAAAGGTGAGAATAGCTTTTGAAACCGAGGGGTTGAACATAAACCTCCTGACCCTTCAGCCCTTTGTAAAACTTGATAGCTACCCGTTGGGTATATCCTTCAATCCTCCCGGTAAAAAGGTAGACAGATGATGTAACAAACAGTAGCACAACAATGTGAAGGATAAGCATTCCCCTTGTATTTCGGCGAAGTATCTGTATCAATGAAACGGTCACACCAAGTATAAGGAAAAGGCCCACAAGCCATTCGTACCCGCTCCAGTGCACATTCCTCTCCAGGGCTTCCCTTGTAAAATTATTGATAAAAGAGAGTTCCTTTGTGGAGAGCCACTCCTTTTGATTGGCCAGCAGCGGAAAAAGAATGGCAGCAGCGGAATAGAGGAGGGCAATCAGGAAAATAAGCATCACCTGCCAGGTGCCGATCTCGATCTTCCGGGCCGACCACTTATCCCATACCCAGGCTGCAAGGAAAGTCATTGGGAAATAGGCCAGTGAGCTGTAATGCAACAATTTTGTCCTTGCAATGGAGTATAGAACGATAACCACCACAATCATAATGTACATCCACTGTTTGAAGAGGCGCTGAAGATCAGTAACTTCTGATTTCTTCGTGATGCTTTTCATTGAGATGACTGAGGCGGGGAATACTCCAAGTAACAGGACCACCAGGTGATAACCAAAAAAACCACCGTGCCCTGATTTCTCCTGGGAGAGAATCTTCAGATGGTACTGGATGAAATCACGGAGCACATAGCCGTTCCCGCTGAAGAGTTGGTGAAAGTACCACGATCCTCCCACCACTACAAGTATGGTTGAAAACAGAGCAGCCTCCCTGAAAGAAACCTTAAGTACAAAGCGTTTCAGCATCAAAAAAATTATGAGACAGACCACAAAGATCAGGATAGCCACAGGTCCTTTGGTCAGCACTGCAAGACCCAGGAAAAATGCAGAAAGAGCCACATTCTTCATCCTTGCATCCCTCCTCCCGGGATCCAGGTAAAACACAAACAGGGCTAATCCCAGGAATAGAAAAAGGTTGAACCAGGGATCAATAATTCCCGATTTAAAGAAGAAGAAGGGCAAAATTGCTGCCCCGAAAGAGAGGATCCAGAGAATACCGAATCGGTGACCGTATATCTTTTTTCCAAAGAAATAGAGCAACATCAAGGTCACAATTCCACAGATGAAATTGGGAAATCTTGCTGCCAGTTCATTGATTCCGAAAACCTTCATGGATGCCACTTGTAACCAGAAAAACAGTGGGGGTTTTTCCGGAAAGGGCTGAAAATCAATCTGTACATTCATGTAATCACCGGTCAGGATCATCTCCCTGGCCGATTCAGCATAATTTACCTCATCGCTGTCAAACAGGTGAACCGATCCCAGGAATGGAAGCATGACCAGTGTGGTGATGACCAACACTGCAGCATATACCAGCAAAGTTCTGCCAGGAGGGTGTATCCGTGGGCGTTTCATGGATGACAAAAGTAGTTATTATTTTAAAAGGGGTTTCGACCAATGCCACGGTCATGAGAAAAAGAGATGAGCTGACTTTCCACCTATTTTTGAAATAGTGAAGGAGCGAGGTGCGAAGGACTCAGTGTAAAGCTACCATTTGGTGCTATTCGCAGGGAGCCCGGCAGACCCTACCTGATCAGCAGTGAGGTCTGAATGAGACCTTCATCTTCAGAGGATGGCCCCACCAGGATCTCATATTCACCAGTCTCAACCTGGTAATCACCGGCGTCAATATTGTAGTTTTCCAGTTCGTCCGGACCAAGGATCATGGTGACAACCCTGGTCTGGCCTTTATTGATAAAGATCCGTTCGAAACCCTTCAGGTCCTTCAGTGGCCTTACTAACGCCGATCCTTGTTTCCGGATATACATCTGCACCACTTCCTCCCCATCATACCGCCCCGTATTGGTCACCTCGACACTAACGGTCAGTTCTTCATTCCGGGCGATCTCATCCCTCTCCAGGATCAGGTTATTATAAGTGAAGGATGAATAACTGAGTCCGTGCCCGAAGGGGTAGAGAACTTCATCTTCGAAGTATCGGTATGTCCGGCCTGCCATATCGTAGTTCTCAAAATCGGGAAGGTCGTCCACCGACTTGTAGAAGGTTACCGGCAATCGTCCTGCCGGATTGTAATCACCAAACAGTACATCTGCCACTGCACTTCCGGCCGATTCTCCTCCGTACCATGCCTGCACAATGGAAGGTATATGCTGATCCTCCCAGTTTATGGATACGGCCGATCCGGTCATCAGTATCAGAGTCACCGGCTTGCCGGTGGCAACGATCCTTCGAATCAGGTTGTGCTGGGTCTCGGGCAGGTCAAGTGAGGTACGATCTCCCCTGTCAAAACCATCAAGTTTGAGCCCCCTCATCTCCTCCCCTTCCAGTCGGGCTGTCAGGCCCATCACCAGTACAACATGGTCTGACCACGCGGCAGCCTGGACTGCCTCCCTTTCACGGTTGGGATTGGGCTCATCCCAGTGAATTGCCAGGGGGGCATCACCGTGCTGGTCCTTCATCGCCACCTCTACTCTGTAACTCTTCCCGGCTTCAAGATCAAGCCAGCGATAGGTCTTATTGGGATGGTGAATGTTTTCCATGCGAAGCAGAGTATCGCCTTCAAAGATGAAACGGAAATACTTCCCTTCCACCCCGATGGCATGCTTTCCGCTTGTGCGGGGGATCAGGTACCCTGACCAGGTCACCGAGTAGTTGTCATCCTCAACTCCCTCCACGGGAGGCTCTCCATCCCACCAGTAGTAATCCACCAGTGCATCTGTCCGCTTCAACACCGGATCGCCCATCGCATTCAGGTTTGCATAAAAACTTGTATTCAAGCCGGGAGTGCTTCCCTCCGCATCGGTAAAAAAGAGACCCTCAGGTACAGAAACCAGGTAGGGCAATCCATCATGATGAGATGTACCAAGGGCAAACCTTACCTCTGTCTGATCTCCCAGTTTGGCACTGATTCCGTCATATACGCTAACCGGCTCCACCGGGGAGCCGTTGTAATTCCCGTACTGGACATCCACATTGTCGGCATTGGGACCGATGACAGCAACTTTGGAAATATCCTTCCTCAAAGGAAGGGACTCCCCATCGTTCTTCAGCAAGACCATTGTTTTCCTGGCCATATCGGCAGCCACTTTTTTGTGAGCCTCTCCTGCAACCTCTTCCAGGGGGATACCCGACCATGGAACCATCTCGTCGGGATCAAACATTCCCAGTTTCATCCTGGCCAGCATCAGCCTCTTCACAACCACATCCACCTCAGATTCCATGATGAGTCCCTGCTCTACTGCCTTCACCAGAGAGGGGTATTGCTGTCCACAATTCAGGTCTGTTCCGGACAAAACTCCCATGGCAGCAGCCTGCTCAGAAGTCTCCACCACGTTGTGACCGGTATGGAAATCGCTGATTGCACCACAGTCTGACACAATATAACCTTCAAATCCCAACTCTCCCCGGAGCAACTCCTCCTGGAGTGGGATACTGCCACAGCAGGGTTCTCCCATATACCTGTTGTAGGCACACATTACCGAGTACACATGACCCACCTCAACGGTTTTCTTAAAGGCCGGCAAATAGGTATTCCTGAAATCACTTTCACCGATTACCGCATCAAATGAGTGCCTGATGGGTTCCGGGCCACTGTGAACCACATAGTGCTTGGAAGTGGCAACAACCTTCAGGTAGCGTGGATCATCTCCCTGCAATCCCTTGATAAACTGAACACCCATTTCGCCGGAAAGATATGGATCCTCCCCATAGGTTTCATGTCCCCGTCCCCACCTGGGATCCCTGAAAATATTGATATTGGGCGACCAGAAGGTGAGCCCCTGGTACATCCCCCTTTTATCCCTGGCCTCGAAATCGTGGTACTTTGCCCTGGCCTCATCCGAAGTCACATCAGCCATCCTGAACATCATATCCCGGTCAAAGGTGGCTGCCATTCCGATGGACTGTGGAAACACGGTTGCCTTCCCTGCCCTGGCCACACCATGCAGGCACTCATTCCACCAGTTGTATTTAGGAATGCCAAGGTGCTCAACCTCACCTGCGTAGTGGGTAAGCTGACTTACCTTCTCCTCCAGGGTCATCCGGGATACCAGATCTTCGGCCCGTTCTTCGAAGTCGAGTTTCGTATTCTGGTATGGGTATTTCGGACCCGTTCCGCAGGAAACAATCAGTAATAGCAGGGCATGAATGATGATCGCTTTCAGGTTCATGATTCAGTTGGTTTGAGTTCGAATTTGATTCTCAATGATACAAATTTTTTACCTGACAGCGGCAAGCCTCACCCTATACATAAAGAATCACAAAAAGACTAACTGAACCTGAACCTGGTGCGATGACGATTGATTATAATTTTCCTATTGAAGCACAAAATTGATAGGGAATAAGTAGCGTACCCTGACCGCTTTCCCGCGCTGTTTTCCAGGTGTCCATCCGGGTGAAGTTTTAACAACCCTGAGGGCTTCAGCGTCAAGGGCAGGATCGATACTTCGGAAGATAATCACGTTAACCAGGTTTCCCTTCACATCGATATCAAACTGAACTATCACCTTTCCGCTGACTCCCATCTCGGCGGGCAATTCCGGGTAGTGAAGGTTCCTGGCAATGTAGCGTGCAAATTCCCGGTTTGGATCACCTTCATTGAATTGAGGCATATCCTCAACAATGTAGAAATATTGGGGTTCATCCGGAAGATCCTCTAGATCATCTATGGGAAAAGGGTGTGGATACTCTTCACCCGGGATTCCTTCAGGATCAAAAATCAGAGGAGGGAACTCCACTACCTCATCAACGATCTTAATAACTTCCATGACTGGAGGTAATTCCTTGGGGGGAGGCTTGGGTTTTTCCCTGGGAATGATATCGATGATCTCTTCAGTAATATCTATCTCCACTGACCGGCTCAAATCAGATTCAACATCAACTGTACTGTTCCATTCGAAACTGATCAGGATCAGTGAGAGCGTGACAATCAGACCTATAATAAAATTGGTACCCCGCTTGTTCTCAAGGCTGGCCTTTTCTGTTTTTTTAGGTTTCATGGTAATGGGGTTTTATGGTTCCCTTTACCTACAGCAAGGATAATGCCGAAACCCCTCAGTTGGCCGATACCTTTACAATACGCTCCTGGTAAGTGCCACGGCTGTTGGAGAGCTCCAGGAGATAGGGGCCGTCGGCAAGTGT
>JAAEOI010000596.1 GCA_024244665.1 Bacteroidota bacterium | reverse complement strand
TGGTTGATGGTATTGTCCGTCATAAACCATTGTTTGAGTATTGCTCGGATCTGAAAATGCCAGCAATAGCCATGACTGATCAGGGAAATATATGTGGTCTGGTGAAATTCTATCGAGGTGCAAATGCTAAAGGTATAAAACCGATTATTGGTGTCGATGCCTGGGTTCGAAGTTCATTAATGGAGAAAGATCTCTTCAGAGTTGTCTTTCTTTGTCAGAATCAGCAGGGTTATAAAAACCTGACGCGTCTAATCTCCCGCTCCTACACAGAAGGCCAGCAAAGAGGTCTGCCTATTATTCATTTTGACTGGATCAAGGACAATACTGAGGGATTGATTGTTTTGTCTGGTGGGCGAGAAGGGGATGTGGGGCAATCCATCCTGGCGGGAAATCATGAGCAGGCTGCAGAGTGTCTGGGTTTATGGAAAAGCCTGTTTCCAAACCGATATTATCTGGAACTGCATCGAACTGGCAGGGAGAATGAAGAATCCTATCTGCATACCGTAGTGGGGATGGCAGAGGGTTCTAATACACCGGTTGTTGCAACCAATGATGTACATTTCATAAAGGCTGATGATTTTGAAGCACATGAAGCAAGAGTCTGTATCAATCAGGGGAGGGTGCT
>JAAEOI010000595.1 GCA_024244665.1 Bacteroidota bacterium | reverse complement strand
GTTTGACAGCCTCAGAATCATCACCTCCTCGGGCGGAAATGTAACCACCAGGATGATCAAGGACTGCAAGCAGACATTTCGCAAGGCTGACTTTTACTCGATGCATGGGCTCACCGAGGCATTTCGCTCAACTTACCTTGATCCCTCTCAAGTGGGAATCAGGCCCAGTTCTATCGGCAAGCCAATCCCCGATGTTGAGCTCTATGTCCTCAACGAGGAGGGCAGGGAGTGTGCGCCGCGCGAAGTGGGTGAGTTGATCCACCGGGGTGGTTATATATACCGGGGTTTCTGGAATGCACCGGAGGAGAATGAACAGCGCTTCAAATCAGTGGAGATCCTGAAAGACGTGATCACCCTGGAAGGGCAATTAACCGACGAAATCGTCGTCGCCTCGGGTGACTATGTCTACAAGGACGAGGAAGGTTATTTCTACTTCGTCTCGCGACACGATGACATGATCAAGACCCGGGGCTTCAGGGTGTCACCCTATGAAGTCGAATCGGTAGTCAGGGATAATATCCCCCAAATTGATCAATGTGCCGTCTTTGCGATAGAAAATGAGCTTATAGAGGAGGAAATTGTTCTAGCTTACTCAGCACCTAATGAGATAAGCGAGAAAGAGATACTCTTCGAGCTAAAAAAGCACCTGGCCTCCTACATGATACCCAGTCGAGTTGTTTACAGGAAGTCTCTACCACTGGTGCAGAGTGACAGGAATCAGGTCAACAAAGAGGAGCTGAAACGGGAATTGGCCGGGTAGTTTTCACGTTAGGCTCATTCATCTGGATCGACGAACCCGTATTTCAATTCAAATTAAGGTTTGGGTTTTCCTGGCTGGGAACGATAGGTAAATAGGGAAGTTCAAATAGTTGGCACCTTGGTTATAAACAAGGACCACGATTTGACTCTTGGCACCACTTCTCGGATTACTATATCTGGTTCTGATGAAGC
>JAAEOI010000594.1 GCA_024244665.1 Bacteroidota bacterium | reverse complement strand
TCAGGTTGAGAAGGATGCATTGGAACCGGTTTATGAGCATTTAAAAAGTCAGTATTAAGGGGCTGTCTATTTTCAACCTGATGAAAAAGTAATAAATCGATACATTTTCGAAGCGGAACTGCATATAATTCTTCAATCCTTAATTTCAAAAGCTCCTACGCAAAAGGTCGGGAAAATTGCAAGCATAACAATCGAAAAGATGATTGTTGATCTGTTCTGCGAAAAAAACTTTTTGTCGCTTACCAGGGAAGTGAATTGGTTCATATTATGAATAATGCATACGAGCGTTATGCTGTTAATTTCACAACTTTACTTCATTATGCCAGAAGACGTGGGAAGGAAGTGGAAATAAAGCATTTCCTGAAGGAAAAAACTGATATCCCAAAAGTCATTTTCAATGATAAAAACTGAATCACTGTCAGCCGATTGGATTTCTGAGAGAAGAAATAAATTCAGCAAAGATCCGGCCATTATGGAGGCCATGATTTATGCATTGTACCTTTTAGAGCAACTTAAACTGACGGACCTGGAATTCATATTTAAAGGAGGAACGAGTCTTGTTCTGTTGATGGAACGGCCAAGAAGGTTCTCTGTGGATATTGATATAATCCTTAGCCCAAAAATTAGCAAAGAGATGCTGGAAAAGTATCTCTCAAAGATAGTCTCATCAAGTGTTTATATTAAGATTGAATTGGATGAAAGAAGAAGTTATCAGAAAGGGATACCAAAAGCACATTATAAATTCTGCTATGAATCAAATATTGGGACCAGGGATAGGGAAGGAAATGTAATATCAAATCCTCAGCGAGAAATTTTACTTGATATAATATTTGCAGAAAATCCTTATCCAATGATCGTTAAAAGGCCTATCGAGACAGAATGGCTTTTACAGGAAGGCGCTGTAGTTAAGGTAAGAATGCCTGACATCAATTCAATTGCAGGAGATAAATTGACTGCTTTTGCTCCAAATACTACAGGAGTTCCCTATGGTAGCGACAAGGAGAAGGAGATCATGAAGCAATTGTTCGATGTGGGTTGTTTGTTTGACGAATTGACTGATATTGAAGTCGTAAAACAATCATTCAGGAAGGCCGTTAAAACTGAAATTGAATACAGACCGGAACGGAAAATCAAATCCGGCGAGCAAGTTCTAAGTCGGCTTTACTTGCTGCAATTATTTTAACAGACTATAAAGACGATTTACCTAAATTTCGTCCAGAAATTGCCCGTAACGATTATCTGATCAACAATCAGGAATACAACTACTTAAACAAACGACTAAAGTTTGTTGCTCAGGGTGAAGCATTATTTTATTGGTTTCATACGCTCAAGATATTATTTCCAAATCAATGATTGAAGCTCCTCGAGGCAGAGCTGCAGGGAACCGAGGCAGCGAGCTCGGAAGCTAATGCGCGAGCGGGATTCAACAGAATGAATCAAATAGAGGCGATAATGTCATAAACAGATTACTCAGACACAGGTTTTGGCCTATAATCATGATAGGGTCCAAGATCCTCCATTTTATAGCACATCCCTTCCTCTGACAACTGCTCCTGCAAGATCCCAACATCCAGGCCCGATAAAGATTCTTCTCCCATAGAAAGGGCGGCAGCAGTTCCTGCCACATGCCCCATTTGCATCCAGGTGCTTTCCAGGCGGTAAGTACACCAGGATACATGAGACAGGGAACTGCATACAGGAACCAGAAGGTTTTTGCATTCATCCTGTTTTGGCAGCAAAATGCGGTAAGGGATCTCAAAGGGCTCGGTCACCGTGTGCCATATCCTTCCTTCATTGGTAAAGCTGGTATCGGAGAGAGCGACCCGTTGTATGTGATGTGAATCGATCCAATGGGACCCCAGGGTGACCGCATCGTCTTTGCTGCGCCGGTCCAGTACATCATGCTGGGTAAAAACAAAATCACCTACCATGCGCCGGGCCTCCCGGATATACAGGTAATAGGGGAAGTGATCATTATCCGTGAATTCATCCCTGCAAAAGCCCCAGGCCAGCATCTCCTCCCTGAGTGGCTCGGGGACAGCAGGATCATGGCCCAGGTAATACAAAAAGCCCATGGTATAGTCTTTGTGCTTGTTATAAATCTCAAGGCGCTGTTCATATCCTGCATCAGGGTATTCAAGATTTCCTCCGAATAATCCCAGTGATATCACCGCATGCTGCTTATTGTTAAATTCAAATTTTCCGTTTCCACGGGGATAAATACCCATCAGCTCACCCAGCCTGGTATCCGGGTAGTTGGCCAGGAAATCGCCCAGCAGGCGGTACTGGCCAGGCTCATAGCCGGCAGGTTTTTGCACGGGGACTTTGTTGGAATCTACCTGCGTCATGGTGGGGCGAAAATTATAATTCATCACCCGCTTATCTCCTTCGCCCGGGATAAGTCCCTCGTTTTTCGAGAAGTAAGGCAATAAATTTCCTGCATCATCCACGGTATTCGCATAAAGCGTGTCATCCATAAACCGTATGCCTGCATAAGATTCATTATAGGTATTCCTGCTCTCCCGCCCATAGGTGTAGGATACCCCGGCTCTCGACATCAGGTCACCTTCGTAGGAGGCATCGATAAAAACCTTTGCTTTGATCACGCTTCCGTCGTCCAGTGAAATTTTCCCGATCCTGCTTCCCTTTTTAATCACCTGGTCTACGTATTTCTCAAGCAGGATAGTCACATGAGCTTCTTCCAGCATCTCGTTAAATACTTCCTCAGCTACATGCGATTCAAAAAAGAAGGCAGGATCCCCTTTTTCAAATGCCAGCCTGACACCATTGCTGAATGTTTTAAAGTAACCATCAGGGAACTTCTCTCCCATCCTGACATAAAACTCCCGGGCTATGCCAGTAATCGCATTATTGATCATGTGTTCCGATTCTGCGGTATTCAGACCGCTGGTATTTAAGCCCCCGACATGCCTGGTTTGCTCTATTAATATAACCTCCGCACCGTTTCTTGCAGCTGCCACCGCTGCTGTTATCCCTCCGGGTGTACCTCCATAAACAACAATGTCGGACTCAATTGCATCATCCGAAATGCAGGAGGACAGTCCAAGAATAACAACAAGTGAGATACTGATAAATAATCTGTTCATAGTGCTGGGTCTTGAATAGTAAATTTACGAAGTCAATCAATCGCTTCATACATATCAATAAAATGCTGGTCCAGAGACTCCGAGTCCCCGTATTTTTCCCTTAATCCGGCAAGTTCCTTTTTCAGCTCCTCCACCACCGCAGCATACTCCGGGTTGTCATACTCATTTGTCAACTCCAGGGTGTCCTTCAGGCGATCATATAATTCCCACTCATCCACATCATGGTAAAAGTGTGCCAGCTTATACTCCCTGCTTACAATTCCATAGTGCCTTTTTACCATGTGCCACCCCGGATACTCATAGTAATGGTAATATACAGCTTCCCGGTCCCATTCCTCCACATTTCCTTTTAAAAGGGGGACAAAGCTTTCACCCTGCATATCCTCCGGGGCATCGATACCTGCAGCATCCAGGAGGGTCTGGGCAAAGTCCAGGTTCTGAACCATCTCATCGCTGCTGCTACCTGCCTCAACCTCTCCCGGCCACCTGACCAGAAGGGGGGTCTTGAACGATTCATCATAAATAAAGCGCTTATCAAACCAGCCATGCTCCCCCAGGTAAAAGCCCTGGTCGGAAGTATAAACCACAATGGTATTCTCGTCCAGCCCGCTCTCATCCAGGTAATCCAGCAAGCTGCCCACGCTTTCATCCACAGCAGCAATGCACCCGAGGTAGTCCTGCATGTAGCGCTGATAACGCCAGCGCATCAGCTCTTCTTCCGACATGGATGGATAATTGCTGATAAACTCCTCCATCATCGGCTCATAGCTTGCATCCCAGGCCTCTCTTTGCTCCTTATTGAATCTTATGTACATATTCTCACCGGTCTGCCTGTCCCAATCGTAGGTCGGAGTAATCCCAAGCTCTTCCACCACCTCATACCTGAGTTTTGTATCGCCCGTCCAGGTCTGGTGTAAAAGAATATTCATCTCTGCCTCCCTGGCAGCACTGCCCCTTCCCGAATAGTCATCCAGGAGTGTAGCCGGTTCAGGGAAGCTT
>JAAEOI010000593.1 GCA_024244665.1 Bacteroidota bacterium | reverse complement strand
TCTTGTTTCCATGTTTTGTTGCAGCCTCAGCACCGGGTGAAAAGGATCCGGAAAAGAAGGAGAGTTCAGTAGAGAAAAAGGAAGTTAAAACCTGGCGCTGGGAGGAAATGTATCCCAGCGATATGCGTGAGGCATTAGAGGAGATGCCGGTGGCCTGGGTGGTATTCAGTCCCCTGGAATGGCATGGCGAGGCCATGACCTTTGGCACGGATCCGGTGATTGGCCAGCATGTTTTGGATAAAGTGTGGAAGCAGGTGGGAGGAGTAAGAATTCCAACTGTGTACATAGGTTCTGAAACCGAATTCAAATATTTGGATAAAGGGGTTAAGAGTCACTGGGGGCTCGAAGTGGTTACCAAAGAGCTAAACCATGGATCCATCTATACCCGTACTCTCACACTGCAGCTGGTACTGGAGGATTATCTTTATTTCCTGAAAAGGGAAGGTTTTAAGCTGGCCATTGTTAACTCGGGCCATGGTGGAACCGAACACGTACAGATGATGAGGGAGGTTTGTGAAAGGTTTAGTGATGACAATTTTAATGCAGTGTTTGACCTGTACGGAATGGCCACAAGGTTGCCGATGCCTGAAGAATTTGAGTTTAAAGGGAATAGCGGGCATGCCGGTATTCGGGAATTCAGTTTTTTGGGTGCTGTGAATCCCGACATGGTCGACATTGAGAAATTCGGGGTAAGCGAGCAGGACCGAAAAACCGGGTTGAAACAGGAGGATAGGGATAAAATAGATTTTGAGAAGGCCGAAAAGGCAATAGAATACCTTGTAGAAGGTTCTGTTGAGAAGATTCAGTCCATGGTGGATGAAATGCTGGAAAACAAATAGTCAGATACATACGAATATGAGAAAAATTATTGTTGTCACGATTTTCCTGGCCCAGGTAGCGCTCTGTTCTGCCCAGAATACCCAGGACCAGAAGTGGAATAGCTGGAGCTATCATCAGGTAGAGACAGATGCCAATGGAATCCTGCCCTGGTACGATCCGGAGCATTTGGGTCGTTCCTATGATCATGTGCTGGACCTGGTCTGGAACTTTTGGATCAACCTGCCCACCATGCCCAATGGCTACAAATATTATATGCAATTCAGGATTGCAGATGTCCCCGACAATCACAAGGGTGCCCAGGAGGGCGGTCTGGGAGGCGACCAGATAGGCATGGCCATGTCTTCATGGCGTCTCTATTACGCCTATACCGGCAACCCTGAGCTCATTGCCGATATGAAGTACATGGCGGATACCTATCTTGATCTGGGCCTGAGCCCCGCAGACTTTAGCTGGCCCAACATTAGCTATCCCTGTAATATCAATGCCGGTATAAAGCCCGGTGAAGCCAAAACGGATGGTAGTATGCCACTGGTATATAACGGTGACACCAGGGACGGGGTGGGAGTTACCCAGCCCGATTAGGCAGGTTCTTTTGCTTACGAAATGGTGATGCTTTACGAGATGACTGGTGAACGCAAGTATCTGGAAGCAGCCAAAAAGATGGCAGCCACCCTGGCATCCCATGTAAAACCCGGAGATATTGAAAATGCACCCCTGCCTTTTAAAGTAAATGCCGAGACCGGCGAGATTGTCGCGCCTTACACCTCCAATTGGGTATCCACCATAAAATTGTTTGAAGAGCTCACCAGATTGGGAGAAGGCAGCTATGGCGATGAGGTCGCTACTTGTAAGGACTTCCTGAAAAATGTGGTCATCCCCGAGCACAAATATGGCCCCTTCTTTGAGGACATCATTGGCCCTTCAGAAACCTCCATTAATGCGGTGACCCTGGCCATGTACATTCTCGAACAGGGAGAGGCCTGGGGGCCTGACTGGCAAGCGGATGCGAAGAGTATTTTATCCTTTTGCAAAGAAAGCTTCGGTTTAGAATCACAGTATTTCAAGAAAGCCAAAAGGACGGGTGTTGAATACAACAAGCTCTACCAGGTAATTCCCATCGCGGAACAGACGGCCTACATGGTGGAAGGAAACAGCCATACTTCACGTTACGCTTCAATTGTACTGATGTATGGTGAGAAAACCGGAGATACCAGTGACCAGGCCATGGCCATAAAGCAACTGAGCTGGGCCACATACATGGTTAAATCCAACGGCCAGAATTGTTATCCCCGCGATGGAGTCTGGCTCACTGACGGTTATGGCGATTATGTCCGTCACTACCTCAGGGGCAT
>JAAEOI010000592.1 GCA_024244665.1 Bacteroidota bacterium | reverse complement strand
GTCAGGGAAGCCTACACCGAAAAAGTCTGGGAAAGGCTTGTGGAAACCAAACGCAAATGGGACCCGGAGAATATCTTCAGGATGAATCAGAATATATCGCCAGAGTAGCAATAGCCCCTGGTTATACATCTGATAATCTTTTGAATTATCGAGATCTGCGCTAAATAAAGAGTGTAGCTTGTTTTTATACAAAGTAGCTGAATCCTCTAGAAGCCTCACCAGAAGTGTATTCGAAAGAGTAAGAGATCGATCTTTATACAAAAAAAGAAGAAAATTGGCCTGATGAAATACCAGTTCTATTCAGAATCGGACCTTGCGAACAATCCGGCAATGGCATGTCAATTCTATAAAGATGGCTTGAACATGTGTACAAAAAGGCCCGGTAGGAAGCCGGTAATTTGGCTTTATTGCTTTAGCTGGCTATATTTAGCCTGATGACAGAGCACAACAGGGCCTCCAGGAGGCTGATCCTAAGTTTAATCATCATTACCTCATTCATCAATCCATTTCTGGGTGCAGCCATCAATATTGCGCTTCCGTCCATCAGTGAGGAGTTTTCCATGGGAGCAGTGGAAATGAGCTGGGTCTCCATGGCATTCCTCCTATCCTCAGCAATCTTCCTGGTTCCCCTGGGCAAACTGGCTGATATCCGGGGCAGAAAGCAGATTTTCTTTATTGGTAATATTATTATCGGGGCTAGTTCCATCCTCTGTGCCCTGTCCCAATCAGGAGCTATGCTTATCTTCCTCCGGGCTGTCCAGGGCATCGGAAGCGCCATGGTCTTCGGAACTGGGGTTGCCATCATCACCTCGGTATATCCGCCCAAAGAGCGCGGAAAAGCAATTGGCATTACTGTTACATCGGTCTATATCGGTCTCTCGCTGGCCCCTTTTTTGGGTGGAATACTTACCCAGTACCTGGGATGGCGGTCTATTTTCTATCTGACTGTACCATTCGAACTGCTTGTGATATGGATGACCTGGAGATATATTAAGGATGAATGGGCGGATGCAAAGGGAGAGAAATTTGACCTGACCGGTTCGCTCATCTACCTAATCTCCATGTCGGCCTTCATGTTTGGCTTTTCAAGGCTGCCTGAACTGCCTGCCATTATTCTGACTTCGGCAGGACTGATTGGGCTCGTTGGTTTTGTCATCGTGGAAAGGAGGGTAAAATTTCCTGTTTTCGACATACAGCTTCTTAGCTCGAACCGACTTTTCGCCTTTTCAAACCTGGCAGCTCTGATCAATTATGCAACCACCTTTGCCATCACCTTTCTCCTGAGCCTGTACCTGCAATACATACTTGGCCTTTCGCCAAGGGATGCCGGGGTGATCCTGATTACCCAGCCGATTATGATGGCCCTGGTGGCTTCCGTATCGGGACGGCTTTCAGACAGGTATGATCCAAGAATCCTGGCATCTATGGGCATGGGAATCATTGTGGGCGGACTCATCATGCTCACACTCCTTACAGAACAGTCCACCATCACCTACATGGTGGTGATCCTGGCTATTGTCGGATTTGGATTCGGCATGTTCTCCTCGCCCAATACCAACGCCATTATGGGCTCGGTAGATAAAAAATACCTGGGCGTAGCATCTGCCACGGTGGGAACCATGAGGCACACCGGCCAAATGATGAGCATGGGGATCGCCACACTGATCCTGCAGCTGTTTATCGGGAACAGACCTGTTTCAGCACAATACTCCACCGAATTCATGACCAGCATGAGGACCACCTTCATGGTCTTCGTAATTCTCTGCATCGTGGGAGTTTATGCCTCCCTGGCCCGGGGCAAAGCATTGCAGGATAAAGGGTAGCTAATTATCCTTGATTTTGATGTTAGTCCGGTGTTTCGTAACTTGAGGTAGCCAAACTAATTTGCATGAAATGAAGCAGATACTGACATTCATATGCCTGATTCTTTCCGTAACAACATTAGCTCAGGATAAGAGCCTAGCCCTTGTGATTGGTAACAGCTCTTACGAGCAGGGAGAAGCTTTGAAATATGCAGTAAGTGATGCATACCTGATATCTTTTACCCTCGAAGATCTGGGATTTGATGTTATCTCGATTACCAATGCATCCAAAAGTAAAATGGATGAAACAATTGCCAAATTCTGGGAACAACTTGTAGGTTATGATGTTGCACTAATCTATTATGCCGGGCACGGGATGCAGCTAAATGGCTTGAACTACCTGATACCGGTTGATGCGAAATTAAAACGGCCGGATGATCTGAAAAAGGAGGCGGTTGAGGCAAACAGGCTGGTGGCTCATTTCGGGCAAAGGTCACCCGGTACCAATATTGCGATCCTGGATGCCAGTGGGAAAGATTCGTTTCGCCCATGGGTAAAAGAGGGGGAAGAGGGTTTCGCTTCCATGACGGCCCCTGAAGGATCAATCATTTCCTTAGCCACATCCCCCGGAACCATCACTTCGGAGGGTACCGGATCAAATAGTTTGTATATTGAAAGCCTTACCCGGCAAATGATGATCCCTCAGCCCATCGGGAAGGTGTTTTCCAATACCCGTCTTTTAGTCAGTCATGCGAGCAAGGGGAAGCAAAATCCGGTGGAATGGTCCAGTATTGACGAATCATACAGCCTGCTGGCGGGTGCCCCCCAGAAAATGAAAAGTACAGGCTCAATCGTGATTACCTCGCAGATTGCCGGGAACCTGTATATAGAAGACATTGAAATGGCCTCCGTGGAGCCAAACTCTGTC
>JAAEOI010000591.1 GCA_024244665.1 Bacteroidota bacterium | reverse complement strand
TCCGAATTAAAATGAATGCCCAGGCATCATACATGTCACTACTCTATTGACTGTCTATAGGGTTTAAAAAATGAATAATTTCGATAAGTGTAATTCAGACTTTACAGAAGGAAAACGGTAGCCACAGTAGAGAATTATGCATTAAAAGAAAGGATTTATCGATTTTATTTAAATGAATATTTTTTTAAACCCTAGGAAGAATTGCACAGAAGTTATGGACATTCATCGAAATTGATTCATTTAAATAGAAACTTGCAGTCCGAATTAAAATGAATGCCCAGGCATCATACATGTCACTACTCTATTGGCCGTCTATACACAATCCCTTGCAGTAACCACGTCCAACTGGATGAGGCAACATCCTCATCGGTGTCCATCTGGCCATCAGATCCAATTGATCCCACAGGCTTGAAGCCAGGGCTTCTACATGCTGGTCAGAATCAGGATATCCTTTCATCCCGGGAGCTCTCAAGGGGGGACTCCCCAGGATCACACCGCCCTTTTCAACCAGCTGAACGATCTTTTCCAGCAGTTCGGGCCGCATGGTCTTGCTTTCTGGCAACACCATCACCCTGTAGCTCATGCCATCGGGGAGTACAAAACGCCCGTCCTGCACATCCATCCGGTTCATAATCACGTCGTAGTTGATGTAATCAAATGCAAAGCCCGCAGGTAGTTCAGGATT
>JAAEOI010000590.1 GCA_024244665.1 Bacteroidota bacterium | reverse complement strand
TGTGAAAACTTAAAATTCAATTCCGACATTTATAGAATCTGGTGGTTGGTAGGAGTATTGAGCGGATGTGTCGAATTTCTCACAACTGACAATCAGTAGAGAAAAGATTGTAATTTTGAATAATGTGGTTTTCATAATGTAAAGTTCCGTCAATCCATAATGCTCAGCTAAACACCTGTGAGGCCGATATATCAAGTTTGATGAAACGAATGCAAATATGATGCGCACGTGCAAACTATGAGGTAAATGAAGAAACAGAAGAACAATGGGTTTTATCCAGGAAAAGCTATACTCAAAAAATTCCTACCGATCACTATTTCTATTGTGTTGAAGATTGCATTTTAGTGATAGGTAATATTGAAAAAGAAACCAAATTCTATAAAAAAATTTCAACTCTCCCAAATTTGCAATCATTGTCTCGTGTTATTTTGGAGAAAGACATAGGTGAGTATCAGGAAGTGCTTTCCACGTACATTACGGATACTCCTGAGCAACGTTATATTAAATTATTAGAAACCAGACCCGGGCTGATACAAAGAGTACCTCAGCATCAAATTGCGAGTTATATTGGTGTTAAACCAGAATCTCTAAGTAGGATAAGGAAAAGGATATTTGGTAAAAAATCTAGTTAATCTTTTACGGAATTATATATTCTAATGATTTCATTATTGAATTTATCAGGCTCTTCAAATAACGGATTGTGTCCGGACTTTTCAAACTTGATGAATTCTTTATGAGGTGCTTTTAGGCTGGCACAGTATTTTTCAATTAATGGCCAGGGCAAGATATAGTCATAGATACCTGAGATAAAGAAGACAGGTATCTCAACTTCTGGAATTTGCTCAAAAAAATCAATGTTATTATAATCGGGGTCCTTAACAATATTATCACTTGAAAATTTGAAGGTTTTCATGTATTTCAAAACATCTAAAAAAGAATACTCTCTGGAAAACCAGACGGATAATATCCATTCTAAATAGATTCCCTTTTTATAACTATCACCATCCAACTTCATTAGCATTCGCTTCTGATCCCAATAACCCTGAATACCCGTTTTATACATATTGGTGTAATCTCCAGACTGTGGTTCGCCAATTTCTTCAAGCTTCTTCAGCGCTTTTGTATTATTCAGCTCTTTTGCTCTATTTAGAGCATATTGATATGACATCACTTCGCCTTCAAAAGAAGCCAGTTCTTGCCCAACCCCCACATAGGCAATATAATTTTCAGGGTGTTGTTGTATGGCATACATTCCTAATCTTGACCCCCAGGAATGGCCAACCAAAAGAATTTTTTCTTTTTTGAATCGATGTTTCAAATACGAGGTTAAAGTATCTATATCCTGAACGTATTTTTGAACTTTAATCTCATCTTTTGGGAATTTTTTATCGTATGACTTTCCAACATTTCTTTGATCCCAATACACAACCGTAAAATGCTTCTCCAATTCACTATTATACTTACGAAGCATGCTTGTTTCAGTTGCTCCTGGTCCTCCATGCAAGAAAAGCAGAACGGGATTATTTATGTCCCACCCTCTCATCAGCACGTATTGTCGTGTACTATTAATTTCCAAATATTGAATTTCAGCAATACTATTTGGGCTTTTGATCTTCTTTGTCACCGTGCAAGAAATCATTAATAGTGGAATAATAAATATAATGAAGAATTTCATTTTTTGAAATTGAAAATTTTTCCTTTTCATACTACAAAATTATACCTCTAAAGATTTTAATCCATTGACTTAGGTTAAGAATAGGTAAGCATCCTCAATTTTAAAAGATAATTCCATCAGTTTTTGGATTAAACAAATCCTCCTATATAATTGTTAATCAATAAATAATGAAGTAGGTACCATACAGCCTTTAAAAGAGATTTCTGAAATAACAAGGCATAAGAATGTACTGCTGCATACCGATGCAGCACAATCCGTCGGCAAACTGGATACTGATGTAGAGGCGCTTGGAGTGGACTTGCTAACCATCGCCGGACAGGAAGAAGGTGTCAGACCAGGAACTGAGAATGTAGTTTACCAAATACCTTGAGCATTGCTTTTGACGGAATCGACGCTCATAAACTAACCGACTTATTAAGCAGTGAGGTATTAGTGTCGACGGGTTCGGCTTGTCATTCAGGTATAACTGAAATATCCCCGGTACTTAAGGCAATGAAAGTGGAATTATTGACTGCAGCAAACACGGTACGAATTTCCACTGGAAAATATACAAGCAGCGAAGAAATTGAATTTGCTATTAAAGCAATCTCTGAGGCTGTTTTAAAACTTTCATAAATAAGTCCGGTATCAGAAAAATATCATGATTTAGGTATTGCGCTGTTTAAGAGATTTCTTTCCTTTGCAAGCGAATGAGTAGTCTCTTTGGCAATACACTGAAACGATTGACATTAGGCATAATGATCCTTGTCATGGGTGCATTAATGGTTAACAAGGCCATTTATACCCATGTCCATCTCCAGCCAGAAGGATCCATTCATTCTCATGCCCACCCCTTCAACAAAAGCACTGAGAACAAGTCTAATTCATCACACGATCACTCAGGCACGGAACTTTTTCTGCTGGATCACCTGGATATACTGATGCTCTTTGTCAGTGCAGCATTTATTCTGAAGCAGCTTGCATCCAGGACCGGCTTCAATGAGCCCACAGCGGACCGCATGCTTCCGGCCTTTGTCCCTCTCACTCCAGGCAGGGCCCCTCCATATTGTATGTAGATTCATATTACGTCCCATTGAAGTAACAGCTGTGTGCCGTCCAGGCACTCTGCTTTCCAGGTACATACAAAATATCTCAAATGAAAAAATCATATATCGTAATTTGCATTTTCCTGCTCACCCTCACCCAATTCAGCATGTCTCAAAAGCACCACAGCGATGCCAACATCGTGGGTCATGTGGTCTGCCAGGGGAAGCACATACCTTTTGCCAACGTATCCCTGAAAGGGACCACCATTGGCACTTCAACTGATGAAACCGGACACTTCCAGTTAATCAACCTCCCTCTGGGAGAGCAGATCATCGTAGTCACCAACATTGGTTACAAAACCCAGGAAAAGACGATCATCATTCAAGAGAATACGACTCACGAAATTAAATTCAAGCTGGAAGAAGACTTCATGAACCTGGAAGAGGTAGTTGTTTCGGCCGACCGAAGCGAACAGAAACGGACTGAAGCCCCTGTCATAGTGAATACCATAGGCAAGCAGATCTTCCACTCCACCCAGTCCCAAACTCTGGGAGAGGGACTTAATTTTTCACCCGGACTGCGCCTTGAGAATAACTGCCAGAATTGTGGATTCTCACAGGTTAGAATGAACGGGATGGAAGGACCCTATTCCCAAATTCTGATTAACAGCCGTCCCATCTTCAGTGGACTGGCCGGAGTATATGGGCTGGAATTAATCCCCTCCACCATGGTGGAAAAGGTAGAAGTAGTCCGGGGCGGTGGATCGGCCCTTTTCGGTAGCAATGCCATTGCCGGAACGATCAACATAATACTTAAGGATCCCACAACAAACTCTTATGAAGGGGGAATCACCTATGCCTTGACAGGGATAGGCATGGACGAATCGGGAGGTACGGCATCAGACCTTTCAGTAAACTTCAATACCTCTGTTGTCTCGGAAGATCACAAAACAGGTCTGTCTCTTTATGGTTTCACCCGAAAGCGTGAGATGTTTGATGCCAATAGCGATAGCTTTTCCGAATTGGCACCCTTAGAAAATATAACCTTTGGGGCCAGGGTTTTCCATCGTTTCAGCAGTAGGGACAGACTGGCGATTGACTTTTTTGCTATCAATGAAGAACGGAGTGGTGGCAATATGCAGGACTATCCCCTGCACGAACGTGACATTGCCGAAGCCCTTACTCATCGGATGAAGGTCGCCGGCCTTACCTATGAACGCTATTTCCGGGAGTACGATATGCTTTCCCTTTATGCCTCGGGACAGTTTCTGAACAGGGATTCTTATTACGGAGCCAGACAGTCCTTAAGTGGTTACGGCAATTCAAGGGACAGGTCCTTCAACATGGGCCTGCAATACAAGGCTGTATTGGGCAATTCAAACCTGGTCTGGGGGGTGGAAAACACCGGTGGATTTCTACTGGATAAAAAACTGGGCTATCCCGATCTGGATAATGCCACAGTGGTTGACAATGTCATTGTCGATATCCCCCATACGGCCAATACTGTCGTATCAGATCAGTCGTCGATCACCACAGGGACCTTCGCCCAGTACGAATTGAAACTGAATCGCTTCAAAACCGCACTGGGTCTTCGATTCGATCATTACAGAATTAATGATCAGGCACAGGAATCTGAAGCAGCAAAGAAAGGCAATGTGTTTAGCCCCCGCATTAGCTTCATGTATAAGCTGCTGGAATCGCTGCAGGCAAGAATTAGCTATTCTCAGGGATACAGGGCCCCGCAGATTTTCGATGAGGACCTGCACATCGAAACCTCCGGATCGCGCCAGGTCCTACATAAGAACGATCCGGATCTGAAACAGGAAACCTCGCATAGCCTGAATGCCTCTCTGGACTTTAACAGGCAAATTGGACAAGTCTATACAGGTATTCTGGTAGAAACATTCCATACACGACTGGTAGATGCTTTTGCCAACCAAATTGGCGATCCCGATGCGGAAGGCACAGTCATTTACACCCGTGTGAATTCTCAAGGTGGTGCTATCGTTCAGGGCATAAACACGGAGTTCAAGCTTCGACCGGCCCGGGACTTCTTCCTGACTTCAGGCTTCACCCTGCAATCCAGCAAGTTTGAGGAAGCACAGGATTTTAATGAAAAACGCTTCTTTCGCGCCCCCAATGCATACGGATTTCTCGCCCTGGACTGGGACTTCAGCAAAAAATTCTGCCTTTCGGGAACTGGAAATTATACGGGAAAAATGCTGATACCCTATTTTGGTACAGAAAATCCCCAGGGAGAACTGCGAAGCTCGGATAACTTTTTCGATATGGGTCTAAAACTGAAATATACAGTGAGACTTAACGGCGCCTCAGTTGAATTTTCCGGAGGGATCAAAAACATCCTGAACTCCTACCAGGACGATTTCGATACGGGCATCAACCGTGATCCTGCCTATGTCTATGGTCCCCTTACTCCGCGTACAGTATTTGTTGGTATTCGCTTCGGTAATATGTTAAGCCAGGAATCAGGAACTTCCATCGCCCCAAAAAGAGGCCGTGGACTCCGAAGAGGCCAGTCATCATCTTCGGGCAGACCGAGAAAAAATCGCAACAGGAAGCATCAGGATAAGTAAAACAATAGCATTTATATCAAGCAAAGAATTTGTTGCGCAAGGCCTATCCCTCTACCTGCCTGAGCTTTAAGCGTCCAGTCTTTTAGGATATGGACCAGCCCTATCAGCCAGGTCGATCTATTTGGAATTTTGTTGTTGGTTTATATTGAATTTCAGAGAACCTTTTACATCATGCTTCGAAACTATATCACAATAGCCTTGAGGAATGTCTTTCGCCAGAAAGGATATTCTCTCATCAATATATCAGGCCTTGCCATAGGAATTGTCGTTGTCTCCTAATTGTTTTATACATAGCAGATGAATTCTCTTATGATCGTTTTCATGCCAAAGGGGATCGGATCTATCGCCTGTTTTTTGACTATACAAGCCCCAATGGAGAAACCTTCACTCATGCCATAGGTCCTTACCGCATGGCTGACGAGCTCGAACATCTTCAGAGTATTCTCCTTCGATATGCTCAGGGGTGATCCGTCTTACTCATTAAAGGAGCCTTTCACCTGTGTGATTTCCCAGAAGGTGGCCGGGGTATATGTTGATTATCCCGGCAACTCACATATCCAACCGGATATCCTGGTCTCCATGTCCACAGCCGAGTACCTTTATAACGATCGTCAAAAACTAAACTGGGGGGAAGGGACCGTGGCCTACTATCTCCTTTTGCCCGGGAATCAATCCAAAGAGGACCTTGAAGCGAAATTTCCAGCTTTGATTGAAGAGGTATTCGAAGAGGGGGCTTCTGAGAACATCCGTTACTGGTTGCAGCCTCTCTTTGATACACACCTGAAATCGGAACTCAGGTTTGATTTTGAAGCCCCCGGAAACCTGACAACTGTCTATGTGTTCTCTATAGTAGCTCTGTTTATCCTGATTGCATCCCTTGGGATCCTGGGACTGGAGTCTTACTCTGTTGAACAGCCTAGAAGAGAAATTGGTATCCGAAAGGTAGCAGGCTCCAGTGTGGGCCTGATCGTGCGTCTTATTTCCAGGGAGTTTCTGATCCTGGTTCTGGTATCTAACGTTGTAGCCTGGCCGGTGGCGTGGTATTTCATGCACAACTGGCTGATGGATTTTCCATTCAGGGTCAAGTTGGGAATCCCCATCTTCCTACTGGCTGGCTTGCTGGCTGTACTGCTTGCCATGGTCACTGTCATATCCCAGGGATGGAGGCAGCCACGATGAACCCTTCGGAGGCGCTGAGAAATGAATAAGTCCAGAAATTGACAAACAAACATAATTACGGACATGATGAAAAATGAACGCTTCCTGGATCAACTGGATCGCCATTATATCTGCCGACTGATGGTTGCTGATCGTGAAATTGATTTAACTTAGACATATGTAAAATACATTATTATGAATACAATCAAGTCAGAAACGATAAAGCTGAAAGCCAAAAGAACATTCCTGAAGAAAGGGACTTGCTCCCGAACCTTCTTCTATATTCTGGACCGTGAATTCGGATATCCCCTCGATGAGGAAGAAAAGGCAATTGATCCGATGGCGGGCGGGATCCTTCAACAGGGATATCAATGTGGAATGCTCTGGGGAGCCTCCATGGCTGTTGGAGCCGAATCACATCGAAGGAATGATAACCCGGGTCAGGCCATTGGAATAACAATTCTGGCCACTCAGCACATTATGAAATCATTTGAAAACCGGACAAAAAGTATAGAATGTGAGGAGATCACCAGCTGTGATTTTCAAAATAAAAGAAGTTTTGCCAAATTCATGCTCAGCGGCAAATTTGTGACCTGCCTGAAACTTGCAGGAAAATGGGCTCCTGAAGCTCTCAAAGCCGCCAGGGAGGGATTGTCATTGGGACAGGATGATCTGTCACAAGAGCCTGTAAGTTGTGCTTCTGAGGTAGTCCGGAAAATGGGTGGCAGTGAAGCGGAGATGATTATGGTCTCCGGATTTGCCGGGGGACTTGGCCTGAGCGGCAATGGCTGCGGGGCGCTGGCCGCAGCGGTCTGGATGAATGCATTGATCCATAACAGGAAACAAACCGGTAAGGCTGCAAACTTTGATCCTGACAAAGACCTTACCCTTAAGGCATTCTATGAAAATACCGATTACGAAATAGAGTGCAATAAAATTTGCGGACAGCGTTTTAATACCGTAGAAGAACATAGTGAATTCGTGAAGAATGGCGGCTGCAAAAAACTGCTCCAGGTTCTCGCCGATACAGCAAGAATTAAAATTAGTTGAGTATATGGATAAAATAGAAAAGCTGTCATTCAACCATACCATGCGTATTTTGGGGAAGGCACTACCTGATCTATAGCATATTAATCATATATTGAGAATCGAAAAACATTGCATAAGTATGAGAACCAAGCTTCTGTTTCTGGTCATGATCTATCTTTACGCCTGTAATTCTACGAGGGAAAGCAGTTCCTCATTTTCTTTTATCGAGACAGATGGTGGGATTGAGTTGCTGGAAGGATCAGATCCGGTATTCGTTTATCAAAAAGCTGTTAAATCACCGAACGGGAAGGATTACTTCAATAATTACATTCATCCTTTATATTCACTTGGCGGAGATACTATTACAGAGGAGTTCCCTGCAGATCATCTGCATCACAGAGGAATTTTCTGGGCCTGGCATCAAATTTGTTTTGATACTTTAAATATCGGGGATGGTTGGATGATGGAGAATATCGCCAATGATATCGTCTCTGTTCAAACAAGTAAAAGCAGAAACAGTGCACTACTAACTGTCAGAGTTTTATGGAATTCACCAGGCTATAAAAATCATACTCCGTTTCTTGAAGAGCTTACGACAATTACGGTGCATAAATCTGAGGAAGATTACAGGATTATTGATTTTGAAATTGATCTGGCACCGCTAATCCCTGACATATGGATCGGGGGATCGGATGATGAAAAGGGATATGGAGGATTCAGTACCCGTATAAAAACACCTGAGGATTTAATTTTTACTTCTCAAGGGGGGTCAGTTACTCCTCAAACATTACAGGTAGGGGCCGGGTCATGGATGGACTTTTCCGGCTCACTTGGCAACAGCAATGAGCTATGTGGTCTTATATTATTATGTCATCCGACTACACCAAACTATAAGGCTCCCTGGATTCTAAGACAGCATTCAAGTATGCAGAACATTGTTTTCCCGGGCAGGGACAGAGTCCCTTTATCATTGGAAAGTCCAACTATTTTACGGTATCGTCTGATCCTCCATAATGGGGGTGCTGACAAATTTGACATTGTGAAATTTCAATCTGATTATGATAATCGACAGTTTGAATAAATAATATGAAGCATGGAATCATATTGTATATAACTGGAATCTCAATTCTTCTATCAGCACCTGCTTCACTTGGTTTATGAAACCCGGGGTTTGGTATATAGTTTTTTCGCGGGTCGGGGATATTCTCTACTTTTGATCCGGGAATTTCATCAATCACGTTTTAGTATCCTAAATGTATACCATCATCTACTTCAGCCCTACGGGGAATGTATTGCATCTTGCCAAATTGCTGGCTGCTGAATTGAAGAGTTCGGAAAGAGATATTCTTCCGCTTGAATTTACACATCCGAAAAAACTGGAAAGCAATAAACACCTGGTTCTACTCTATCCCGTTCATGGCTTTAATGCCCCCAGAACCGTCAAACGATTTGTCAACTCCCTGCCACCTGGATTGTACGAAGCTGTAAGCCTGATAGCTGTTGGATGTGCAGGCAACTGGCTGAACGGGGCGGTTTCATCCGGTCTGCGAAAATCCCTCGTGAAAAAGGAATATCCAATTGTGGTTGATGAAGACCTGGCCATGCCATTAACCTTTATCATGAATTTTCCGGATGATTTGAATCAGAAGCTAATCACTAAATCGGAGAAGAAGATAGCCGATCTCTGCAGACGAATCATGGCTTTGGATCCAAGTGAAAGGGAGGTCCCGTTCAAATCAAAAATGGTGAATTTCATGGGTAAGGCAGAATCACCTGCCGCCCGTTTATTTGGACTCGAGCTCCATGCCAACAATGATTGCACCTCCTGTGGAACCTGCTGGACCAACTGCCCTCAACAAAACATTAAGCAAAAGAGTAATGGGAAACCAGGCTTTGGATTTAACTGCATCATGTGTATGCGATGCATTTATAATTGCCCACAGAAGGCCATCAGCCCGCGAATCTCAAAATTTATACCCATCAAGGGTGGTTATACCCTTTCAAAATATAGAGATCAATAGATGTTAAAATGCTTAAACAAAGACAATTATGAGAATCATTATATCATTGGCATTTATAATATTTGTGGCTCCACTGACATCATCTCGTCTTATGCCTTGACAGTAGCTATTCGAAAAATTAGGGAAACAATGTTCCCCGTTCAGTTCCTACCTGGCCCCGGGGATCATATTGCTGTTATTCATAGGCCTGCTCCCTGTTTATGTGGCTATCATCACCCTATTAAAGAAGAAGTTTTCTGCCTGGGGGACTATAATTCAGGGTGGAATTCTTATCGGTTGGCTCACAATAGAGTTAATACTTAATCCTGATTTTTTCGTGCCGGTAATGCATTACACATCATATGCAGTTGGAATTCTCCTTGCAGCATTTGGTGTAGGGCTCCTTAGAATGAAACAGGCCGTATCCTGCGTTCAAGATACGGCCCGTTTGCCTGAATAAAAAGGTTCCGGTACTCCCGGTTGTGCCATTAATCCCTGGTCCAGGTGCTGGTCACCGTATAGGGATCCATATTCTCGTCCACAAAAGTCTCATGGTATTTGAGTTCCTTTTTGGAGAGGTTTTCAATATTACCCGTGGTGACGAAATCATCATCGCCGTTCATAATGAGCTGATCATCTCCTATTAACGACCAGGTTCCGGTTTGTGGTTCTTCCATCAGCGGAGCTGTCATTATGAAAGTTTCATCCGAATTGAACTCCAGCGTACCGTCGGTCAATGCCGCTTTCCCGAAAAGTATAAATTGCTTGATGGCTTCATCCTCACTGTCAGTGGTCATGTTCTCAAAGTCCCATACACCGTCGGAGAGCAGGGTTTTATTGTCGGATTCACATCCTGTCAGGGTGAGGAGCATAATGGAGATCATGGCGATCCCTGAAAATAATTTATTCATGAGTTGAGTATAAATGGTTTATGGCTTTATATACGCAAAGACCCCCGGGAAGTTACAAAGGAGCAGGCTCCACTACTCAACTGTCGGGAAAAAAGCATTTTCAATGTGTTCAATCTCCACCTCCCCGGAGCTGTAAATTACACCGATCACATCGAAGCGTGTGGGGCGGTGACAGTCGTAGAGCCTGATGAAGGCATCGGTTGCCAGCACAATGTTTCTCTGTTTATTCCGGTCCACCACTTCTGAAGGAAGATTAACGCTGTTGCCAACGCGCGACTTCACCTCAACGATTATCAGCTCGTCGCCATGGAGGGTCACCAGGTCCAGCTCCTTTTTCCCCCAGCGCCAGTTGGTCTTCCATATCCTGTATCCACGGGCCCTGAGGTAGCTTGCAGCCACCCCTTCAGCTCTCCGTCCTGTTTCACAATGATTCATCATCTTTGGTTTTTCTATTGATGTGCCGGGGTGGATAGAATCAGCCTTTTATCACTATCTTTATGCCACTAATTTCCAAGCCACCATGACAATAAAGAGTTATAAAAGACACCTGGTTACCTCTGCACTACCCTACGCCAACGGCCCCATCCACCTGGGCCACCTTGCAGGTGTCTACGTGCCTTCCGATATTTACGTAAGATACCTTCGCAGGCGCGACCGGGATGTAATCTCCATCTGCGGATCGGATGAGCACGGAGTGCCCATCACGCTGAAAGCCAGGAATGAGGGGATTACCCCTCAGGCTGTGGTGGATCGCTACCATGCAATCAACAAGAAGGCATTCGAGGATTTTGGAATTGCCTTTGATATCTACTCCCGCACCTCCAACCAGGTACACCACGAAACCGCTTCAGAATTCTTTAAGACACTGTACGAAAAAGGGGTCTTTATTGAAAAAACCACTGAGCAGTATTATGACCAGGAGGCAAAAACCTTCCTGGCCGACCGCTATATTACAGGCACCTGTCCCCATTGTGGCAATACGAGCGCCTATGGCGACCAGTGTGAGCAGTGCGGCACCTCACTGAGCCCCACCGACCTGGTCAACCCGGTTTCCACCATCAGCGGGAGCCAGCCTGTTGTGAAAGAGACCAAACACTGGTACCTGCCGCTTGACAAGTATGAACCGTGGTTGCAGCAATGGATCCTGGAAGAGCACAAGGAGTGGAAGCCCAATGTATACGGACAGTGCAAATCATGGCTCGACCAGGGCCTGCATCCCAGGGCGGTAAGCCGTGACCTGGACTGGGGTGTTCCTGTGCCTGTAGAAGGTGCCGACGGAAAGGTACTCTATGTATGGTTCGATGCTCCAATCGGGTATATCTCGGCAACCAAGGAGCTAACCCCCGACTGGGAAAAGTACTGGAAGGATGAGGAGACCCGCCTGGTCCACTTCATCGGAAAAGATAACATCGTTTTTCACTGTATTGTATTTCCCACCATGCTGAAGACAGAGGGAAGCTACATCCTCCCTGAGAATGTCCCGGCTAACGAATTCCTGAACCTGGAAAACGACAAGATCTCCACCTCCAGGAACTGGGCGGTCTGGCTGCATGAATACCTTGAAGATTTTCCCGGTAAGCAGGATGTTCTTCGCTATGTGCTCTGCGCCAACGCACCTGAGAACAAGGATAACGACTTTACCTGGAAAGATTTCCAGAACAGGAACAACAATGAGCTGGTGGCGATCCTGGGAAATTTTGTGAACCGGGCCATTGTTCTGACCCAAAAGTATTATGACGGGAAGGTGCCGGAAATTACCAGCCTGCTGGATACGGATAAGCAGGTAATGGCAGAGATCGGGAAGATCGGCGCAAGTGTGGAAAAGAGCCTGGAGCTGTTCCGTTTCAGGGAGGCGATAAAGACTGCCATGGATCTGGCCCGGCTTGGGAACAAATACCTGGCTGATACCGAACCATGGAAGGTAATTAAAACCGATCCGGAACGGGTAAAGACCATCTTGAATATTTCACTGCAGATCACGGCCAACCTGACCCTCCTGCTGGATCCCTTCCTCCCCTTTACCATGGAGAAGTTGAGGGGATTCATTCACTTTGAATCCACGGACTGGGAGCTGATCGGAACAGAAGAGCTGCTAACGGCCGGACACGAAATTGAAAAAGCTTCTCTGTTGTTCGAAAAGATCGAGGATGAACAGATCCAGGCCCAGATTGACAAGCTAATGAAGACCAAAGAGGATATGCAGGACGCTCCGGAACTTGCCCCTCCTAAGGAGGAGATCACCTTTGACGATTTTACAAAAATGGATCTGCGCACCGGGACTATACTGGAGGCGGAAAAAGTGGCCAAGACCAAGAAACTTGTGAAACTGGAGGTGGACCTGGGTTCTGAACAACGCACCATCGTATCAGGCATTGCGGAACATTACGATCCGGCTACTCTTCCCGGTAAAAAGGTGTGTGTGCTTTCCAACCTGGCTCCCAGGAAGCTAAAAGGGATTGAGTCGCAGGGGATGATTCTGCTTTCTGAAAATCCCGATGGTTCACTGCATTTCGTTGAGCCGGCTGAAAATGCCGTCAACGGATCTGAAATCAATTAATTACTCGTTTGATAACAACCAGCAGGACTCCAGGCCGGGTTCGGATTTCATCCTGGCCATGCTGGATTCGGCTTCTTGCCTGGTGGAATAGGAATCCACGCTGACCCGGTACATGCGGTTCTCGGTGATCATCACTTCAGCCGGGTACCCACTGTCCTTAAGCTTATCCTGCAGCTCACTTGCATTCCCCAGGTGTTTGAAACTACCCGCAATGATGAAGAAATGATTCTCGGGCTGGGCAGGCACTGGTTCAGGCTCAGCTTCTTTCACCACAGGCTGCTCCGGCTCTGACTGTGGTGTTTCATCTGTTTCAACTTCCTCTGCCTGGTGCTGATCCGGAATCTCAGGAGTAGCTGCCGGCTCCTCAGCCTGAATTGCTTGCTCATGCAACTCCTTTTTCCCGAAGATTCCAAGCTTGCCGGCCGGAACAAAAATCAGAGCCACCAGGACCACAACCAGGACCCCGGTTACAATCCAGATCACCCTCCATAAACCGGATCGGCTTTTGGCCTTCTCCTGCTTCCACGGCTCGTATGGTTGGGAAACCGTTTTGGCAATCGGCCTGGGCGCTGGCCCTGGAATTGGTTTTTCGGCAGGTTCAGTTTTTTCAACAGGCTCCGGTACAGGCTCTTCGGCTGCCTTCGGTACTGGTTCGGATTCAGGGACTGCCTGAGTGGCTTTATCCTCCTCCAGGGGCAGATCCTCAAGTTCCAGGAGGTCCATGGATCCGAGGCCGTACTGATCGGGCTCCAGCATTAAGGAAGGATCGGCCTGGAAAAAAGTTTTACCCTCTTCATCCCTTCTGAAAATACCGGTATCATCCAGTGGATAGTTCTCCCCCTTATCCAGTGCAAAACGGATGGCATCCACCAGTTCCAACACTTGCTGTTCAGCCTCCTCCTTATCCACGCCACCGGCCTTTGTAAAAGCCGCAGCCAGCACTCCGTCATCCTTGCTGTAACTGCTGTCGAACCTGATGGTGAGGCCCGGGGGATCGATCCGCTTGCCCGAGGTGGTAACGCTGCCACCTGATTCCTTTACTTCCAGGTTTCCGAATCCGGGGAGAATCACCCTTTTACGCTCCTCAAGGAGTTGTTTTATGGAATTGCCAATGGTCACTGTACATGCTTTTGTTAAGTAAAAGTACTCAGAATATAGGCATCATCAAAACCAATTTATCAAGCCGCAATTTTTACTATATTCGCACATGGAACAGATCAGAATGGTCGACCTTCATGGTCAGTATCTTAAAATCAAGACTGAAGTCAACGAAGCCATTCAAAATGTCATTGATACCACTGCCTTTATCAGGGGTGAAGATGTAATGGCATTCCAGAACGAACTGGCCCGGTACATGGATGTGCCTCATGCAGTTGCATGTGGTAACGGCACCGATGCCCTCCAGGTGGCGATGATGGCCCTTGGTCTTCAGCCGGGTGATGAGGTAATCACCACCCCGTTTACCTTTATTTCAACCATCGAGGTTATTAAACTCCTCGGACTTATACCGGTCCTGGTGGATGTGCTGGAAGACACCTTCAACCTGGACCCCGGCTTACTTGAAGAAGCGGTGACAAGCCGTACGAGGGCCATGGTACCTGTCCACCTGTTCGGACAGTGTGTAGATATGGACCGGATCATGGATTTTGCCAGGAGCACCGGCATTTATGTCATTGAAGACAATGCACAGGCCATCGGTGCCGACCACACATCGGCCGACGGATCCGTACGTAAAGCCGGAACCATCGGCCACATGGGAACCACCTCTTTCTTTCCATCCAAAAACCTGGGTGCTTTCGGTGACGGCGGCGCCCTTTTCACAAGGGATGAGAGTTTTGGAAACCAGCTCCGCTCCCTGGTCAACCATGGGATGAGCCGTGAACGCTACTATTACGACCAGGTGGGTGTAAACTCACGCCTCGACACGGTTCAGGCTGCCATCCTGAGAATAAAACTGAAGCATCTGGATGAGTACCACGCTGCGAGGCAAAAGGCTGCTGCCTATTACGACCGGGCCCTGCTTTCCCTTGAAGGAGTTCAGGCTCCAGTGCGATCACCCTTCTCCAGCCATATATTTCACCAGTACACCATCCAGGTCGACCGTCAGTGCAGGGATGACCTGAAACAATACCTGAACGACAAAGGTATTCCATCCATGGTTTATTACCCTGTCCCCCTCCATCTCCAGGGAGCTTACAGTGACCTGGGATACGGGAAAGGGGATTTACCGCATGCAGAGAAATTGTCGGGGCGGGTGCTCTCCCTTCCCATGCATACAGAGCTGGAAGAGGAGCAACTGGCTTATATTTGTGAACAGATCAACATATTCTTCAATAGATAACAATGAAAGATTTTTTTGCTCACAATACAGCAGTGGTTGATGAAGGGGTTGAGATCGGGCAAGGCACGAAAATCTGGCATTTCACCCACATCATGACAGGATGCGTAATCGGAGAGAATTGCAACCTGGGGCAAAACGTTGTGGTATCACCCGATGTGAGACTTGGTAACAATGTGAAGGTCCAGAATAACGTATCCATCTATACCGGTGTAATTTGTGAAGATGATGTCTTCCTGGGCCCTTCAATGGTCTTCACCAATGTGATCAATCCCAGGAGTGCCATAAAACGAAGGGATGAGTATATGAAAACTGTGGTGGGTAGGGGAGCCACCATCGGTGCCAATGCCACCATTGTTTGTGGTAATAATATTGGTAATTTTGCATTTATCGGGGCAGGAGCAGTCATTACACGGGCGGTTCCCTCATATGCTCTTATCGTAGGTAATCCTGGAAGGCAGAAGGGATGGATGAGTGAATACGGACACAGGCTGGAATTTAACAAGGATGGCAGCGCCATATGTCCTGAAAGCAATGAAAAATATGTTCTTGAAGAGAACACAGTAAGAAAAAAAACAGAATAGCGTGGAAGAGCAAAGTAAGAATTTTGCATTAATTGGCGTGGCAGGATATATAGCCGTAAGGCACGTCAGAGCCATTCGTGAAACAGGGCACGCGTTGGTGGCATCACTGGACAGATTCGATAGTGTGGGCTTCATCGATTCCTATTTTCCCGATGCCGATTTCTTTATCGAATTTGAACGATTCGACCGGCACATTGCCAAACTGAACAGGCAGGGAACAAAGGTAAACTACGTGAGCATCTGCTCTCCCAACTATCTTCATGATTCTCACATCAGGTTTGCCATGAGGAACGGGGCCTACGCCATCTGTGAAAAACCACTGGTTCTCAACCCATGGAATATTGATGCGCTGGGTGACTACGAGAAAGAGACCGGGAAAAAGGTCTGGAATATCCTGCAGCTCAGGCTGCATCCCTCCATCATTGAGCTCAGGGAAGCCGTGAAAAATGGTCCGGCCGACAAGATCTATGAGGTGGACCTCTCCTACATTACAAGCCGGGGAAACTGGTACCACTACTCCTGGAAAGGGGATGAGGAGAAGTCGGGCGGAATTGCCACCAACATCGGGGTTCATTTTTTCGACATGCTCTCCTGGATATTCGGCGATGTGAAAGAGAACGTGGTGCACATGTTGAAAAAGGATAAGGCCGCCGGTTACCTGGAGCTTGAAAAAGCCCGTGTGAGGTGGTTCCTCAGCATCGATTTTGATGACATTCCGAAAGGGATCAAAAATAAGGGCCAGCGGACCTTCCGCTCCATCACCGTGGATGGGAAAGAGATTGAATTCAGTGGTGGTTTCACCGACCTGCACACCATGTCCTATGAGAAAATCCTGGAGGGAAAAGGATTCAGCCTGAATGCCGGGCGCTCTGCCATCCAGACAGTATACAACATAAGAAATGCTACGCCTGTTGGTTTAACGGGCGACTACAATCCCATAATTAAAAAAATAAATCATGATTTATAATGACCTGCTGAGCGGGAAGAAAAAGATGGCCATCATCGGCCTGGGTTATGTAGGCCTCCCCATCGCTCTGGAATTCGCAAGGAAAATATCTGTGATCGGATTTGATATTAAGGCCGACCGGGTAGAGTTAATGAGAAGAGGGATTGATCCCAGCAATGAACTCGATTCGAAGGATTTTGAAGGCTGCGACATTCACTTCACCTCCAGGCTTAAGGATTTGAAGGAGGCTTCATTCTACATTGTGGCGGTTCCCACCCCTATCGATATTCATAAGAAGCCCGACCTGATACCCTTGTTGTCGGCCTCAAGATCTGTCGGGAAAGTGATTTCCGAAGGCGATTACGTGGTGTATGAGTCTACCGTTTATCCCGGTTGTACCGAAGAGGACTGCATACCTCTGCTGGTTGAAGAGTCGGGTCTGACCTACATTGATCAGTTCAAGGTGGGTTTCTCTCCCGAACGGATCAATCCGGGCGACCGTGAACATACTCTTACACGGATCACCAAGGTATCATCGGGATGTGATGAAGAATCGGCCGAGGAGATCGCACTTACCTATGAACTGGTCATCGAAGCCGGAGTTCACCGTGCATCCTCCATCAAGGTTGCCGAGGCAGCCAAGATCATTGAAAACACCCAGCGCGACATCAACATCGCCTTCATGAACGAACTCTCCATGATCTTCAACAAAATTGGAATCAATACCTACGAGGTGCTGGAGGCAGCAGGTACCAAATGGAACTTCCTGAAGTTCTACCCGGGACTGGTGGGTGGCCACTGTATTGGTGTGGATCCCTACTACCTGACCTACAAATCAATGAAATTTGGTCACCACGCCCAGATCATCAATGCCGGCAGGGGAATTAATGACTCCATGGGTGCCTATGTGGCCAGGCAGGTAACACTGAAACTCTCTTCCCGCTTTTCAAATCTGAAGGAGTGCCGCGTTCTGGTTATGGGAGCCACATTCAAAGAGAATGTAAGCGACATCCGCAACTCCAAAGTGGCCGACGTCATTTCAGAACTGAAAGAGTTCGGTGTAACTGTCGATGTGGTGGATCCCTATGCTTCTCCCGAAGAGATCAGGCTAGAATATGATTTTGAACTGTCCGACTCCATTGTGGGTCCCTATCACGGTATCGTGGTAGCCGTAAGCCACAAAGAGTACGTCAACCTGGATGAGGACTATTTCAAAAGCATCACCCACCCGGGTGCTGTATTTGCCGATCTGAAAGGGATTTACAGGGGAGAAATGAAGTCACTGGAATACTGGAGCCTTTAACAACAGGGATATGTCAACCATACTTGTAACAGGAGGAACAGGCTATATCGGTTCACACACTACCGTAGAACTTATGGAGTCGGGTATGGATGTGGTGATCATCGATAACCTGGAGAATTCGAGAAGAGAAGTGATCGACGGAATCACGGAGATTACAGGAAAAGCTCCCCGTTTTGAGGAGACTGACCTGAGGGACTGTGCAGCCACCTTTGCTGTGTTTGAAAAGTATCCCGATATAGAAGCTGTGATCCATTTCGCTGCTTACAAAGCGGTGGGTGAAAGTGTGGAGAAGCCACTCTCTTACTACGAGAACAACCTGCTCTCC
>JAAEOI010000589.1 GCA_024244665.1 Bacteroidota bacterium | reverse complement strand
TTGTCTATGGTCCGGAGAAAACTGCGCAACACGGCCAGGCGGGTCCTCAGGTCTTCCCATTCTTTGGCGGCACCGGCATCTGTCTGCATCTCTATTAAATTGTCTGCATGAGCTTCTGCTTTCTTAAGTTTTGCGTCAGCCATTTCATAGACCCGCTGTACCAGGAGCCTCGCCCCATACCCTTCGAAGGGACGCATAGCCTGGATGTCAATCAGGTTGTCTGCCTGTTCTTCTCCCTTGGCCTGGAAGAGATAGGGGCGGTAATAAGCTTTCTCTTCTGCGCTCAAGCGCTCAGGAAAAGGTAGCAGAGGCCTGTTAATCCACCTGGCGATTACCGGTCCGAAATTAAGAACAGGACCAAAGTTCAGCACCTGCAGGTCATTTGAAATGCCCTCCAGGGCCAGCCATAGCTCCAGGAGATCATTGGCTCCTTCCTCTCCGGCCTGGGTCGCCGCGAAATCACGCATAAGCTGCATCATCTCGGCAGTATTCCCTGGTTTTGCCTCTTTAAAGAACCCGTACAGATCCATGTAAAACTCTGCACTTGCGGGATTGTCAAAGGAAACAACCATGCTTCCGGAAGGCTTCTTTTCATCAAACACACCTACCATACTCCTGGCCCTGAAAACCGGGTTATACAATCCCAGTATGGGCCGGAAACTTTCCACACCCCAACCAGCAGCTTCGGGACCATAGGAATCCGGAGCACCCCCGATGGTCAGACCCTCCGACAGCCTGGCTGTGATCAATTCCGGGTAGTCAAATGTATTGATCATCCACTGCCTTGGCTCTATTGGGCTGATATTGACCTGGATCTGTTTATCTATTTCTTCAGCCGCAGATTTTAAATTCTCCATAAACCCAACCACCCTGTCTGACACATGGCGATGCTGACAGTTGGCATTTCCATTCTGATCGGAATAAAGGGCAGGCGACCAGCAAAAACCGGATCCCGAATCGGAGGTCAGGAAATCGAATTTCTCAATCTCCGGACAGCGCTTCAGCAAGATTTTCATGCTTTCGCGGTACATGGCCAGTACAGCGGGCTCATCCACGCAGGGAGCAAACCGGGCAGTCCTTGACCGGTTGGGATGATCAACACGTGCCCCCCGGAGTTCAGGATGATCCGTAAAGAACTTCTCCGGCAAGACATAGGGTTCATTGGCTAAATAGGCTCCTTTTAGTCCGTGCTTTCGCAAAACAGCACATCTTGCCTCAAATATGGAAGCGACCCTTTCCCCATACTCCATATCCACATAGGGCTCTATTTTGGAATTCGGGAAAATCTTCATCAGGCTGGGCTGGATTACATACCACTCCGGATATGGATCATTGGGAACATCGTACTGCCAGAGGGCAGGCGGAACATTAAATGTAATGTTCACATGG
>JAAEOI010000588.1 GCA_024244665.1 Bacteroidota bacterium | reverse complement strand
GTGGGTATTATTTCACGGTATGCTTCTACTATATTTTTATAGGGTACAGGGCAATCAGACTTTATCAGTTCATGTAGTTTTGGAAGGGCATGGTACGGAACCATGGGGAACATGTGGTGCTCCACATGGTAGTTCATATTCCAGTATAAATAGCGGTGAACCCGGTTCATATAGACGGTACGACAATTCAGCCGGTGATCAAGCACATTTTCGGCCAGACCTGCATGTTGGGTTAATCCATATACCCTCATCAACCAGGTTCCCACAAGGGTGGGTAATCCGATAAACAAAACAGGCAACAGGGTGGAAAAAACGAATGATGCCGCAATGGCCAGTGCAAAAATCGATAAATAGATTCGCGCATTCCAGAAAACTTTCCTGTACTCCGATTCAGGCAGAAATGTGGCCACCTCTTTGTCAATTCTCCCGGTGGCATGGATGATCATTTTCCGTAATTCTGCAGGAGCACTCTTCAGGGCGAACATATTCAGGATTATCTTTCTGATATCGGGTGGCCTGGGTGCAGCAATTTCCGGGTCCCGCCCACGTACCAGTGTATCGCTGTGGTGCCTGGTGTGACTCCATCTCCACACAATGGATTGACGAAATACCATAAAAGACGCAATTTCATAGAGTGTGTTATTCATCCAGCCCGACTTGAATGCTGTCCCATGACTTGATTCATGCCACCTGGAATCTGAAGTGGTTGCGTATAATACAGTATACACAAAATAGGGCAACAGAAACCACCAGGTTCCCCACAACCATATCACCAGGAATGCCGATCCGAAAATCAACCCGAACCAGAGCAATGTATCCCAGATGGCCGGTCCGTTGCGCCGCACCTGTAAATCCCTCATTTTCTCCTTTGGCACAGGCGAAGTGTACCAGGTGGCGTTTGCCAGTCCTCGCTCCACCGATAATCCTGATTCGTCTCCCACCAGGCTGTAGTCGCGAATTTCTTGCTGAAGCTGCTCTGTTTCTGTCATAATCGCATCAAAATCTGCATTGCTGGCTGCAAAAATTATATACTTATACCTGGAAATCCAGTAGTATTTTAATGTTCTCCGCCGGATTCTCATCCAGTATCTCAAAACCTTTCTGGGTTTGAGAAGCGGGCAGTATCCGGGAAATAAGTGCTTCGGGTTTTAATCGCCCCATACTCAAATGCCCGATGGCTTCGGTAAATTCACCATGGCTTACCCTGGATGAAACGATGCTCGCCTCCTTCCAGATCAATTCTTTAAAAACAACAGGTGAGGGTTCGTTCCCCAATCCCAGGACGCATACTTTTCCTCCTCCTGAAACCGACTGTACACATCCTCTTACGGGATTTACCACACCCTCGATCTTTTGGGCATGACCCACAGCTTCAAAGGCCACATCCACGCCTTTGCCCCCGGTTTCAGCCTTAATGCGTTCCACGGGATTTTCATGTTCAGCATTAATAGAAATGACATTGTCGTAATACTCCGGGCCAATGGCCAGGCGTTGGTCCAGTATGTCTACCATGAAAACAGTATTGTCCGTTACAGTCCTTACGGCTTCCAGGATACAGAGTCCCACTTTTCCCGATCCCCAGATCACAATGGTATCGTCTTTTCCCACTCCGGCCCTGTTTTTGGCATGACAACCAATACTCAGGACTTCCACCAGGGCCACATGCTCATCAGGTATGTTTTCGGGCACTTTATAAAGCATGGATGCAGGTAAGGAGATAAACTCAGTAAAGCCTCCATCCGAATCAATACCAATCAGCTTAAGGCTTGTACATGCCGGATAGTGGCCTTTTTTACAGGCCGGGCATTCCCCACACCAGATAATGGGATCGGGTGCCACTTTCTCTCCCACTTCCCATCCCGTGACTCCTTCCCCAACTTCGGCCACGACTCCGCCAAATTCATGCCCCATAATCATGGGTGTTTTCGTACGCGGGTGGAATTCACCTTTGTGAATGTGCTGGTCGCTGCCACAGATGCTTCCAAACCTTACCTGGATAAGAACTTCATCTTTCCCACATGGCGGTTTTTCCACATCCTTCCACTCTACTCTGTTATATTCAGCTAATACTGCCGCTTTCATGGTTTCGTTATTAGTAGTTCCCATATTCTTGTAGCGTATCCCACATGGCCCAGAAATTCTCCGGGCTCACATCATCCTGGATGTTATGCACCGGGGCAAAT
>JAAEOI010000587.1 GCA_024244665.1 Bacteroidota bacterium | reverse complement strand
GAATAGCCATCTTCGGCTATCTTGTCCATTCCAGGAGTTTTTACATTGGCGTTGCCATAGGCAGACATAGCCTCCCAGTGCATCTGATCCACATGGATAAAAAGTATGTTGGGGCGCTCTTTAAGCGAAGACACCCCAAAGCAAAAAACACCAATCTGAAACAAGAATAAAGTTACTACCGATTTAAGAGCTTTCATTTTGTTATCCTTTTAGTTTACACATCATTGGTTCCCGTATACCACTTCGAAAATGCTAAGTTCGCGAACCGCCAGGTCCCTTACATCCACTCCCCATTCAGGCCCTGTGTTGGCTCCATTGTCGCTGAAATTATCGGGATAGAAAAGGCCTGTCGATTTATTGGGAAAGGGACCGGCTGGCTTAAAATGCAAACCATCGTGGGCATAATATACCACCGGGGCTGCATGCCTCCCTGCCACCATAGCCACACCCTTTCCTTGCTTCCAGGTTGAAAATGCATGGGCACTGGCCAGCGGATTGTCTTCATGCTTGATATATGGACCCAGCAGGCTGTCCGATACAGCCACACCCAGCATGGTCTCCTGGGGCTTTACCCCAATCCCCACACCTTTAAAATAGATCCACCATTTATCATTGTAGCGGATCACGTGGGCATCACCGTTAAAATGGTCATCCCAGTTTCCGTCCTCGCTACCCCAGACAATTTTCCTGTTCGTTTTTAACCAGGGCCCGTCAGGCGTATCCGCAACAGCAACTGTTATGCCTCGCTTGCTAACCGTATCTTTCCTGAAGTAACCAGGAATTGCCGAATAGAACATATAGTATTTGCCTTCCCATGGAACCACATAAGCAGTGAGTGCTCCTGTCTCATCCAGGTCTCCTGCCTCTCCGTGTGATATGGCCGTTCCTGCAAAATCCCAGTGGATGCCGTCGGTGGAGGTGATGTAGTCGATGCGGGTATGGGCAAAATGGTCATAGAGCTGGTCAGGAGTCACCATATGCTGGGTAAACCAGATGTAATAGCGATCCTTATAATAGATCACATTGGACGGATCGTGGTTATTCTCCTTTGGTAAACCTGTGGTTTCCCTGACCGTCTTCTCTATCAAATACAGTTCGTCCGGAACGACATCCCCCTTACAACCCTGAAAAAGCATCAGGGTTAAGATCAACAGAAGAGACATGGTTGTCACAGCGGATGAGTTCACAAAAAAATACTGTGTTGTATTGTATTTTTCAGTCCTCATAGCCTTCTGTAATTTTTCTTAGGATAAACTTAATTACTTTCTGCTTTAATCTCTTCCAATTTCTGCTTTAACATTTTTACAATCTCCGGATGCTGGTTATAAAGGTTGTTTGTTTCTCCCAAATCTGCTTCCAGGTCGTAGAGCTGTGCAGGAGGATCTCCCGGGGATGGTTCAGGAAAGGATTTTCCCCGAACCATTTCCTGGTAGCCACGATCGCCCTGTCCTTCAATGAATACCCATTTCCCCATCCGGATGGAGAGTGCATCAACACCGCCGCTGGAAAATACCAGGGGGCGTTCCGGGTCGGGCAGGTTCTCTCCAAGGAAGGCCGGTAATACATTGTAGCTGTCCTCCCCTGCATCCGGGGGCAATTTCTTTCCCAGGATGGCCGCAATGGTGGCCATCATATCGGTCTGGGAGATGGTCTCCGAAGAGCGTGTTCCCGCCTTGATTTTCCCCGGCCAGCGCACCAGGAATGGAACGCGGTGGCCCCCTTCAATCAGATCACCTTTTCCACCCCGCATTTTGTTGGGTCCGTTGGTCCGGTGGGCATTTTCGGCATTGAGCTCTGACTGTTTGACCGTTGTATCTCTTCCCCATTCAGGATTATTCGGCGTGGCAAAACGCAAACCCGATCCGTTATCACTTGAAAAAATCACCAGGGTGTTTTCGCTCAGCTCCAGGCGGTCGAGCGCATCGAGCAACTCACCTACCGACCAGTCCAGTTCCTGGACTACATCTCCGTAAGCTCCGGCCTGACTCGTTCCTTTGAAACGTGGATTTGGTCTGAAGGGTCCATGGGGCTGGTGCGGTGTATAGCATAGGAAAAATGGTTTCTCCTCTTTTGCAAAACCTTCCAACTGAGAAATCAGTTTTTCAGCCATCATATCCACCAGCTCTTCATCTTTCCAGCGTGCTTCATCGCCTCCTTCCATCAATCCATTGTTTTTTGAAACCAAATTTGTGATCGGATTATCCTTTTGGAGTCCTTTCACATGATGATTCTCCACAATCACGTAGGGCGGAAAACTGTTGGCAATGGGGATCACATAGGAATAGTCGAAGCCACACTCCAGCGGGCCCGGCTTTAGTTCGCCATTCCAGTCCGGTCCGCTTCCGCGGGTCTCCCAGTAATTTGGAGGTTGGCCTCCCCGGTCGTCTTCAAAGCCCTCTTCCCGGCCGAAGCCCAGGTGCCACTTACCAACGATGGAAGTGGTATAACCCTCCTCCTTCAGCATGGAAGCCAGGGTCATTCGCCCTTCCTCAACGAGCATGGGCGCGCTGGTACTCAGCGCGCTGTACTTCAGCCATGTTCGCCAGACATGACGCCCGGTTAGCAGTCCGTATCGCGTCGGAGTGCAGGTCGAAGCCCCGCAGTGACCATCCGTGAAGAGGAGGCCCTCCTCTGCCAGCCGGTCGATGTTTGGCGTTTGGATTTTAGTTGCTCCGTAAGAGCTGAGATCCCCGTAGCCCATATCGTCCGCCAGGATGAATACGATGTTCGGAAGTTCTTTTGCTTTATCGTCGGTGCATGCTGAAAACACAAGTGCTATTGAAAGCAGTACCCAGGCTATTGGTTTCATATTTAGTTGGTTCTTGTTGGTAATTCCTGTCAGTTAATTGTCTTCTATGTTCTTATTATAATCAGGATCCGGAGCAGGGATCTTCGCACCGTGCTCTTTCAGCATGTCATCCAGCATGGCCTTCATTTTGGCTGCCTTTTCAGGCATGCGCCCGCATAGGTTGTCGGATTCCCCGATATCATCCTTCAGGTTATACAGCTCCTGGCGCCCGTCTCCGTAATAGTTTATGAATTTCCAGTCCCCGCTCCGGATCGCACTTCCCGGCACAGCTGAGTGACGAGGAAGGTAGTGCGGGTAATGCCAGATCATGGGAACACGGTCGAAGTCCTGATCACCCTTCAGCACGGGCACCAGGCTCACCCCGTCCAGGTGTTGTCCGGGGCGCAGGGGCTGACCTGTCATCTCCAGGAGGGTCGGGTAAAGATCCGTGCTGATGACCGGCTTACTACAGACAGAGCCCGGTTTCGTGACACCTGGCCACCGGATGATCCAGGGTACCCGTATGCCCCCATCGTACAACTCTCCCTTAAAGCCTCGCAGGGGACGGTTATGGGTAGCCATATGAAAGCCACCGTTGTCGGAGGTGAAAACAACGATAGTGTTCTCCTGCAGCCCTTTCTCCTCCAGCCACCGGAGAAGGCGTCCCACATTTTCATCCAGCGACTCCACCATTCCGGCATAAGCGGCATTGATTTCTACATTTGCTTTGGAGGCTTTCTCTTGATACTTTTCCGTCTTTTCCGGTTTCGAGTGGAAAGGGGCATGTACCGTGTAGTAGCTCATATACATCAGCCAGGGCTGCTTCTGGCTGGAAAATTCTTCCATGACCCGGATGGCCTCGCTGGTCAGGCGGTCTGTCAGGTATTCTCCCTTTGGTCCGTCTTCCAGATGCTCCATTTTATAGGGGCTGAAAAAGCCGGTTGGACCATGGGGATGGCCCCAGTGATTCCCTGCCACATTGACATCAAACCCCTGGTGCTGTG
This sequence comes from Bacteroidota bacterium, assembly GCA_024244665.1. Next base: position 886 of record JAAEOI010000587.1, on the reverse strand, counting down.
GGTAGTAAGGTTTTTTACCCAGATGCCATTTGCCCACAAACGCGGTCTGGTAATCCCCTTCTTTCAATGCCTCGGCGAGTGTGGTTTCTTCAAGTTCCATCTGCTGGGCCGTCTCTTCGCAAAGCAGGGGCGTGTTCTTGTAGAAATCACCGGGAAGCCAGTTGGTGATTCCCGTGCGCGAAGGGTACTTTCCCGTCATGATGCTTGCGCGGGTGGGACTGCAGACCGGACAGGCGGCATAGGCATCGGTGAAGCGCATGCCATCCCCGGCGAGTCGATCGATGTTGGGCGTTTCGTGAATCTCGTTTCCGTAAGAGGCCAGGTCCTGCCAGCCCATGTCATCAACAAGGATGAAGAGGACGTTCGGAGGACCCAGCTTCTTCTCCATCACCAGGACCCAGTCCTGGGGAGATGGTACCCGCTCAAAGTAGACTGTAGATTCCGGCAGATAATGGATCCCAGCTTCCCTGTCCGGAATGTTCACTACCTCGAAATTATCATATTGTTGCTGAGCACGCCGCTCACTCTGCCAGAGTCCAATCTTTCCAGATTGGTTCTTTCCCACTTCAATACTTGACGCAAAGGTGCCCTTGTCGGTTTTCGCCTCCAGTGTTGCTACACCATTTTGAAGGGTAACAGTCAAGGCGATTTCTTTACCGATATCCTTCGGCAGAACTCTCGGACCTCTGGACAAAGGACCCCTGCCTGCGCCGAGAGCCTCGCCGATGTCGCCGTCCACCACATCATAGAAGTAGATTTTATTCTCCAGCGAAGAGTAGAGTCCGACGAGGTAATTATCATTGTCTTTATAATTGACAATAATGCCGGCATCCTCATGGCTGGATGCATCCACACTTACGTTCAGGTACTCCCCCACATCCTCATT
>JAAEOI010000586.1 GCA_024244665.1 Bacteroidota bacterium | reverse complement strand
TTTTCATCCCGGTCCCTAATTTACTTGTAAAGTTGAACATTCTCCAATTCTGGCTTCACTTTTTCAAAGGTTGTTATATTTGTATTGGCATACTTATTTTATGAAAGTTACATTTACATTCAGCGGCCTGCCTCATTATTTGATTGCGCTGTTAAACAAACTGGTATCGTCACATAGACTTGATGTGAGTGTGATCATTCCCGGGAAGAGGGGTATATCCATTGGAGAAGGGGTCAGACTGGACAATGCGGATGGTGACTATCTTTTTTCGATATATCAAATTGAAGAATACCGCGGCAGGTTGGGCAAGCCCTATTTCAGGGATCTTCACCGGACTCTCAACGAAATTTCGCCTGACATACTGGTAATGGGCTGGCCATTTATTCTCAATCTTTATTTCGATTCAGAATCCCGCAGAGTATTAAAGCGGAATAAAATTTCCCTGGTGTTCAGGGAAATTCCATTTATGGTGGCCCCAAAAAACCAGGCCATTAAATATTACAGGAAACACCCTGTAATTAATGAAAATCTGGAAGTGGATAATCCCACGGGAGTGATGTTTTATCCATGGGCTTTTGCACTGAACCAGATGAGGAAAAGGTACTACAGGCTGGCCGATGCCACCATGATCTACTCCAGTTCCGGAATAGAAATTCATGAAAGCTTTGGAATAGTCAGGGAGAATATTTTTGTAACCTACAATTCGCCTGATACAGAAAAACTGGCCAGAACACGGGATAAACTGAAAAAACGTGGTGTTTCGATATCAAATCCCAAACGAATCCTGCACCTGGGGCGTCTTGTAAAATGGAAAAGGGTGGATCTGCTGATTGAGGCAGTTGCTAAACTCTCTGGCGAGCACGATACTATTGAATTGTTTATTATTGGTGCTGGTCCGGAAGAAGAAAAGCTGAAGCGCCTTGCCGGGCAAATGGCTACTGAAGGTAAAATTAAATTCCTTGGCAGTATTTATGATCCTGAGGCTTTGTCTGAGGAGATCATCTCTTCTGCTATCTATGTACTTGCCGGAATGGGAGGGCTGTCAATCAATGAAGCAATGGCATTCGGAAAACCAGTGATATGTTCCAGGTGCGACGGTACAGAAACAGACCTTGTAACAGATGGGGAGAATGGATTATATTTTATGGAGGGTGATGCTATTGACCTGGCCTCAAAAATTAACACCTTATTGAATGATCCGGATAGAACCCGGGCAATGGGAGATAAGGCTTTATCAGTTATACAGGAAAAGATTAATCTGGAAACCGTTGCTCAACGGTTTATGGACTGCTTTCTGCATGTCAGGTCTTCCTAATCAGCATGCAAGTCAATTGGTGTTTTTCTTTGGAGTCAACTTTAACTGGTGGTAATACTCTTTCACCGGTGGTCCAGTAGTCTCCACTCCATAATTGCCAGAATTCCTGGTCGACAATTTCACCTCCGTTGCTGCTGAGCCAGGAATTGAGTTTATCTCTTGAATAAGACTGACAAACAAAGAAAATCTCTTTCCCGTAGGCATCCGATTCGGGTAGTTTATAGACATCCTCCACATATTCGTTTTCGGTATAGGGGCATGTGATAATTAAGTGACCTCCTTCATTAAGAAGATCGAACATATTTTTAACTGCCACAATATGGTTTTCAATATGTTCCAACACGCTTATACATGTGATCAGGTCAAATTTGTCATTGATGTTAAGGCTTGATGCAGTAATATCCCTGTCTAATACATGGTAGTGCCTGTTTGTCATTCCTGAAGTCCAGTAATCTGTTCTGTTATCTATTGCCGTGACAAGCGGACCGCAATTTCTCATTAAATGCGGTAAAGCGGTTGTTCCTGTACCCACATCAAGAATCCTGGTAGGGTTCAGCATACCGATACTTTTAAAAACAAAGCTATATTCAAGTGGTCTTTCATTTAATTCCAGATGAACCTGTCTCTTGAATTCCAGCTTTCTCAGTATGCCCGGAGGTAATATTCTTGCAATTTGTTGATAATGCTTTTTTATAAACTTGCTCATGGAATATGTTTCTTTCTAATCAGTACCTCGTAAAACCGAACTTTTATTATTCCCCGAATGCCCTTCATCCGGGACAATAAAAATACCTTCTATGGGGTAAAGATAGGAACCAATTTTTATATATACACGCATCTCACAGACTTCTCCTGAAAGATTCAATATTTAGCTTATCTGTTGGTTTTACAGATGATCCAGGCCTCGGCTGGTAAGGGATCATGGTATAATCTTAGTATATTGTGCTTCTATTTGGCAGAGCATATGAGGAATTATATTAAGGAGATTGGGGCCCACGGAGTAATATATTCGATCTCCAATATTCTCACCAAAGCCATAGGCCTGATACTGATACCTGTTTATGCCAAGCATCTCACTGTATCGGACTATGGGATTCTGTCCATAATTACACCCTTTATTGCAACCATCCTTGTCCTCTTCGATTTTGGATTGAAGGGCAGCTATACCAGGTTTTATTTCGATCATTCAGAAAGGGATTATCAAAGGAAACTCCTGGGGAATATACTCTTTGTCGGCTTATTCATAGCCGCAACATTTTTTATCCTCCTTATGTTCTTCGGGAAGCCATTCCTTGAAAGACTCTTCCCAGGGATTCCCTTTATTCCATTTTTTCGCTATGCTTTGTTCATCGCCTTTTTTTCTGTCTACTACGAAATGCTTCTGACTGTATACAGGGCGAAGCGAAAATCGATCAATTTCGGGATATTCAGCGTGATTAGATTCACCATGATTATTGTTGTCGCCATCATTCTGATTGTACGGTATAAACAGGGAGCACTGGGAAAGGTAACGAGTGATTTGTATGTCTCCGCCGCATTCTTTGTGATCTGTCTGATCCCCCTGCTTAAAGAAGCCAGGTTTGAGATTGACACGACCTTAATTAGGAACCTTTTAAAGTACGCGCTGCCAATCGTTCCACACGCTTTGAGTGCGATTATTGTGCGAATAGTAGCGCAGTTGATTATCAATAAAACGGACGGACTGGATGCAACAGCCATATATAACATGGGCTTTTTAATCGGTTCCATAATCAGCCTGATTGCCCTCTCAATCAATCAGTCATGGGCCCCCTTATTTATGAAAATGGCAACGCGTGATGAGATCACTACAAAAAGGGTTTTCTCCCAGCTCTCCACTTACTTTGCTCTTTTGTTGTCTACCATTGCATTCTTCCTCATTGTGTACAGTGAAGACATAGTTCTGCTGCTTGCCAATGAGAAGTATACAGGATCCATTGCCGTAGTCCCGATTGTGATTATTAGCTTCACGCTGAATGGGATCTACTTCATTTTTGCCAATTGTATCATGGTGAATAAGTCCCGCATTAAACTGTTGCCGGTTTTGACAATTTCCTTTGCAGTGGTTAACATCATTGCCAATATACTGCTGGTGGGCAGATACGGTATCATAGGAGCAGCATATGCCCATTTGATTTCAAATTTCTATTTGGTCATCCTCAGTTTTTTTCTTGCACAAAAATCTTTCAAAATGGAGTATGAGTTCAGGAGGATCCTGATACTTACCATCTCCTTTGTTGCCTCGTACCTGGTCTTCCGTTTTATTGACAGCCTCTCTATTCCCACCCTGTTTTTGGAACTGGTCATCAAGTTCTTCCTGGCCCTTTTGCCCCTGGTGCTGCTGATAGTTTTCAGGTTCTTCAGGAAATCGGAGATTACCAATCTTCTGGATATATACAGAAAAACTAAAAAACACTACCTGGGACGATAGACAGTATTAGATATTATGGAAATTCCAGAATTAGACCGGAGACTTTCTCACAAAAGTTTTTACTTCAGGGGAAGTTATATCTACCCCTTGATCAGGCAGGAGCTTTTACTTCCCTACCTACAGGAGTACAGGAAGCAATTTGCCGGGGAGAAGAACAAATTCAAGGATAAGGCAAAGAAGCTGCTTTCTGTATTCAGGAATGTGCTGCTCCTGACCACTCAATCACGGGTTAAGCAATATAATTCTCTTTTTATTGATCCATCCAGTTCAAGGAGGTATGTTAAAGATCAAAAAGCATACTCGATTCACTCTGATTTCATCATTGAAAAGTTCCCCTCTTCAGAGACCTTGATGATGGAATTGCCCTCAAGGGAAGCGGTCAGGCCCTTAGGGATTGCCACCCCCAATATCTTCTATCCTGATCTGGCATTTATGGGCTTATTTCTCAGGGCGCTATTTACCAGGGCCAGGTATCGGGAGACGGATAAGATGATTACTGAACTTGAGAAGTTTGGTATTCGCTTAAAGGCCAGGGATGTGAATCGTGTGCTGAAGCGGTTCAGGCTTTATAGTAACTGGGCTGAAAGATTTCTGAAGAGGGTTGATCCCCAGCATATATTCATGATTTGTTCCTATTCATATACCCAGATGGCGATGATCAGGGCCAGTAAGAAGCGGAACATCCCCGTAATTGAGTTGCAGCATGGTTATGTAACAAAGAAGCATAACAGCTATATGTACGGTCAGCTCGAGAACAGGGAGCTGCTACCCGATTATTTTTTTGCCTATGGAAAGTACTTCAGTGATATCATGAAGTCGAATTCGGTGATGTTCGATCCACAGCACGTATTTGACACAGGAAATCTTAGCCTGGAAGCGCTGTCGGTGGAAAACCCTGAGGTGGACAATGAGCTCTTGAAATTGTCCGGGGGCCGTAAAATTGTCCTGATCACTTCGCAAATTACAATCCGGGAGGTTTTGAAGGAGCTCACCCTTTCTTTGATAGATTCCGGAAAGGACGAGTTGTTCTTTATCTTCAAATCCCACCCCGGGGAATATGATGCCTCTGAATACTACAGTGAACTCCTTGGGAAAGCAAACTGCCTGCTGCTTACCGATACCCGTTACACAAGCCTTGACCTGCTAAGGGTTTCAGATATACATCTTACGGTCTATTCTTCAGTTTTTATGGAGGCATACTACTTCGGAGTACCCACCGTATTCTATTTCGTTGAATCATTCAGTGATTACATCCTTGAATATGTGGATGACAGCATCTATTTCCTGAACAGGAGTCCTGAAGAATTGCTGCTTACATTGCAGGAGCTTACCCGGAACGAGGGAGGTGCGATAGAGAATAAGTTTGAGTTCTACAAGTCAGATCCCTGGGCGAGTTTCTGTTCTGCCCTGGAATCAATCAAACAGTGATTGTGCCATTTCGAAATCATCCGGGGTATCAATATCGATGGACGAGCGTTTGTCCATGACATATTTCCTGACCCTGGTAAACCCGCTTAGCGACTTCTCCTTCAGGGCTTCTACGTTAATTATGTAAACTGCCCCATTGTACTCGTAAAAGTCCTCCTGCCCGCTGCTTTCCGGGTCGGACTGAACGCTGGAGCGCCTCAGGAAACCATCAGGGCTTTCATTGCACAACAGGCTGGCAGCATGGGATCGTTTTACAGAAACCACCATGTCAAGGTCCCCCGAAAAGAGATCAAGCGCCTCCTTTACATGCTGCACAGTTCTCAATGGTGAAGTGGGTTGCAGCAGAATAAGAATATCGATCTTTTTGCCGGCCTCTTCATAGAAGTTCACAGCGTGTACCAGTACATCATTGGAAGATGCAGTATCGGTGGCCAGGTGATCGGGCCGTTTGAAAGGTACCTTTAACCCGCTCTTTTCAACTATGCTGATGATTTCCCTGTCATCGGTCGACACACAGATATCCTTATCATCAACCAGGGCCCGCGCGCATTCAATAGTGTATGAAATCAAAGGTTTTCCGGCTAGCGGTTTGATGTTCTTCCCGGGAAGCCTCTTGCTCTGGCCCCTTGCTGGGATCACTACCAGTATACTTTTATCTCTGATCAAAATCCAGGTCCCAGTTTATGTGTGCAATGTCCTTCTGAGCTTTTTCATAATCCTCATGCTGTCCAATGTCCAGCCAGTATCCGCGTATGGGGTAATGCATCACCTTCTTGCCATTCTGTATGGCGGTCTCCAGCAGGGTGGTGGCATCAGTGTGCTGGTCTTTTGGGATCAGGTCGATGAGCTTTTTTCGGATAAGGTAGATACCGGCATTTGTATTGAAAGTAAAATTTGGTTTTTCCCTGAAGGATGAAATGACACGCTCGTCCGATTCAAGCACAGCATAGGGCAGGCTTACCTGGTAGGGCATGGAGGCAACCATTATATCTGCTTCCTCGGATAGGAACGATTGATAAAAGTCTTCATAGTCAATATTGGTCAGTATATCGGAGTTCATCAGGAGGATCGTATCATTTTCGAAATGCTCTATCAGGGATACGGAACCTGCTGTTCCCATATATTCAGGTTCCCTGACCATCCTGAAGTTTATCTCTTCATTATAACCTGAACAAAATGCCTCGATCTGCGGGGCCAGGTAATTCACCGTGACATACTGATTTGTGATGCCGAACTGGTAGAGCCTGTCGAAATTGTAGGCAATAATCTCTCTGCCCCCCACTTTTAAAAGAGGCTTGGGTGTCTTTTCAGTCAGGGGCCTTAACCTGATGCCCTCTCCCCCGGCCATAATAACGGCATCTACCGGAAGGAGGGATTTGAGCTGTGTGAAATTATAGATTTTCAGAAGTTTTCCCTCTTTCGACAGCAGGGGAACGACCTTCAGCCTTCTTTTCCTGAACTCCCTGAGTTTGGCAAGATTGTCATCACCCTCCTTTATAAAACTGAACTCCCTGAATATGAAATCGCTGATAGGCCGCTTCAGGTCCAGTCCGCCGATAATCCCTCTCCGGATATCACCATCGGTGATTGTACCCACAACCTGCAGCTTTTCATTGACGATGAAAACAGTCTGAACAGAGGGTAGTGAATCGATTTTTTTTAATACCTCAATAAGATCTGCATCAATACCCAGGATGAAATTACCTATGTCCATTTGAGTTTTTTTATATATTAATCCAGTCGGATCAGGTCATCTGTGTTATAGTCCCTCCATGCCTTTGTCCCGATGATCTCGTTCCACCTCATGGGTGAAATACCGGTTCCGGGCCTTTTGGCAGTAATATTTTCAGAGCTGAAGACCTCTCCTTTTACAATGTTCGTGCTGGCAACAATGCTTTTGCGTACAATAGTGATATTCTTCGATTCCGACTGGGAAGGCACCTTCCGCCCGCTGCCCAGGGCAAGCTCGATATTCCTGATCCCCTTCACCAGGGCTTCCAGTTCCATGGGTTCCAGTGAAGCCTTGTGATCGGGGCCTTTCATGTCCCTGTTCAGGGTAAAGTGTTTTTCGATCATGCTTGCACCAAGGGCAACAGCTGCCAGAGAGATTTCTATACCCCTGGTATGATCGGAGTAGCCCACCCTCACCTGGAATGCCTTCCGGATGGTTTGCATGGCGTTCAGATTTACATCCTGCACAGGGGTCGGGTACTCTGTATTGGCATGCAGCACGGTAATGTTCTCTTTGGATGTCCCGGCCAGCAGGAGGATTTGAAGGGCACTCTCAATCTCCTTCATGTCCGACATGCCGGTTGAAAGGATCACCTTTTTTTGGAGTCTCCCGATGGCTTCCAGGTAGGGTAAATTGATTATCTCACCCGACGGGATCTTAAATATTTCCAGGCCAAGCCGGTGCAGGAGCTCAATACTTGTCAGATCGAAAGGCGACGAGAGAAATGCAATGCTGTTTTCCCTGCAGCACTCCATCAACTCCAGGTGGTCATGTTCAGTCAGCTCAAGTTTTCGGATCAGTTCATGCTGGGACTCATCCGCATCAGAGTGCTTTTTCTGGTATTCAGCCTTCTCAGCACTCTTTGTCAGAAGTTTGTCGGCCTTGAATGTCTGGAACTTAACTGCATCCGCACCTGCATCCGCAGCTGTCTTAATCAATTGCCTGGCTATATCCAGGTCGCCATTGTGATTGACCCCTGCTTCTGCAATGATAAATGTAAGGTTAGAACCTGCTGTCATAACTCCAGCTTTTTAACCAGGAAATCCTTCCTTTCCGGGAGGCTCTCCAGGATTGTTGTCATTTTCCGGGCAGCCGTACCGTCCCCGAACATATATTCCATATTGATGATGCCGGACCGAAACTCTTCACTTTCGGCCGTTTTGATGGCTTCGGCAATGGCTTCAGCCGTGCAGGCTGTATCGATCACGCTGTGGTGCCGTATCCTGCCCTGTTGCCTGCTGCCAACATTTATGGTGGGAATTTTGAAATACGGTACCTCGATAATACCACTGGATGAGTTGCCGATAACAAAGTTACAATGGGGGATCAGGTTCAGGTACTTTGTGAAACCGAGCGACCCGGTGAAGTGATAGTTTCTGTTGTTTTTAACCTGCTTTTCTATTTCACCAAGGATCAATTCACGGTCCGTTTCTGCACCGGGTGCTGTAATCATTACCTGGTAAGCAGACTGCTCCAGGGCTCCGAAAAGGTTTCTGATCTGTTCGGTGTGGGAGATCTCATCTTCTACTGTGACAGGATGGTAGGTGAGCAGTATTGTCTTCATGTTCTCATCCAGGCCCAAATC
>JAAEOI010000585.1 GCA_024244665.1 Bacteroidota bacterium | reverse complement strand
TGCCCGGATCAAAAAGAATTACCATCAGCTTTTTTCCATGGGCATCGGCAAACTCCCGGCTCTTCTGCAGCAGGTAGATTGTGGATGCAAAGCCGTAGTGGTTCAGCAGCGCTCCTGCCTCTTCTCTCATGTCTTCAGCCTGTTCATTAAATTCCACATCAAGGCACTCAGCCAGCCTATTCATTTTCTTCATATCCATCTGGGAGATTTTACCCAGCTTAAACAGGTACAGCTGCAGGGCCAGGTCATCTTTCAGGTTTTCATACATCCAGTCGGGATCGGTCATCTGAACCAGTTTCTCCCGGTCTCTGATCCTGCTTTCATGCTCCTCCAGTTTTCCCGTTGACAGGTTCATCTCTACGTTTGGCCAGAAATTCCCATGGAACATCTTACCGATACCCTCTGTCTCATCGGTCTTTTTATTCCATCCCTGGGTCAGGGCATAGCGGCACCTTAACAGGGACCTGAGGTGGTCATCCCCCCAGATATAAAACAATAGATATTCAGCTGAATTTTCGCTTTGCTCCTCCCGCAACATCCTTCTGTATGCCTGGTAGACACCAAATCCGCCCATTCCATAGTTGCGGACCGGTTCACCCAGATGTCCTGCCAGGTATTCCTGCCAGGTCTCTGCATCATTGGCCTGGTGGCACTGGGTGAAACTATTCCCGTAGCTATTGATCCTGCATGGCCTGTCGGTATAGTTAAAAGAGCTTCTTGCGCCGTCTTCCCTGGCCGTGGATATGGTCCTGCTATTGTTCCATCCATCCGTCGGATAATAATTGCCCAATATGTATCCCACCTCCTGGTCAAACTGAGCCCATGAAAGTTCGTTTAGAAATACATCTATCTCTTCCTCGGAAGCAGTGCTGCCTCGAATGTATTCTTCATAGCTCATAGCTGTAGTTTGTGCGCTTAGGTTCACATTAAAGCTTATTGAAACAATGGGTATCAGTAGGAGATACAGGGAAAAGGTCCGGAAGCTCAATCTGCTTTTCATCTTTTTCATTTTTATGGCTGCAAAAGTGGAGGCGACTTTTCAGTTTCATTCTCCCAATTTTCAAATGCCTTACGGAATACTGAGATAAATTCTGCCTGGGAGGGATCATTGATCAGGTTCTTCATTTCCCAGGGATCCTCTTCCAGGTTAAAAAATTGCTCATATTCGGTTTGAGTCTCCATCCTGAAGTGGACATACTTATGCGTCTGACTTCGAACTGCAACCACATTGTTTTCGGGGCCCCTTCCAATTTCACTGAAGATATATTTCCGCCAGCTCTCCTTCTGCATATTGGATGGCCGGAGACTCTCCCCCTGGATATTGTCAGGAATATCCAGACCTGCCAGGTCGAGAAGTGTGGGTAAGAGGTCAATGGAGCCCGCCAGCTTATCTGTCTTCTGACCTCCGGTAAAAGTACCTGCATCTTTGATAATCAAGGGAACCCTGATGGTGGCATCGTATCCTGTCAGACCCTTGGTCCAGGATTGGTGCTCTCCCATCATCTCGCCGTGGTCGGCCGTATAAACCACGATGGTATTCTCAAGCAATCCAAGCTCTTCCAGTTCTATTATCATCCTGCCAATGTTGTAATCGATCTGAGAGACAAATCCATAGTAGAGTGCCAGGGTCTTTTTGTGATACTCCGGCTTTGAGTATGTACCCGATTTGGAAATTAAGCCTTCCATTCCCGGAGTTTTCCAATCTACCGACTGATGATTGGGAGTCAGAGTTACGCTCTCTGCATCGTACTGATTGGCCCAGGGCAATGAAGGATTGATGGGCGTGTGGGGACCAAAATAGGAGCACCACAGCACAAAAGGTTTTTCTTTGTTAGCCCTGATAAAATCGATGGAGGCCTGGGTAATCAATCCACAGGTATGCTCTTCGTTTGGAAGGGAACTGGTTCCCACAGGCGATCGGCCCGGATGAACATCGGCATATGGCAGGGTATCCACAGGCATCAGGTTTACCCTGGGGACCAGGACTGTGTCAAATCCATGCATGTTGTTTTCGGCATTCATGATCTGATGGTGCTTTCCAATGGTACCCGTTACATAACCGGCCTTCTTAAAGAGGTCCCCGACAGTGTTTTCGGCAGGATCCTGACCCTGACCATTGAAATATGTACCTGTACTGCGTGCGTACCTGCCGGTCCAGATGGAGTAACGGGAGGGAACGCATTGACCCGTCTGACAAATGGCATTTTCAAAAAGCACTCCCTGGCTGGCCAGTTTGTCCAGATTTGGTGTACTGATTTCCTCATTTCCGTAACAGGCAAGCGCAGTTGCGTTGTGCTGATCGGTCATGATAAACAGGATGTTGGGCCTGCTATTAATTTCTGTATTTTTCTGATCCGCGCTCTTGCACGAAGCAATTAGCAGCAGAACACCAACCAGCAAGAAAATCAATGGATTTTTCATAGAAGATATGGGTAAGAATGTAATGGCACATAAGATAGGAATTCCCACCCAATCCCAGCACTTAAAAGCGCCCTAAAATCCAGGAATACAGTATAATTTCCTTATATTTATCAGCGATTAAAATGAACCCAAATCAGATGCCATGAACCTGAAACAGTTTTTCTTATCATTGTCACTCTTTGCTCTGCTCTCCCCTATTCTATGTGCTCAAAATAGGGATACAGAAGGCCTGATGGTTTGCCTGCTGGGCGATCCCCAATTGGTTATGGTTCCAGAGACCCCTCGTTATGTGGAACTTGCCATGAATGACCTCGCAGAACTAGATCATGACTTTGTAGCTGTGCTGGGGGATCTGGCTCAGAACAGGGCTCATTTTTATGAGGACTATAAGGAGACCGTTCTGGATAAATCCGACAAGCCTCTGTATAGCCTGGCCGGAAACGGGGATGTGGGCGCGGGGCTGGATGCTTACAAGGAAGCGACCGGACTGCCACTCTACTACGCGATCCACAGAAAAGGAATCAGATTTATCTTTTTGAGTACAGTAAAATTCACGGGCAAGTTTAATCACATTTGTCACCTGGGCTATGAACAAACCGAGTGGTTAAGAGAGGAGTTAAATTCAGACACGCTGTCTACGACCATTGTCTTTTCCCATCCCCCAATTTTCGAGACCACTTATCACAGCGAGGAGAGAGATCACCTGGGAGCACCCGGGTCCATGTATATGAACGAATCCCTTGAGTTACGGGAGATGTTCCGGCTACACGCCAATGTGAAGATTTTTGCCCACGGGCACCTTCACTACACCTACGGAACAAAAGATGATTTTGGCCGTGGCGGATACTTTAAAGAGGAAGGCTTGCTACATATCAGTGTGGGTGGTACGGCCAATAACAGGGGAAGCAGCTTTCTGTTTCTGGAAAAGCACAAAATTACTGTCCGCGTAAGGGATCACCAAAACCAGCAGTGGAAGGATGAGTATGGATACAGCCTGGATGTTCCCACCACGCTCACCCTGGAGGATGAACCTGAGCAGGGTGCTGACTAAAACATTCATAGCAATAATCGTTTCCCTTGGTTTTGCAGCACCCTGCTGGGGCCAGCCATCCATGCTTCACGTCACTGTCCTGGATAAGGAAACAGGTCAGCCTACCCCGGTTCGTGTTCATATCATTAATAAGGACGGTTATGTGGCGCCGCTGCCTCCGGAAGCTATTGGGGTCATGTATGGCAGGAATGACCTTCCCGAAGGATACGGATACCAGCCCGACAGCTCTTTCTATGTGGACGGGGCATTCACCCTTGAACTGGATCGGGGCTCCTACCAAATCTCTCTATCCAAGGGTGTTGAATACCTGGACCAGAAGGTCAACCTGGAGGTGGAACAGGAGGTGGAAATGGAAACATTTGAAATGGAAAGATGGATTCATATGGCAGACTCGGGGTGGTATTCAGGGGATTGCCATATACACATCCGGCGATCGCCCAGGGAGAATCCGCTCCTTCTGAAATGGATAGAAGCGGAAGACATTCATGTAGGTGCACTGCTGCAGATGGGTGATTTCAGAAATGTCTATTTTGGTCAGTTTGCCTTTGGGGATAAAGGGGTGTACAAAGAAGCTGATCGTGTATTGACCCCGGGACAGGAAGAGCCCCGCACGCACCAGGTAGGACATACCATCTCCCTTATGGCGGATGAATTTGTCCGAATGAAGAACGATTACTACCATTACGACATACTGTTTGACCTTATACACGACCTGAACGGAATTTCAGGTTATGCACACCAGGGTGTATTGTTTGCCGGCTACAGGGGCATGACCATGGATGTACTGCATCATAAAATTGATTTCCTGGAAATACTGCAGTTCTGTTCACGCGGCGGTCCCCTGATCACCGATCACTATTATCACTTCCTGGATCTGGGTTATAAGCTCACTGCACTGGCAGGATCCGATTTTCCGTGGTGTGGCGACGTGCCTAAATTCGCAGTGGATGGAAATGCCAGAATTCCGAGGATTGGAAATGTCAGGTTCTACACCCACCTGGGGAATGAGTTTAGTTATAAGCTCTGGAAGAAAAAAACCAAAAAGGGGAACACATTTGTCAGTTCCGGTCCCATGATCGACATTAAGGTGAATGGTCTTATCCCAGGCGAGGAGTTAGACCTGAAGAAGCCATCCACACTCTCCGTAGAAGCCAGAGGTTTTGGCCATGCCGGGCAGGTTCCGCTATCGAGGCTTGATATTGTCGCACAGGGTAAAGTGATAGCCACAGTCACACCGGAGGATAAGGACCAGTCAACAAGCCAGATGTCCATTGACCTTGAGCTGCCGGTAAACTCCGGAACGTGGATCGCTGCAGTATGTTATGCCGGGCCCTCACAGGTAGCCCATACGACTCCTGTTTATGTCACTATTAAAAACGGAGGTTTTCATAACCCAACCACCTATGACAAATACCTCCGGATGTGCGAGCAGTACCTTGACGAACTGGAAGCAGAACTTGAATCTCCCCACGAAAACCTTGAATACCGGGCATTTTGGTATAAGGACCGTCTCCATACCCGGATTGAAGAAACCCGGATTATTATCCATGAGTTGAAGGGGAAGAAATGACTACTTATCTGCTTAATCTACCGGATTAATCAAGGATCTTTTTTGTTTTAATGATCACTACTCCATTGGCGCCGCGGCTTCCGTACATAGATGCACTGCTATCCTTGAGCACATCAATTGAGCGCACGTGGCAGGGATTGATCCAGCTGATGTCATCAACAATCATCCCGTCCACCACGAGCAGTGCTTCGGAACTCCCACTGAAGGAACTTACTCCCCTCATAAACACTGCTCCTCCGCTAACAGTTACTCCCGCAAGCTTGCCTTTCATCAGGGTATAAATATCCGGGTAATTGCAGAAATCATTATTCTCATAGTCCAGGCTACTTACTGCATAGGCCAGGTCCTTCTCATCAATGTATCCATATCCTGTGGCTACCTTCCTGTTGGACTCGTTGTCAATAAATACCAGATTAATGACCAGGGAATCCGAGTCCGGTCCCACCCTCCGGGTTACAGCCTTGAATGCTTCCGGTTTGATTTTCAACACATCCTTTTTATGACAAACTATGGTAAATAATCCCATGGAATCGGATAGTGCAGATGTATCACTCTTTTTTGCAACCACCAACACATTTCTTACAGGGAACCGGTTGAAGGTGGTCAGTTTTCCGTGTACCACCCTGTTCTGTGAAAAAAGCTGCGCGAAGGTCAATACAAACAACACTAAGACAAATGTTGATCTGAACATATGGCAAATTTAGTGAATAAACCTGTTATTACCTGTACATATCGTATTTTCCGCTCATCACCTCTTTCACAGCTTCGAGATAGCCATAACCCCATTTCATATCCGGCTCCAGGTAACTGCCCTCCACATATTCGTTCCAGGCATTCAGGATAATAAGTTGGGGCATCTCGGGTCGGGCTCTCAGGTACTCTTTGGCTTCCTGCAGATAAGCGGCAAAACTCTCTGGTGTATTGCCAATATGAACCACCGATTCCATACCCTTTTCGGGATATCTCGGGGTATTGTCCCAGCCCACAGAAACACAAGGAAAGTACGGAATATCCATCAGGGCATCCCATTTCTTTCTCAGCGAAATCCCTTTTTCTGCCCATTGTACATAATCTTCATTTAAGCCTGCGATCATCCAGGTATAGGTGGTGACACTGTTAAGGCCCAGTTGGTCTACTACTTCATTTACCCCCTTGCCATGGTCATTCCCACTTCGGAAAAGGATGGGCTCATCATTCTGGCTCCAGCCTATAGTCTGCAGGTAGACACCCGGAAATCCTGCTTTTTTAACTTCCTCGCGCAAATAATCCAGGGCCTTTCTGGTCCCTTCCAAGCCATTAAAACTATTCACCAGGTCATCCATGCTGAATATGGAAAAGACCGGTTTGCCATCAATCTTATAGTAATTGGGCTGTTTGAAATATTTCCTGATCACACGATCTACAATTACTTTGAAGTTTTCCCAGTCAACCTCTCCCTGCCAGATCAGTGAATCAGTTTTATAACGGAAATGATTCCATAGATTTCCCGGAACATCATGGTTGGCCCACATGAGATAAAACTTCATTCTATTGGTATTGGGTGCATCCACAAAGCTGTTGACCATTGACTCAAGAAAGGGGCTTTCATCGTACCAGTACCAATCAAAAAGAAATACATTGACCCCATGGTCGGCGGCAGCATTGATCTTCTTCTCCATGGCGGCCGGATTATCTCCCATTTCATAACCCCAGAGGGGAATGCGTGGCTGGTAATGGCCTTTGAAACGGGGAACTCCCTTTTTGATGATCTCCCACTCACCTATTCCCTCGCTCCATAGTTTTTCCCTGCCTAAAGGATCATCGTGCGTGGAAGGCCAAACGTAGGCCGCCACATCATATGCTGCTTCCATAGACTGTTGGGCTACCGATGTATTGGATGTACTTTGCCAGATAAATAAAATCATGGCAAACAGCATCAATTTCTGTAAGGGCTTCGAATGGATTTTCATCTGGTACAAGATTTCTAATTTATGGTTAAAGACTGTAAAATTTTTCGGCATTGTCATGGAAGAGTTTTCGCTGTTCCTCCATGGGGCGCATAGCCACCACCTCTTTCAGCGTATGGATCCAGCTGGCCAGGGGCATATTCCTCAACACCACGGGCCAATCTCCGGCAAAAACTACACGGTCCGGTCCGAATTGATCGAGACAATGGTTGATGATCGGAGTCAGATCCTCAGCAGTCAGAGGATAATCCGGCACGTGGGCGGCAATGCCTGAAATTTTACAGATCACATTCGGTCGTTGGGCAATGGATTCCATATCCCTGATCCATTCATCCCTTCCGTGTTCCGGCTCCCTGAATTGTTTATCTGCCGGAAAGAAGGCCATCGGATCAGCGGTGCCACAATGATTTAAAACAAAATGGGTACCCGGACAGGCATCCACCAACCTGATGCCCATGGGCAACCACCTGGGAGGAATTCCAAGGTCAAAACTATACCCCATCTCCCCCAGAAGTCTGATATTCTGGATCACACGCTCTTCAATAATTTCACTGCCTGAACTAAAGAAATAGCGTATCCCTTTCAAATATTTATTTCCTTCAAATCCTTGCATGTACGCTGCAAAATCCTCATCCGTAGGATCCTTGGCAATTACAGCTGCCACCATTGAATTATCGGGATCACTGCAAAGCCCCAGGGCCCATTCAGCCTCCAACTCTCGAATTTCAGGCGGTGCCCCCACTTCCATATAAATTGACTTCACCACATTCTGTCCGGACACAGCCTTCAGATAATCATCCATCAGGAAATCCCTGTCGAGTGGAGGTCTGACCCATCTTAATTTCAGCATATCCAGGTCCCATAAGTGCACATGTGTATCTATCACAGGAATGGCAGAACTCTTCCCGCAAGATTGAAGGTAAAGGGAAGGAGCCAGGGCTGAAAGCGCAGTCGTTTTTAAAAAATCCCGTCTTTCCATATGCAACAAGATAACTAAAAAGTGGCATAGAAGCTGGTATTGCGGAGGATCAGATAGTGCAAAAAAAGACTCATAAAGTCCATTGTTGCAAGAACATTACTGATCTATATTTATCTTTAATCAGATTTGCCACTTTTATCATCACAAGAAATA
The DNA here is from genome assembly GCA_024244665.1 of Bacteroidota bacterium. Next base: position 17,293 of record JAAEOI010000585.1, on the reverse strand, counting down.
CCTCCCGGCTATGAAAATAAGGAACGTCTTTCGAGATATCTGTTTATCCATTATGTTCATAATAATTGTGAGTTCCTGTACGCAGAGCTCACAATCCTCCTCTGGATCTGAAATTGGCCTGGAGGAATCTTTCGTTAGCCCTCCCGAGTCGGCCAAACCATGGACCTGGTGGCACTGGATCGATGGAAATATTACAAGAGAAGGTATCACCAGTGATCTGGAGGCCATGTCGCAGGCAGGTCTGGGGGGAGCACTCATTTTCAATGTGAAATTGGGATTACCCGATGGCCCGGTTCGCTTTATGACCGACGAGTGGCTGAGCATGATCGACCATACAGTGGCAGAATGTGACCGGCTTGGCCTTAAAACGGGAATTCACAATTGTGATGGATGGAGCCAGGCCGGCGGACCCTGGATCACTCCCGAATTGTCGATGAAGATGCTCACCTGGAGCAAGACCGTAGTGCATGGACCGCTTCGGTTTAACAAGATCCTGCCACGCCCTGCCATTCCGGAGACTCCTTTGATAAAAGAGTTTTACCGCGATATTACCGTGCTGGCCTACCCTCTTCCTGGAGGCCACCGCATCAACGGAGCAGAATCAGGGATCACCACCAGCGGGAGTATTCCCATGGGGGATCTGAAAAAGCTCTTTGATGAGGATCCCCAAACCCACGCCAGTTTCTCCCTGGGATCCAATGATCAGCCGGTGGCACATAGTGTGACCATGCAATTTGACGGTCCTGTTTCCCCAAAAAGTCTGATCCTTCATGGGATTGAGGGATATACCCTTCCCCAGGTAATCCCCGGAAAACTTGAGGTCTCCGATGATGGAGTTGATTTCAGGGAGGTGGCCACATTTGATCTTAACTGGAGCTTTGAGGGATCTCCCCAGCATACCATTTCTATTGCCCTGCCCTCTGTTTCCGGAAGCTTTTACCGTGTAAGCTTTAAAGGAGAGCATACCTTCTCTCCCACCATCTCCCTTACAGAAATAGAACTTAGCACAAAGCCGGTGGTCCATTATTGGGAGGCCAAGGCAGGCTGGGCCCGCAACAGGGAACATGGAGGTGAGGCTCCATTTTTGAGCCGCGATCCGGGACCGCAGTCCGGCCAGGTAAGTCTTCCTCCCGGTGAGATAATCCCCTATGACCAGGTACATGTATTTACCGGGAAGCTTGGGGATAACGGACTGTTTGAATGGGATGTTCCTGACGGCGACTGGGTCATTCTGCGCATGGGTTATACCAGCACAGGACGTACCAATTCTCCCGCCACAGATGAAGGACGTGGACTGGAAGCTGATAAGCTGAACAGAGATGCCGTACTTTTTCACATGGACCAGTTTATTGGTAGGCTAAACAAACGGTACGGAGAGAAAAACCTGAATTCCTTTGCAATTTTTGAGACAGACAGTTGGGAGTCGGGGATTCAAAACTGGACCAAAGACCTTGATAAACGGTTTATGAATAGCAGGGACCTGGACCTGATTCGCTGGTTGCCCCTGATTACTGAAGGAGTGATGGTTGAAGGATATGAAGAGAGTGACAGGCTGTTATGGGAGTGGCGCCGGTTTCTGGCCGATGAAATTGCAAAAAACTATTTCCAGGTGACAGCAGATTTTGCAGAAGAAAATGGTCTGACTTACGTGGCAGAATCCTCTGGCCGGCAAATGTTTATGTATGATCCCATCAGTTATCAACGCATTTCACCGGTGCCCATGGGAGAATTCTGGGTGAATCCTGCCCGGGGCCAGGGAGTGCGGGTGGACAATAAGATAGCCGCATCTGCTGCCCACCTTACAGGCAAAAAACTGGTGGCCTCAGAGTCCTATACAAGTCCGCCTGAAAACTCCAGGTGGACCCAGCATCCATTTACCCTGAAGGCTTTGGGCGACAAAGCTTTCTGCGACGGAGTTAACAAATTCGTTTTCCATACCTATGCCCACCAGCCCTACCCCGAGCTAAAACCAGGCTTTACCATGGGACGCTGGGGCATGCAAAATCACAGCGGCAACACCTGGTGGGATGGACCGGTAGAAGCGTGGTTCGACTACATTTCACGTTGTCAGCACCTGTTGCAGGAGGGTCGTTTTTATGCAGATATCCTGGCCTACCTGGGCGAGGAGGTACCTGCCAGGCAGGGAAGGCGTGAGGAATTTGAGCCGACCATTCCACGGGGTTACGATTTTGATGGTTGTGATTTCCAGGCATTGCTCGATGCCCGGGTTGTGGATGGCGAACTCCACCTCCCTTCAGGTATGCGTTATAAGGTTTTACTCCTGCCCCGCAAGGAGAAAATGCGTCTTGCTGTGGCAGAACGCATTGCTGAACTGGCCAGGGCCGGAGCCCTTATTGTCAGTCCCTCCGTTCCTCTCGGATCAGCCACCCTTGGAGAGATGGGTGAAGGAGACCAGAAAGTCAGAGAAACTGTGGAGGATCACTGGCAGAAGGTAAAAGTCGTCTCTGGAGGTGATGACCTTGGAATGGTACTGAAGGAGCTGGGTATTCCCCCGGATTTTTCCTATCAGTCGGATGATATGCCGTACATACCTTACATACACCGCATTGCAGGTGATTTTGATCTCTATTTCCTTTCCAATCAACAGGATTATCCCATTGACATTGATGCCATTTTCAGGCAGGCGAAGGGACGCAGGGTCTCACTATGGGATCCCGCCACCGGCAAGAAATCATTGCCCGGGGAAGTGGAAACACTGGGAGAGGAAAGCCTTCGGGTCTCGCTGGATTTTGATCCTTACGCATCTGTGTTTGTGGTCTTCAGTGACAGGGAGGTGGACACAGAACCAACCCTGGCAGTTTCAGGCAAGATTGAGGTTGAAGGTCCGTGGGAGTTGCGTTTTCCCGGAGGCTTGGGCGCACCCGGAGAAGCTTTGGTTTTAAATGAACTGATTGACCTGAGTAAACATAAAGACTTTGGTGTCAGACACTTCTCTGGCACCTCCAGCTATTCAACAAGCCTGCATGTGGAGGAAAAAGATATTTCGGAGCTGAATCATATCCTTGTTGACCTTGGAGAGGTGCGGGAGATGGCCGAGGTTCTGGTCAATGGACAGGTGGTAGAGACTCTTTGGAAACCGCCCTTCAGGACAGATATTACCTCCATGCTGAACCCGGGGGAAAACCAACTTGAGATTCGCGTAACCAATCTCTGGGTCAACCGGCTGATCGGAGACGAATACCATCCCGATGAAGTGGAATGGAGTGATGCCGGCGGGACCATGATAGCCGGTGAATGGCCAGAGTGGCTTATGAAAGGAGAACCGCGACCGGAATCTGACCGGATCACCTGGTCCACCAGGGGCAAGATCTGGTCCAAAGATGATCCTTTGTTGCCATCCGGACTGATTGGACCTGTATCGGTGATTATGGCTGAGGAGAGGTAGATGGTCTAGTACATGGTGACCGAGGTATCCACGGGACTAATGGCAACCACTTTCCACGGGTCGGCCGGCCAATCAATATCGTAAGTTACCCGGCGTACGATCTCGGGTGTCTCTTCAGGCCTGAACTGTTTAATGTAATCCCAGTAATCCAGCATTAACCCGTCGATGTACTCAATCTGGGTCTCAATATGATCTGGATCATCCATGAGATCGTTCATCTCCCAGGGATCCTCAGCACAATTATAGATATAAGTCTCCCAGGCCCCGCTCGGGGTATCGTCATCATAGATCAGTTTGAAATCCCCCTTTTTCAGCATCAGCTGTGATGGTACAGTTCCCCTGGAATAATACTCGGAATACACAGAATGCTTTGACCAGTTTTCCTTTCCCTTCATCAGGGGAAGCATATCATAACCTGCCAGGTATTCAGGGAGTTCAATACCAATAGCATTCAGCATGGTAGGGACCAGGTCAACATGGGACACATTCTCCGGAATGATTTTCCTTTTACGGAGATTTTTACCCGGCCAGTGGATCATCAGGGGGACCCTCACGGAACCTTCAAACATATTTCTTTTGTAGAACTCGCCATGCTCACCAAGGTTGTCACCATGATCGGATGTAAAAATGATGATGGAATTTTCCATCAGGCCCCTTTCCTCAATTCCTGTAAAGAGGTCTCCCAATGCGGCATCCAGCTGTGTCATGAAACCGAAATACAGGGCCCTGAAATATCTCACATCCTCCTCCGTAAGGGAGTCGGGCCGCATGTGAGATTCCTTACACCACCGCTGGAGTCTTTCATGATCATAATTCGGAGGCAACTGGAGTTCATCCATCTTATCCAGGTACATATCTGCATATTCTTTAACAGGCATGTAGGGGTGATGGGGTGGAAAATAAGACAGGTGCAGGAAGAAAGGTTTTTCCGGCCTGTTCTTTTCCTGATCATCCATAAATTTAAGTGCTTCATTGGTCATCCATTGTTCCGGGATGATGTCTTCCGGAATGCCATCATTTATATTTGCTATTCCATCCCTGACCTGGAGCCAGATCTTCCCTTCGGGGATATGGCTGTAGGGGGAATAATCCGTTATGCCCCTTTTCTCAAGTTCATTCCTCTTATAAGCATCGTAATGCGAGATCCCGGCTGCTCCCATGAAAAACTCATGGTTCAGAACATACTGGAAATCCCTCCGGTGATGATACGGGGCATTATGCATTTTCCCAATATTGGCAGTGGTGTAGCCTTTCTCATTCATCATCGCCATGATGGTGGGGAATTCCTCATTCATCCTCATATCGTTCTTGAATACCCTGTGCCTGGACGGGTATACACCTGTATAAATTGAATGCCTTGCAGGTGCACAGACAGGACTGGTGCAATAAGCATTTGTAAAACAAAAGGAGCTGTTTGAAAAATCATCCAGGTGGGGTGTTTTCACCTCCATCTGACCGGTCCATCCCATGGCCCTGGGACTCATCTGATCACAGAAAATAAAAACGATGTTGGGTTGATTCGTACCGAACCGGCAACCTGGAATCAATAATATGGCCGCAAACAATGCCAGTTCTAAAATCAGGTTTCGGGCTATTAATCCAAATAATTTACACCTATTCATGTTTGCTATTTATTAAGTTTCTTATTGGCTTCATTGGTCAGCCAGGACATGGAATACTGCTGACTCTCAGGTCCAAAGCTGGTGGGGACACTGTACCAGGACTGAAAAAGCCAGCCATTGGGGGCGCCGCCTCTTTCCCTGTAAAGATCCACATATTTCAGAGTCTCCTCACTGTAGACACTATTTGAGTCATGTTCCGCCGTGTTGGTGTAAAGATAAAACTCCAGACCCAATCCCTTCACATATTCCTCCAGCTCCAGGATGCGTGCAATCCAGTCTATGGCCGTAGGATCATTCCCGGGAGTGGGGGAATACCTTTCCCCAACGGCATAGTTATATGGCCAATCGACAATCAGACCGCTGAAGGCGGTTGCGGTGGACTGCACTTTGTTCATGACCACCTGCACCACTTCCCAGTAATCCCCCCAGTTCATTCCATCCGCCTGGCGCTTATGGTAATCCTGCACACCCTTCCATCCCCAGTTGGGGAAATTGCATCCCAGTATGAACTTCATTTCCGGGTAGACCTTTCTCCATTCTTCCATGCTGTAAAGGATCTCATCCGCTGCCTCCTCATATGAGAATGGCCCCCTGTTTGTATTGAAATGCCCGCTGACCAGCACCCCATCATTGTCAGATATGTTTTTTGATATATCCCCGTAAAGGAGCCTCCGGATGGGACCGTCAAAAATTATATAGTCAATTTTACCTCCTGCCCTGATCCAATTATTAATGTTGGCTATTTCGACAAGGGCGCTTTTCTTTCCATTGTCAATATCCGTCAGGCTGCCCCAGCCGGGGCCCAGCACACCACCCAGTTCAACAATCACCTCCATATCCTGTTCTTCGACAATCTCAACCAGCTTTCGCATGTCCTCCATGCTGTATTCATTCTTGATCCTGTTGATGTAGAATGCCAGGAAATCCAGGTTGTTTACCAGGAACTGGTATTCGCATTCATCCGAGGCAATGTCAATCACTTTGAAGTGACCTACACCGATCTTGCAGTTGCACAGGTTGTCAAGGACCTGGACATTTTTTCCGCAATCAACGGTTGTTTCCTGGTTGCAGGAACCTGTCAGGAGTACGCCGCAAACCACCATAAACAGGGCCTGCAATACAACTCTATTTAGCATTTCTTTAGAATAATCATTTATGGATCAACACTTTCGAACAACACGGCAGGCTTGTCAATCTCCTCAAACCAGTGGTCCATTCGTTTGGCCAGGGTTGACCTGGTGGACTGAAAATCCGGGTCATTCCACAGGTTTTTTAACTCCCCCGGATCATTCATCATATCAAAGAGGTTTCCATCCTCCACGGGCATTTTGTTCCCATCTTTCATATAGGTATAATCCATCCGGTAACGGTCCGTACGCATGCCTACACGCAACTGGGCAAAATGAGCCCGTTTATCTCCCTTCAGTCCAACCTCAGATTTCATATTGGGATACCCGATCTGGCCAAATACAGCATCAGGTGCCGGGTCATTAAACAGGTCCCTCCCACGCCATTCAGCAGGGATTTCCGCCTCCATTCCACACAATTTCAGCAGGGTTTTATTCATATCTGTTAGCTCTGAAAGATCTTCAGAGACAACACCTTCCGGCACATGCCCCGGCCATGACCAGATATAGGGGATTCGCCAGGAGGGATCATCGAAGGTTCCTTTGGTTACCAGTCCAAATTCCCCAAGTCCGGCCCCATGGTCGGAAGAAAAAACAATGATGGTGTTTTCTGTCAGTCCCAGCTCGTCCATCACCTTCATTAACCTGCCCACCTCATCGTCCACCTGGGCACACAAACCCATATAGTGCTGCCACGACCGGTCATAATCAGCCTTTGAGAGTTTCGACAATGCCTTCCATTGGGAGGCCTCCTGATCCCAGGAGGACCTTGTCTCCACAGCCTCCATGTCCGTGTAAACCACCGGGATATCTCCTGGTTCGTAAAAGGTATCCCATGGTTTGGATGGTAAGACCGGAGTGTGTGGGTAGTTGTGGCTGACCCTTAATAAGAAGGGCTCTTCCCTATCCCGGCTCTTCAGAAAATCAATGGCCCAATCGGTGATATTCCTGCTGGGATTATCATCCCCACCGGGATAGATTCCTGCGCGGATAATGCTACCCTGTCTGGCCCCTGAAGGCGTGATTACGTCGTATTCTTCAGGATCAAATTTTTCATTGATGCTATAATAACCTGCATATTCGGGATTTAAAGTCCACTCCCTGGCTTCATCCCAGGCTATGGGCGCTGTGGTGTGATGCTTTCCATAGCTCACGGTTCGGTATCCGGAATTATTCAACACATCCACAATGGTTAGGGTGCCTTCAGGAAAAGGTATATTGCCCTGGTTAAAGGTACAGTTCACTTCCTGGGGATATCGGGCAGTCAACTGAGAGTTCCTGGCCGGGACACATTGCGGACACTGGGTGTATGCCCTTGTGAAGAGCGTACCAGTCCTGGCAATCCCGTCAATATGAGGTGTCCTTGCCCAGTCGGAGCCATAGCAGCCCAGGGAGGAGGTCCGATGCTCATCCGTCTGTATCCAGAGAATATTGGGTGGGGTTTGTTTTACCCCTGTGCAGTTCATTAAGAGGGCCGCAACAAGGAGTAGAATCAAAAACCCAATTGCCTTTCTCTTTATTCGCCAGTTAAATAGAGCCATTTTCCTGTATTGTTTTTGTTTAACTCAAGGGTAATTAACCCTTTTTTATATTTGAAAGATAATTCATTTCCTGCATTACCCTGAATGTGCGACTCATCAAACATCCTGAGTTTCCTGCGGTCTGTTTGCAGGGGAACAGTTACCTCTCCTTTACCTTCCAGGTAGATCTGGAAGAAGGCTTTCCCCGGGATTTGTCTTTTGTCCACCACAGGGGCCCAGGCTATCTGATCAATGTTCTGGTTGGCAAAGGCCCTGGTTTTCCCGTCAATGGTAATCTCTTTGCAGTCCCTCCCATGAAAAGCCAGTAAGTCACCTTCATCATCCAGCCGGTATGCCACCAGCAGATCCCCCTGGTAGGTGACCTCATGCCCGTTTACTTTGAATTGATCCAGTTCGACCCTGCCGGAAGGCAGTGGATTCAATTCAAGGTCCCTGATATCGTTTTCCCGGATCCGTCCAAATCCTCCGTGCCAGCTCTCAGGGTGGGTCCGGTAATGCCTTACCACAGCCGTCGTCTTGTTGGGGAATCTGGTGCAGAGGTAATCCGTTGTCCTCGACAGGTGCTCCGTGTTATCATTAATACCCTGGAAGGTGCCTGTGGCCGGGTAGGCACCCAGGGCATCCAGTATCTCGAACCAGGTACGTTGTTCATATCCCAACGATTCTGACTGGTCATCCCTTGGACGGAACCCCAGAAATATGCAGGATCCCTTGCCCAGTTTGCGGCTTGAACCGACAATATCTTCATTAACACGGGCCAGGACCTCACTCCCTTCCCCAGGTGCAACAGGATAGATGTGATCCACCAAAAAATCTGTTAAAATCAGCTGATCGGGGATATGTTTGAAACTGTTCTCAAACCAAACCAGTTTGCCTGGTGCATTCAAACCCTGATAAGTAAGTGGTGTATACTCAACACCAAAGAGTTCCTCCCAGCGCTCCAGGCATGGTTCACCAGTATTGTAAACCAGTGGCGGCGGACCAGACCAGATGATGTTGCTTCCATTTGTTGCCATCTCCTCCATCATGTCCAGCAATTTTGGATCGGGGAATGGCTCGAAAAGGGATACAAGGGTGTTGAACTCACGTCCCTTTATGACCAGTTTCCCATCTGGGGTAAGTTCTCCCAGCTCCACCACTTTTTCGGTGGTCAGGTAGTTGGTATAACCATACTGGGTCATCCAGCTCCCGAATCGCTCCTCACTGGCCACCAGGTTCATCGGATAGAGCATAAGGACGTCCACATCCCTGTGTACACGATCTGTAATCTGCGCCATACTTGGGAATGAATTGGAAGCCCCATAAGCACTGTAAACAGCAACAAGCCGTTCCCTGACCTCGTCGGGCATCCCCCACAATCCGTTATAGGAATTGGGGTATTTGTTGGTCATCCCGAAAGACGCAGCCAGGGCCCCCGCATAGTAATTCCTGTCACTCCAGCCACCCTCTGTGTGGTCTGTACCCATGGCAGTGAGGTACTCCCCCCATTTCCAGTAATCATAGCAGGCTGAAGAGGCCTGGTGTACCGTGTTGGACCAGATGAAGTTCGGGGTATACTCATACTTATACCTGTCGTTGGGCAAATCCCTGACGTCCCAGATATCGATGGTCGGGCTCTGTGCCCAGGTGGCGTGTGCCCTGGTCACCAGTTCATGTCCAAAGAGTGATTCTGCATACCTTTTGGCTGACAAAAAGAGGTCCACCACCTGTCCATTCAGCATTTTATAGTAGCGGTCGCGCATCAGGTATGTGCGCTGTACCTCTTCCGGTGTGTCTCCCATTACGATCTGAAAATTCTTCTGTGCGGCTGTGACATGGCTGGAGTATATCTGCGGGCCATAGACAAAATAGAGCATCATTTTATCCATGTCGGCAAATTCATCCCCATGGGATTCCGAAAACTGTTTCTCAAAGTTATCTGTCATATAGCGGACTGTGAACTGTCCCCTGTCATGATGATTGTGGTAGGACCAGCCTTGCTGAATATGCATTTCATCAGAATATAGTCCGGTCAGGTTAATACCCGCATCAGAATACTTCTTCATCAGGTTTTTCAGGAAGGGCAAGGCATTGGGACTGAAGTAATCCATCTCAGGAACATCGTAACTGATAAGTACAAATACCCTGTTGTATCCTTTCAATTCTCCATCTCCTTCAGCATAGACACGTATCCGTTGCGCTTCATAGGGTTGCGATTCCGGGAATTTTGTTCCGGGAAATGTCTCCACACTAATTTCAGAGGTGATCTCCCTGATCTCTTCGGGGCGGACTACACTGTAACCCGAACGACTGCTTAAATCATCCTTATATGCAAAGGCTTTAATGTTGCTTCGTTGGGGCCGGACCTTTCCCTTGTTGTTACTCCAGGCCAGCTGCTCCCAAACAGTGGTTGAAAAATTACCGGTCTCAGGATCCCGCATGTCTGTAATAAACTGGACCCACCTGCCCGTTTCGCCCGTGGATTTCTTATATGCTTTTCCGATCTCAAGCGGACTGAGCAAACTGAGTTCTATTCCAAGGCCGTAGTCGGCCATAAAATCTGATATATTTTTCATGTATGCGATAAACTGATCATCGTCCGGTGTCAGATTCCTTTCAGGATTGCCCTCCTCTCTGTATTGTTTGAAAAAATTATCAAACGCAATTTTCACAGTATGAGCACCTCTTGCCTTGGCTGTATCGCAAATCATGCGAAGACTTCCCCACCTGGGTTTGGTCCGGAGGGTAAGTTCAATCATCTTATCCGGATCCTGCAGATCGATCAGTTGTTGATCGCTGGTAAGAATGATACCCATGGCCTTTTTTTCAAATTTCCATTGATCGGGGTAAGTCAAAAGCTGTCCCTGGGATAAGGCAGGATTCTGGCAAAGTACCAATCCGGCCAAACTAATAAGAAAAGTCACAATCTTCTTCATTGGAAAAAATTTCACTGTTTAAAGAATTCTTTACATAGATCATAGGTGGTTAACACCCATTTTCCACATGAGGGGATAAAAAAAAAGCGCACCCCATACAGGAAGTGCGCTCTCTCTACCAATTTATACTAAACCTAAAACTAATGCTTAGTGTCCTGCGTTTTGTAAAATTACGCCACCGGATGCTACTATATCATTTTCCGGAATGGGCCATAACTTCCATGCGGGGTTATACGGACCTTTGCCGCCGTCCGCTCCTGAAGCAATATCGGCCCAGTCCGCTTCCCAGTGACCGGTCATTTGAGCCCACCACCAGAATTGCTGCTCGTGGAACAATTCCACGATCGCCTCGTCATACACTTCATTCCTAAACTGGTCATATGTTAATCCGGTAGCTACATCAGCCGGCACAGTGTAGGTTGTTACGCCATCTCCGGCACGTGCCCGCGCCCTTACGGCATTAAGGCATGCTTCAGCAAGCGCTGTCGGTCCGCTGTTGCTTTCATTCTCCACGTGCGCCATCAGCAGCAGCATACCGGCGTACCTGGCAAAGAATTGATCATTTTCATTATCATTCCCAGACCGGTTCCGCTTGACATGCCTGCATACGATCCTGTCAAGATTGGCAGCGTGTGCTGAATCATGTTTTATCTCTGCCCGGTATTCTCCCGCTTCAAACCTGGACAGGGAATATGGTGAATAATACCTGCCGCCCCAGTGGTTGAAGTACCAGGTACCATCAACGATCTCGGGTTTCCAATTGGTCGACCAGATTATTTCCTGTCCCCATGAATGGGCATCCCGCACGTTTTGCCATGTCCCGGCAACCTGCTCACCACCTGTATAAAGCCACTTTAGATCCGGTTCAAGGGAATACATATAAGGTGCTTTTGCCTGGGAAGGATTGGTTTCATCGATCAGGGCGAATAATTCAGCCCTGGCCTCATTCCAATAGGTTCCCAGGTTATTGAAATTGGCATCGCCTCCAACGGCGCCATTTCCCTTGAACTGCTGACCTGATGCATAGCTATAAAGCTGTGCCAGCATAGCAGTGGCAGCACCCTTGGTACCTCGGGCTGCGTCCGGGAATCCTCCTTTATAGTTGACTGGAAGATCTGCCTGTGCAGCTTTCAGGTCAGCTTCGATTAAATTGAAGGTTTCCTGGGCACTGGACCTTGGCTGTAAAGCATTTTCCGGGTTTAGAGTAGGTTCTGTCAATAATGAAACACCACCCCATCCCTTCCACAGGACAAAATAACCATGGGCCCGAAGGAACTTCGCTTCAGCTATGAACTGTATCCTGGCCTCATCGCTTATAACATCTGGACTCATATCCGTGACCCCTCTGATTACCCCGTTGGCGGAATTTATTGCCTTGTAGAGGGCGAACCAGTGGAATCTCCACCGAGCCCAGGATGAAATAATTCCAAGGTCCACGTTATTGTTTTCGCTAAAGGCTGAAAATTCCTGGCAAAACCCTCCCCATGAGGCAGGCCAATACATCTGCTCTCCGAGGCGTTCCTCGAAATGAGCGATATAGATTCCATTGACCGCAAGCTGAGCGTTCGCCTCGTTCTCGAACATCAGACCGGGAGTAAGCTGGCTGAAAGTTTTCTCTTCAAGAAAGTCCTCACAACTTACCATGAAAAGAAACATAAGCGCAGTAAGTATTAATATTTTTGCTTTCATTGTCTTCATATTTTATGTATTTATATTACGTGAATAGCTTAGAAGCCCAGTTTTACACCAAACTCAACAGTCCAGGGCCTCGGGTAGTTACCCAGGTCAATATTCTGAGAAGCATCCGACTGACCCCTGAATGATGTTTCGGGATCGAAGCCGCTATAATCGGTGATTACAAAAAGGTTGGAACCCCTAACATAGACAGAAGCGTTCCTCATCCAGCTAATCTTTTCTGCAGGAATCCTGTACATCAGTGAAGCTGTCTGCAGGCGAACAAAGCTGGCAGATTCAAGGAAATAGTTACTCCCTCCCCCAAATCCACCGGGTCTCGGGTACGGAGCATCTAAATTTGATTCTGTCCAGTGGTTCTCGGCATACTCCTTCGAATGACGTCCGCCGGCTCCCAGAGCGTTCCCGGAATGGGTATACTGCCTCATTGAGTTCCAAACACTCCCGCCTATTACACCATTAATAAAGAGATTCAGGGTGAAGTTACCGTAAGTGAAGGTATTGTCCCATCCAAAAATGAAATCGGGTTGCGCTGTTCCTATTACATAAGCATCGGAGGCATTGATCACGCCATCTGGAGCATCGGGCACACCGTCGCCATCTGTATCCACGGTCAACTGGTCTTCAAATTTCATATCACCCGGTTCATCGAGTCCAGGCGAAAAAGCTACATCGCCAGCAGCCACATCCTCTGCGGTTACCATACCCAGCCAATTAGTTCCCCAGAAAGTACCGATGGGTTCACCCAGCACAAACCTTGGGGAAGCGCCCCCGGCTCCACCCGGGGCAAGAGCTACTTTCAGGGGTTCTCCCTCAGCATCCAGTCCCAGGTCTTCTATCACGTTGCGGTTATAGCTGAAGGTCAATGTGGTATTCCAGCCAAAGCTGCCGATCGAAGGGCTGCCGCCAATCATGAGCTCAACACCGGTATTGGATATTTCACCAAAATTGCTGGTAAATGTATTATATCCGGTTAACATGGGAACAGGCTTGTTCTGCAGGAGGTCAATTGTGTTTTTCTTGTACCAGTCGGCACTAAACCTGACCCTGCCTGCAAGGAAGGCAGCATCGACACCAATATCAAGTTGCTTGGTGGATTCCCATCTCAGGTCGGGGTTGGCGGCGGTCCAGGGTACCAATCCGCTGTTTTTCGATCCGCCGATAGTGTATCCTTGACCAACATGACCCGCGCTGGTCCTGACTTTGGCCAGGGAGCCGTAAGGACCGATCGCCTGGTTCCCCACAATTCCGTAGCTACCGCGCAACTTCAGGTTGGAAAGCCAGTCGGCACCATCCATGAAGGCTTCCTGGGAAATTACCCAGGCAACAGCACCGGATGGGAAAAAGGCTGTCTTGTTGTTCTCGGCAAATACACTGGAACCGTCCTGCCTGCCTGTAAAGGTTACCATGTAACGGTCGGAGTGGTTATAGAAAAACCTCCCGTAAAAGGATGCAAGTGACCGTTGTGATTCAGAAATCTGCATGGGGGCTGGGACACTCATATTATTCCAGCCGTAGATACCCTGTGCGTCAAAATTAAATTTGTCTCCGCTCATGCTTTTATTTTGTATCCTGGTCTGTTCGAAGGAATACCCGGCGGTAAAATCAATGTTGTGTACACCACCAAAGGTTTTGGCATAATTCAGGTAATTCTCCCATACAAATTGCGTGTTGTCGTAGAAACTATGACTTCCAATTGCGCCCCACCAGTAACCAACGGGTGTGCTCATGGGAAGAAAGTTGGTCCTTTCCTGGCTCTGGAAATTATATCCGGCGCGGCCAACTAATTTCAGTCCGTCTACCAGTTCAAGTTCCGCATTCAAGGTTCCCAGGAAAAAGTTCATGCCCTCTGTATTGGTCCTCTTCTGAGCCTCCTGGACCGGGTTGTAGATAAAATTGGTTACGTTTGCCGTCCCCGGTGCATATTGCAACAGGTCATTCGGCTCAAGGTGTGGTGTTTCCGGTGTGGTCATGGGATTAGCACGGAATGCTTCGGTAATAACCCCCAGCCTGTCGGGTCCGCCACCGGTAAGCCTAGCGGCTTGAGCGAACCTGTCGGAATTGTAGCGGGATGCGCTCATATTGACTCCTACTTTCAGGCGGTCAAGAACCTGGCTGTTGACATTTGCCCTTATGGTTCCCTTCTTGTAACCGGATTCTATAATTACACCTTGTTCATCATAATAGTTGGTTGATATCATGTATGTGGTACGTGCGTCACCGCCCTGTATGGAAAGATTGTAATTATTTACATGTCCGATCTGGAGAACTTCATCAAGCCAGTTGGTGCCTTCACCGTATAAGGCGGCCAGTTCCTGGGGAGTATTGTCCAGTCCCCATGCATTTAAATCTGCAGCTGTATAACGGTAGGCTGGCGTAGAAGCACCCTGGTTGTTAAAGAGAGCCTGATTTTCAATTGTGGTATATTGCTCCACATTGCTAAACTCGAAATTATGATTTACCTGGGATATTGAATGTGAGTATTCAAAATCCACCATGGCTTTACCTTTCTGGCCCGACTTGGTAGTGATGATAATCACTCCGTTAGCCCCGCGTGAACCGTAAATGGCCGTGGCGGATGCATCCTTCAGCACCTGTACCGATTCGATGTCGTTTGGATTCAGGCTAGACAGAAGGTTCAATGGTTCCTGCTGTTCCCAGCCACCCGGGCGGCTCTGATTGTCATTGATCATTGGAAATCCATCAATCACAAAGAGGGGTTCATTATTCCCCAAAAGTGAGTTGGTTCCCCTGATCTTTACAGAGATACCTCCTCCTGGTTCAGCTGAGGTCCTCTTCATTTCAAGGCCGGGGATTTTCCCCTGCATGCCTTCCTCGAAATTGGGAGTAGGTATTTCAGCAATGTCATCCCCACTAAGGGTAGCAACGGCTCCTGTCACATCCATCTTCCTAGTGGTTCCGTAGCCGATCACAACTACCTCTTCCAATCCGAGTACATCCTCCTGCAGGGTTACATTAATTTCGGTTTGATTACCAACCCCGATTTCCTGCTTCAGGTATCCGACATAGGTGAATTCGATAATTGAATTGCCATCTGGTACGGTCAGGTTATATTGTCCGTCCAAATTGGTTACTCCTCCGACGGTGGTGCCCTGAACAGAGACATTCACACCCGGAAGGCCCAGACCGGTCTGGTCAATGACCGTGCCTGACACGTCAATCTGGGCAAAAATTAATGCCTGCCCGAGAATTAACATTGAGATTACTAGAAATTGTCTTTTCATAGTTTAGAGTTATTTAGGATTATTGTACAAATATGTATAGGTTTTTAAACAAAACTAATCTCAACTCAACCTCACTCTAATTCACACAACTTTGTCCCGCCAAAAACGCCGCCAATTTCTCCCTTTCTGAAATCTCATACATGATTTCATGTAACGAAATCGACACGAACAAAAGCTCAAGTCTTGATCTGCGTAATAATAGGCTATTGATAATGTACAAACAATGCACTATTTGTTCTTTGTTTTATACAAAATGGCACTATCGGTTCTGATCACACAACCGAATGCAACGTCAGGCGCAGGTTGACCTGCCTGGAATCACAATTGCCTATACTGAAATTCTGTAGATTCGAAAGTTGCAACGAATCCTGAATGGCTAATGAAGGCAGGCGAAGAGTTCCCTGTTTTCGATCTGGATTTTGGGCGGGTGGGGATTATGACCTGCTACGATGGATATTTCACTGAGCCGGCTGAAATCCTCTAACTGCATGGTGCAGAGATTGTGGCCTGGATCAATGACGGGGAATCAGAATGAAAGGTGGTTCTCCTGATCACTGAATGGCTTCGGTCTTCTCCCAGGGTTTAAATGGGAAGGTGATATCCCATCTGCTTCTTGGTACCACCGGCGGCATAACTGCAGGCAGAAACTCCTTTTGCCTGTCAAAGTGCTCAAGCACCGCCTCCTTGAAATCACCCACTACCGTGGCATATACGGGATCGCTGGCCAGGTTGTTCATTTCCCACACATCTGCCTCCATATCAAATAGTGTGGATTCCATTTCAGGATAGCTGTCCCCCCTGAAGTCTGCTATAAACTTGTATTTCCCTTTCCTGGCCATAATGTATCTGAAGGGGTAAGGAGAAAGCCACTCGGAAAATATGGTTCTCTCCTTCCAGGTGGTTTCAGTCTCTTTAGATTCCATCAAAGGTTTTAAGTCCATCCCGGGCAGGTCCAAAGCTGCATCAATTCCCGAAGCAGCCAGAAAGGTGGGCATAATATCGATGTGTGAGACGGGAGTTTTTTCCATCCTTGGTTTTTGCCCGGGCCATCTGACCATAAAAGGTATTCCAGCCGATCCTTCCAACATGGCACCGTCACCCCCTTTATAGAGCATGCCATGTTCACCCATGCGATCTCCATGATCACTAAGAAACAGGATCACAGTATTCTCAGCCAGTTCGGGATTGCTGTCAATGTAATCCAGCAAACGTCCGATTTCATAGTCAAGCTGGGTAATAAATCCAAAATAGGTAGCCTTTAGCTCCTTAAAATCGGCTTCAGAAAAAGCAGGGTATTTACTTCTCTCCCTCCGCGCTTTCCCAAAAGCATCCGCTTTCTCGGGAGACCAGCTGGGCGGAATTACCATATCTTCAGGCTTATAGGTATTAAACTCCTTGACCACACCATAGGGATGGTGGGGGGCAAAGTAACTGGCATGCAGAAAGAAGGGCTTATCGGGCCGTTGTTTCAACTGATCTTCCATAAATTCAATGGAATTGTCGGTTACCCAGTGCTCGGAAGTAAGTTCAACGGGCACATCATGCTCAAAACCCAGGCTGTTTACCGAGAGCGCCCAATCGGCCGGTGGGTCGGTCTGACTCCACTGTGGATACCTCTGTGCGGTGAGACCTCTTCGCTCTACCTCCCTGTCGAGCCAGGGCCGAAAATGCGAGATTCCGGCATCATCGGCAAAAAACTCATGGTTCAGCACATATTGGAATCCATGTCGCTCATTATAGGGTGC
>JAAEOI010000584.1 GCA_024244665.1 Bacteroidota bacterium | reverse complement strand
TTACCATAGATGATGCACAGCAAACTGAAGGGAATAATCTTGAATTCACTGTAAATCTTTCATCTGTTTCGTGCAACACAGTCTCGGTCGATTACGCAACTTCAGATGGTACAGCATTGGCAATGACAGACTATACAGCCAGTACAGGAACATTGACCCTTGCTCCCGGGGAAATATCCGGCATTATTAGTATTCCAACTTTAACCGACCTCGATGATGAGTGTCCTGAAACCATTGTTGTAACTCTTAGCAATGCCTCTAATTCAACAATAACCGGCCATCAGGGCCTCGGATATTTAAGAGATATTATCCCTGTGTATATCTCCTCTTTTTCCAGGCAAGTACCGGTTGCGCAAAACACTAATGCAGATCAGTTGGTATTCAGGGTTATGTTTAATTGTGATGTTCAAAATTTAAATGACGCTGATTTCGAAGTATCCGGAACAACTGCTTCTATTACGAATATATCCCCGGTAGTTGCTTCCAGAGTTTATGACATCACCGTTTCAGGGGGTGATTTGAGTAACCTGAATGGAATTGTTGGAATCGATGTATCCGCTACACATAATATTTCCGATGTATCAGGATATATCCTTGCAGCAAACGAACCTTCTATCGATGAAACTTATATTGTTGACAATACAGCTCCAGCTGCACCATCTGTTTTAGGAATATCCGACGATACCGGGATTTCAAATAGCGATGGGATAACCACAGACCAAACTCTGATTTTTTCGGGTACAGCTGAAGCTAGTTCTATCCTTGAACTCTTTGAAGGTTCAAATTCAATTGGAACTGCTATTACTGATGGATCAGGGAGCTGGACACTTTCAGTAACTTTAGCAGATGGAACCTATTCCGTTACAGCAAAGGCAACAGATCAGGTTGGTAATGAAAGTTTGGCTTCAGCTATATATACCTTAATTATTGACAATACTAAACCAACTGTAGTTACAAAAGATCTTACGGTTCAGTTGGATGGAAGTGGCTCGGCAACCATAATAGTAGCGGACATTAATGATGGCAGTTCAGATAATCAGGCAATTGATAATCTGAGTATAGATATAACAAGCTTTGATTGTTCAAATAAAGGGGCAAATACTATAACCCTGACAGTTACTGATGTAGCAGGAAATTCAGAAACAGGGACCAGTACGGTAACCGTAGAGGATAGTGAAGACCCCACGGTATTGTGTGTTAGCGATCAGGTGGAGGATACTGACAATGGAGTCTGTAGCTATGCCCATTCGGGAACTGGGTGGGATGCCACCGGGACCGATAATTGTCCCGGTTTTGCCTTCACCTATATTCTGTCGGGAGCGACAACCGGAACAGGAGCAAGCCTGGATAATGTGCTGTTCAACAAAGGGGTCACTACTGTTGAGTGGACCAATACCGATGCTGCTTTGAATACAGCAGCCTGTAGCTATACAGTAACTGTAGAGGACAATGAAGATCCCACAGTATCGTGTACCACCAATCAAACGGTTGATACCGACAATGG
>JAAEOI010000583.1 GCA_024244665.1 Bacteroidota bacterium | reverse complement strand
GACAGATCATAATGGATGCTCACTATCCGGACATGCACAACACACATTAAAAAGTGCCTGCATCACAGGGATTCTGGAAGCAGAAGCGGCTTACATGATGGAATCTTTAAGAAGGTTAATTGATGTCACAGAGGCTCTGCTATTTCACGAAGCGGTTATGACTCTTTAAGTCCTTGTTAGCCAGTATAGTATTAACTTTGGGCAGGGACGGGAAATGGCAGACAGACTCCCGGACAGACTCCCGGATAATATCCTGTGAAAACCGGCCAGGGTGTCCCGATGACGAAAACAGGAGGTTTTATAATCTGCGATAATCTAATCTTCCGGCTGATAAATTATTGAAGTGAACCAGGCGCTTCGGCACCCAGTCCTCGTCCTCCCGGATACTGTTTGAAAAGGGATATGTTATGGCTGGATATTTTTTTAGAAGAAAGTATTAGTTCTTTCAAGTCCATTGATTTGTTTTGTTTTTAGTTCATAATCTACTCTTCAAACGATCCTATTGGTTCAAGAACAATGGCATCAATGAAAAGATTGCCAGGTGAACCGGAATTCGATGTTCCGCGGTAAACAGCCTTTAAGTAATGAGTACCATTGTCCAGGTGCTGCATATTCCCCAGTTTAATATCGGTTACAAAATGATGTTCTTCAAAAAGATCCCTCGCTTCAATCAGCAACTGATCATTAAGAATAAGATCATAAATACCGGCATCTCCGCGGGGCCAGAGGCGAGCAAAAACAAGGTAATTGCCACTTTCTGAAACTTCGAAGGGGATCTTAAGCACCTCCCCTTCACGAGTCGGAGTGAAATGCAGTCCCTTGCGGTTAGTGTAGGAAATATCTTCGTGTATCACTGTATTCTCAGGAAGAGAATCTTCCAGGATCTCATCTACCTGGATCATTGTATACGTTGCCATACGATTGACGACCGGAGGCATTTTGGCAAATCTTTTGGCCTCTCCGAGCTGGTACCAGAATGCGACTGACGAATAGAAATCGGGGCGCCTGTCACTATATGCTGCAGCCAGTGTATTATCTTCATAAAAGGTATTTCCCTTATGCTCAATCGAGAATCTTAGCGATTGTTCAAAGAAAACAGGATCAGTCACATGCCATCGATAAGCAGTGATCCTGCTTCCGGTGTTCATGCCCTCCCAGATGGATACTCCGTAGTTTGGACGGTTGACAACCCTGAAAGCCCAGGCATCGTTAAAATAATCTTCTGTCCCTGTCCCATGCAGTGTAGGAAGGCTATCTCCATCCACATAAAACCGGTCATCACCTTCTCCAAACCAGCCTGGTTGACTAGCTCTCACTGAAAGGACAGTCCCCACATAGTGTCCTGCACCTTCAATATCTGCTATCAGATAATCTTCCCCTTGCATTGGAGGATTTTCCTGGCGGTACTGGGCATGAAAATAGGGGACATCATTGGGCACGGATCTTTTTTCCCAATCGATATACCAGTAGAGCCCCATGGTATCCCTTTCTGACTCATTGGTGACAGTGATCCGGGCTGATTTCCTGAAAGGCATATTCCAGTAGCAATTGTATGCCCGTCCAAAGGATGAGGTGGCCACCCGGGAACTGTTGATATTTACCTGCATACCATGTCCGGCTGCGAAAAAATCCCCCAGCGGCGCCTCCACTGCCGGTTCTTCGCTCCCATCCCAGTACATTCGCACCACCACAGAACGCGGGAATCCCCTTTCATATCCAGCTGCAGTAAACCAGATGTGTGTTATCCTGCCGGGCCCTTCCAGATCTGCCAGTACCCGGGTCTGACCCGGATCAAATCTCCTGGCATCCGCATTGCCGTTTTCCCAGTCCCGGTCATAGCTTGAAGCTCGTTGTGTTATGGCTTTTTCCGGGTACTCCATGGAGGCTTTCGGATAACTACTATTCATGCTGTGCCTCACACAGCTGCTGCCTGCAGCAAGAAGTAAAATCAAAGTTCCAATAGGATATTTCACATGTCTGAAATTAGCAAACATTTGTATGTGCGACAATGCATTATTTGCGCCAGCATTAGCTCTAATTGACTCAACAAATCACCACCATTCTAAAAATGATATCACTGCCATGTATGGTTGGCAGATGCTTGTCTCTCTATCTAATTATAAAACTAGTGGATATGGTGCTCCCTTTAATGGAGGTAGCACGCAACAGGTAGACCCCTGATTGAAGAGATTCAATATTGAGCGAAATGTGGGAATCTGTATTGGATATTTCCATCACTAGCTGACCAGTGTTATTAATAATAGTCACCCTGTTGATCTCAGAGGCATTCGCGATTTGTATCAACTCATTTGCAGGATTTGGATAGATCCTCATTTGTGCAGGGCCAGTCTGTTCAATGTTGGTATGAGCCAGGGTTACAGAAATGGATATCTCTCCAGCAATTCCACTATTGTCTTTATCTGATGCAGTGACTACCACAGTACCTTCTGAAATGGAGGTGAGAAGTCCATTAGAGTCCACTGTAGCGATTTCGGGCTTATCCACAGACCACTCAAACTCTACCGGATCAACTTCAATTAGTACTTCGGTGTATAGCTGCAGGGTATTGCCAGGGCCTTCAATTTCAGTTAGGCCTCCTTCGCTTGTTACAGCAACCAGTTCTTCTTTGAAGCGAATAAAGTCAAAATAGATATCACCTGGCTCACCCCCGTTGTTGGCATCGAGCCTTAAAGTGGCTATGATCTGATCAGGTATCCACTCCTGAGCACTCCTCATATCTATAAAAACATCCCTGTAGGCAATGTCATTCCGGACCAGGGGATAAGGGACATTATCGTGATCTCCGGATTTAGGAAAGAGGTATATGGAACCACCATTGCCTGAGGTTTCATTCTTTACGCGCATCCAGAGGTATTTCAGTTTACCTACTTCCCAGGGATCCACGTTATTTGCAACATAGGGATCTCCATTCTCAACGGTAACTTTCAATGCGCCCTCTGAATGGGATACTGAGCATGCATGTGGATTTTTATCCCATCCCTCCTCATCACTGATAAACTCCCATGAGCTCCTCTGTCTGTCATCAATGATTTCAATATTGAGGGATGCTGGCATACCGCTTCCATCTTTTGCAGTAGCGATCACTGTAACGATCCCTTCCGATACTGCGGTGAGATACCCTGATTCACTAATGGAAGCAATCATGGGATGATCCACCATCCAATCCACCTCAATGGCACTCATATCAGGTATAAGCTCCGCATACAATTGCAAACTACTGCCCAATCCAATAATCTCTGTGGTATTCCCCTCGGAACGAACCTGGATCAGGCTCTCAAGAAAACGTATAAAATCCACGGAAACAGTCCCCGGATCATTACTGCTAACCGGCTCCAGTCTGAACCGGTTATATGTGGCATCTCCAGTCCAGACACCCATGGTATCCAGATCAATAAGCACATCCCTGAATTCAGTATCACTGGCAATTAAAGGGTAAGTGACCACATCGGCACCACCCGCATTGGAAAAGAGATGAAATGCACCGGAATCTCCGGCGGTTTCATTTTTAATACTTAACCAGAGATAGCGAAAATCTGCAGGATTCCAGGACTCAACAAGATTGTCCACTGAAGGATTTTCACCCGATACGGTAAATGTCAGCTTGCCCTCCGATTGAACTACCGTTCCTCCATTCGGATCCACATTCCACCCTTCCAGGTCATCGGTAAACTCCCATGCATTTTTCTGCACTCCTTTTAAGCTGTAGATCTCGGACCGGATCTGATTCAACGTTCCAATTACCAGCCAGTAGTCGTATTCATAGACCGTATTCTTATTCATCTCCACCCTTTTAACGGGGGCAATATAGGAGGTGGAGCCACTGAGTGCTCCACCGCCGGGTGTACCTGCCATGCCTGCCAGAAAATTATTGGAAATGGGGGTATATACTCCCATTCCCCACTGCGTATCATCTACAAATGCCATCCAGTTTTCACTTACCATATTATTTCCGTAGCGACCCCAGAATTTCGTAGGACCATTTAGAAATACCACTTCCGGATTATTCAGCGGGCCTCCTGTAAATGGGTAATTCCCGAAATAGGAATAGAGATTTTTCAGGTCCGCTATGGGATATACCGCAGGCAACTCCTGGTCCTTGGTCAAACCCTCTTCCCAAATATTATCGGTCCTCAGACAGGTAATTTTGTTGTGTACTTTGATCACATTGCCCATCAGGGTTGTCCACTGCTCCATTTCAGCAGCAGCTGGTTCATTATTCATATCCCACAGCATGGGAATACACTTTGTATACATTGTAATTCCATCATTGCTCTGATCAAGGATTTCAGCCCTGTTGTTGTAGGAATCGCCCACCTGGATGGGATTCCAGGGCCAGGGCGACCAGTTGGGATTCTGCCCATCTGCCTGTCTGTTCAGAGTTTGACCTGCGTAATAGGATTGCTGAATATACCTTCCCTCATCATGGATATTCACAAGGTTTCGTTCACTGCCCGACACCGATACATAATTGATGGCACCTCCCCGGGTCAGGTCGAGTTTCACATGAAGGGTATCGTTATCCAGTTCCAGACTCTCCTGTCCATTGATGACCGGGCTCATTCCGAGCCATATGAGACAGAGGATTCCCGGTTTCCAGAATTTGCTTTTATTTCTCATCGCTTCAGATTTTTATGTTTTCATGGTGAAGCACCTCAACCGTATATATTGATACCCTTTTTTTTTCACTGCTTCAATCATCGTTAATTTATTTTCCATCCGGGTTCGTAATGTAGGAAAATGTATTAAAACTACATTAGATATTTGAGAATCATCAATCTTGCCCAGGAAGGATTGTCCGATCTGCCGGATTGATTTACTCGATTTTTCGCCGAATTTGTACCGATTGGATCGCTTAATAACATGTTTTTTATTATTATAGTCCTCTATTTTGGTAATAAACATGAATAATCCGTTGGAAAGAAAGAAGGCAATCATCATTGGAGCTGGTATAGGCGGTATCACCACTGCAGGTAATCTAGCCAGCAAAGGATACAATGTAACTATATTCGAAAAAAATGCCTATCCCGGGGGAAGGTGCGGAAGGTATGAGAATGCAGGACACAGATTTGATATCGGTGCCACATTCCTGATGATGCCTGGCATCTATGAAGATGCATTTACTGCGGTGGGTAAAAATTTGTTCGAAGAGTTGACCCTCCACCAGGTGGATCCTGTATACAAGGTTAAATTTCCAGGGAGTAAAGAGATCAGATTTACATCAGACCTTTCCAGTCTTAGGAAGCAGTTTGAGACGCTTGAAAAGGGAAGCTACGGCAGTTTCCTGAAGCTATACGGCACGGGATTCAATATCTATGAGAAATCAATGCAGCTCATTAACCGAAATTATTTCAGCTTCTTTGATCTTTCATTTCTGAGATACCCTTGGCTCCTGCTGAAGTGCAAGGCCTTTCACCACCATTACAGATACTTCAGCAGGTTTTTTTAATCCAGGGGATTGCGGGATTTCTTTACCTTCCAGAATTTATACCTGGGGCAAAATCCGTTTACTGCTTCCGGGATGTATACCTTCCTGCCGTTCATGGAACTGGCCGATGGTGTATACTTTCCTGAAGGTGGAATGCATGAAGTGGCAAAAAGCCTTCTGTCAATTGCAAAAGATCTTGGGGTGAAACTAGAGGTGAATTCTCCGGTGACCAGGATAGAAGTCAGGAAAAACAGAGCAGAAGGAGTCATACTGAAAGACGGATCTTTTCATCCGGCCGATCTCATCGTTTCAAATGCTGACCTGCCTTATGTATACAACCACCTGTTGCCAGGTAGCAGAAAGGCAAAACGTTTGAACAGGAAGAAGTACTCATGTTCCGCCTTCGTCTTTCACTGGGGTATTGATAAGGTATATCCACAACTTGAACAGCATACTGTTTTTGTTTCTGGAAAACACAAAGAGAGTTGCAGAACTATTTTCAGGGATAACGCCTTCGCCCAGGAGCCCTCTGTATATGTACACTCACCGGTACGTTCGGACAAATCCGCTGCACCGGAGAACCAGGATTCTATCACCGCCATCGTCCACGCAGGGAATCTCGATGATACGAAGGACTACAATTGGGAAGAGATAAAAGCCCAGGCACGAGATGCCATTGTGAAAAGATTCGAAGAGGAAGGTATGAAAGACTTCGGAAAACATATTAAATTCGAAGTATGCTTTACCCCTGACACGTGGAGGTCAGAATTTAACCTGACCAGGGGAGGTACATTCGGAAGCCTGGCTCACAACCTGCTCCAAATGGGATTCATGCGCCCTGGTAACCACCATAATAAATATAAAAATTTGTATTTTACAGGTGGAAGTACTCAGCCCGGAAGTGGAATGCCCCTGTCACTACTCTCGGCAAGATTGGTTTCGGAACGTATTTTAAGAGACAACAATCATTCTAATGAGGTAATATGAATCAGGAAACAGAGAATATTCTCAGCAGTATTGCTTTTGAAAATATAGAAAAGCACCCTAATATCTTAATCGCTGCCAGGTTTTGGGACGACAGAAGGTATCATGCTGCCAAAGTGTGCTACAAATTCATGCGCAGGATCGATGATTACATCGACGACCGGAAGGCCAGGGATGTTGAGATCAGCTGTCTTGAGAAGGAGGAGCTGAGCAAGCAGGTGAACAGCTGGATGGAATGTCTGAACAATGGCTCTGACCATGATCCCTTCTATACTGAGCTGAGAGACACCATCTCCACTTTTAAAATCCCTTTGCAAATCTTCCACAATTTTGCAAAGTCGATGCTGTATGATATCGATCACGATGGATTCGATACCCTGGATGATTTCATGGTCTACGCTGAGGGT
>JAAEOI010000582.1 GCA_024244665.1 Bacteroidota bacterium | reverse complement strand
TTCACTTCCCATAAAACCTCCTCTGTAGTATCAGAGTGTATGGTAATCCTGGCCAAGAGCTCACTTGTATCCAAGAGTTCGAAATCACATTCTGCCTGGTTGGCGAATACGCTTTCAGGGGTATATCCGTTCAGAGCAATATTAATTGAATAGGGTTCGCCTGCAATAACAGCGGAGGTGCCTTTAAGCGCCATCTCCTGGGAGTTCCATTCCGGTTTCCCAGGCATATCAACATAGCCCTGCATCATATGGCGGTTGGTCGAAATAAACTGTGGGTAATCCACCTTCTCATGAATAGAGATCACGCGGGCCTCACCCCCACTGAGATTTTGTAAAACGGTGGCTGAGCCCTCATGTAAACCGGCAAAACGGTTATTCCAGAAATCGTAGAGATAATAGTGCTTCTCACTGCTTAATCCGAGCGCTCCCTCCATGGACCCACCTGACAGAGAAATGGTGATATCCTTACTGGTCTCACTGTCATTATAGAGCACCACCTGGTGCCATGAAGGAGAGATGGTAAAATCATAGATGTTTGGGATCTCGTGAACAAAGGCATCAACCGGACGGGGTGAGAGGGTGGTTGAGTGAAACGGGTAGATCCTGCTAAGATCGTGAAGCACCTCTTCGTTGAACCGTGAAAAACTCTCGGTAAGAAGAAGTCTGCCTGTCACCGTATAGCTCATGGTAAGAATGGCACGACGCTCCAATTCCGGGATAGGGATTTCCTGACGGTTCCCTTTCACAAGCAAGGCCTTTCCATCCATATCATACTGGATCACCGACCTGTTCTTATACCACCTCAATCCGGCACTTCTTACAGCTTTGGGAAGCAATATGTTATTATCACCCTGGGTGCGCTGGGAGGTGACAACCCCTAGGGTTATGTCTGATCCCATGCCGATATTTCTCTCCTGTATGTAGTTGGGTTTTCCAAATCCCTCATCCGCCAGCCGAAAGACACTCCGGTAGTGAGAAGCGGCTGTGGAATAGGTATCCTCCATTCCGCCAAGAATCGGGAATGCTCTTTCAGGGTAGTCGTAGAAGCTACCTTGAACACCACCGCTGCGGAGATTGTTGTAGACATCCTCAATGTGACTCACAAAGCCGGTATCGGTATAGTCATAATTCTCCTGGTATATCTTCCCATATATCTTTCCAATGATCTGATGTGATTCAATCACACATTCACCATCGCGAAGAATACAACGATGCGGATCATTGAAAAGCATGTGGCCGGGGTAGGCATTTGCATAGTCTTCAGAGCGAACACCAGGCTCAATATAGGTAATGGGAATACCCCCCAGATCCAGGACGGCCTGTGCCCATTTCTCAGTGGTCTCATAGGGTGGCTTATAGTGCCCCCCTTCCACAATACAGCGCTCTTTGCGACCATACATCTGCCAGTGCTTCTCATCCCACCATCCCTGCTCATTATTCTGTTCATAGTTATCCGGAACCAGGCGAATGCAAACCGGGGAATATTTCAGAAATCCGCTTTCAACTGCATTCTCCATCTCGGCTACTGCTCCGGGAGTATCATTCGTTGAACTCATATCTCCCCCGAAGTGCTGAACCGAAAGAAACCACATGCAGACACTTGGAAAAGTGTAGTAGTCCAGATCAACTTCCTGTGCCCTGCGGAGTGTTCTTCCATACAATTCCATTGCCTCAAAAGGGTCTGATGATGAGTATTCCACGTAGAATCTATCGGGAGAGCGGTAGATCTCACCCGGATCAACCCGCTTACCCACCGGATCCTCAGCATAGAGTGCCACTCTTTTTGATGTGCCGCCATCCATCACCTCGGCAAATTTCACATACTCTTCATAGGTGATCCCGCCAATGACAATACTTTGTGTCTGCTCCTCCCCTGTTTTGCACAGCATCAGGTTGTTGTATGAGAGCATATCACCAGCGGTTCTGACCGAATTGTGGGGACCGCCTCCATTTCCATCCAGCATATGGTAATGATCTGCCACCCCTCCCGAAGGAAACGCTACTGCTCCGTAAAGAAGGTCTGCCTTATGAACCTGAACAGGATCACCAGTCAGGTTCTGAAATCCCCATGAGATATCTACAAAGGGTTGACCGGGGTAGAGGGTAAACGCAGTCTCCAATACATTTTCGCCCTCCATCCTGCTGGTCAGGGTAATCGATGATCCCTCCCCAAGGTTGGTTTTACTTTCACTTTTCGTTACACTATTCAGACGCCCTGAATCGCAGGTACTAAAAGTGCTTCCAGGGCTGTCCTCAACTGTATGAAAGAATTTCAGGCGGTCTCTTCCCCGTATATAGCTTTGATCCGTTGAACACTGAAAACCGGCTGATTTAATCAATGTATCATTGCTCACCGCATCAATGAATGTATACACTCCCTTATCCTTATTTACGAGAATTCTGACAAGTCCATTGGATATGGAAAAGTCCTCCTGCTCCCCGGATCCCGGACCTGAGCAGGCAGTAAGAACGAGCAGAAGCAGGGCAATTGGAAAGAGTCGCATGGTATACAGGTTTTAGTTAGGAAAAACTTGTGCGCTTTTGAACCGGCCCCTCCTGGTCAATCTGTTGATCAAGCATCTGCAACAGCCGGGGTACAGTAAAAGATGTTCCCTGAGCCGGTTCTTTCGTCACACGCTTTTCATATAATTGATACAACATTTCTCTTTTAAGCTCACTATAAGCAGGATCATCCCATAGATTCTGGTACTGGTCCGGATCTTTTGAAAGGTCAAACAGCTCGCCATAGCTTTGCCCGTAGTAATAGACTGCCTTGTAGTTGTCACGAATAATCATCTTCTGGTAAAAGCCCTGTTCCACAGCCCTGTTTTCAATAATGGATGCAGAGCGTATCCTGACGGTGTCCCCAAGCAACAATGCTTTCTGGCTGATCCCCTCCATCTTATGTGGGACTGTAATGCCAGCCATATCAAGGATAGTGGGTGAAATATCCACGGTACTCATCAGCGCGCTGCTGCGTTTCCCTGAATTTACCTGTTGAGGGTTTTTTACCAGAAAGGGTACATTATAGACCTCCTCATAAGAGGGGAAGCCCTTTCCCTTGAATCCATGGTTCCCAATATAATCACCATGATCAGTGGTGAAAATAATGAGGGTATTGTCGTACAGGCCGTTTGCTTTCAGGGTTGCGATCACTTTGCCGATCTCTTCATCCATCAATTGCACCATTCCATGATGGATGGCAATGGATTTCCGCCAGGTCTCTTCCCGGTCCGGGCGGGCAGGGTTTGCACAGGGAACACCGATCCCGTCTGAAAAATGGATCTTACCCGATCCAAGATCATATAGCTCCTGGTAGATGGGTGGCATGTCATCAAACTCACCAGGCCTGTACTTTTTATATTCCACTTTTTGGGGATCTACCAGCGTATCATAAGGTGAGGGTACCACATGCGGGTTATGTGGATCCTGAAAGCTGACCCACATAAAAAAGGGCTTCTCTTTCCGCTGTTCCAGATGCTCCTTCAAAAATGCACAGCTCTTTTCCGCAACAAAGACCGAAGGGTGCAATTCACGAGGTAACTCCCACCTGCCGATAAACTGGTTGTTGAAATACCTTTCCAGATCCGCTTCGTTCAGCCCCTTCTCCTTGAGCCATAAACCATAGTGTTCACGACAAGATAAAGATTCGGTGGTGTGCCTGTTCAGTAATTGAGTATGCTGAAAGCCAAAAAAGGGGCCGTCAAATTGCTCCCAGAAGACCTCATCCAGGATGTTTGGAGTTGACTCGAACTCTCCCTCGGTGGAGACAGGTGTAAAATGCATCTTGCCGACAGCATAGGTCTCGTAACCATGTTCCACCAGCACATCGGTCACTTTTAATGCGTCTTTGGAAAGTGCAGTTCCGATGGTGTAAGCTCCGTGAGTGGAGGCATACTGCCCGGTCAGGATGGATGCCCGCGAGGGTGTACAGGTGGTATGAGGGATATACGCCCGGTCAAACACAATACCCTCAGCAGCCAGTGCATCCAGATGATCCGTTTGGATCAGGTCATTGCCGTAAACACCAAGTGCCCCCTTGCGTTGTTGGTCCGAAGTGATCAGGATGATGTTTGGCATATCTCCCTGCTTTGTCTGATGCCGCATGGCTGACGGGTTGTTGCAAGCGGTCAGCAGGATCAAAACCAGTACAGGGACTACTCGAATCATATGCCGGATAATATAGAACTGAGTCCAGAGTTCCCTATTTCTTTTTCTTCTTACGCACCAGGTACATCACGGCTACCCCGGCCAATACAGCTGCGGCGATAGCGACAATCAGCCCTGTTTTTGAAGATTGCTCTCCAAACTCTTTACTATAATCAAGTATATTTGCCGTTTTTGTACTATCCTGAGCATCTCCGCTCTCTTCAATAAAGGTCCCTTCTTTCTCCTGTGCAGTCAAAATTCCTGCATTAAATCCAAACACAAACAAGATTAATAATCCAGTAACAATAGATTTTGTTTTCATCGTAAAATTTAATTTATATTTAAATATTTTATGGAAGATCAAATTTCCTTTTTAACTCCAATGCCTTCCCCTCCTGTCCGGTCTTTTCATAGCATGCTATCAAAAGCGGTACAATATTAATATATTTGTTGTTATTTTTCAATACTTTAAGTGTTTTTTCCAGTGCAGATTTAAAATCCCCCCTGTCATAATCAATCTGAGCGTCAAGCATGTTCAGCTTTTCACTCCATGGATGCAAAGCCTTTCCCTGTTCAATAATACGCCTGCAATCATCTGTTTGCCCAAGCCTGTAATAACTCTCAGCCAGGTATTCAAAAAGGATGAAATTATTTGAATCAGTCCGGATCTTTTCTTCCAGGATTTTAACGGCCTCCGGGTACCTTCCTTTTTCAGCCAGGGAGACTCCTTTGAAATCATCGCGGTTTGAAGGTTTTGTAATAACTGCCAGGGGGTGTTTATGATCTGTGAAAATCTTAGAAATGGTGTCTGGCTGCCATCTGTCGTTTTTTAACTGGTACGGATTCAAATAGTTGACCCCAAATACGCCATAATCCCAATTTTCTTCACTACGGTTATCATAGTGAACATATTTCACCTTTATATCAGAACGGTGTTTCAGATAGACTGATATATCGAAATTTGACGCCACCGTTTTGAACGCCCCGTCCTCTTCAATGCTTTCATCAAACCATTCGACCGCATTTTTCATTCCGTGCCAGTAGTAATCATACTCGTAATTGGACCAGCCCTTTTTGTTTCCACCTGAAATAGAATTAAAATAGACATAGGCAGTTCCGGGATTCTGCCAATAATGAATCACCGGAAGAGTAGCTGCCAGAACCAGTAAAGTAAGCAGTGGTATCAGGACCACTTTACGGTTCCGAAAGATATCATACAAACGTTCCAGGCCAAGAGCTGACAACACAGACAGCGGGCCTGCAACAAAATATAACTGCCGCCAGCCGCTATAAAGGTTCGAATCGATGATCACCACATAAATCAGGGGGAAGGCGAAATAGAAAGAGACAAGGAGCTCATTAAAAGAAAATGTCTCTTTTTTGTAAAAGAGGCTGAACACGTAGAGGAGCAGGCCAAGAAGAACAATCTCAGGAAGAGCGATAAGCATCCAGACATAGAGATAATTGCCTGGAAGAGAGTCACTCCAGTACCATATCCCCTGGAATATCTGACGAATGGAAATACTGTAGTGTTCCATCAGTGAAAGGCTCTCAAAGGGGTGAGCAATGGGATCCATCAATCCGTATGGCCAGAAAAGAAGGCCTCCTAAATATCCAATGACCACAATGGCGATAGCCTGAAAAGAGAGGCGGTAAAGTCCTTTTATGTTGCTCAGGGAAAAAATGGATTCTTTCCTGTTTAAGACAAACCACAGAATAAGGAAGATCAGAAGATAGAGATAGATGATCAGTCCGCCAACTCGCACAGAAACCAGAAATGCGATTGCACCGGAGAGCTGAAAAATATATTTCCAGGGAATTCGAGGAAGGCTTCTAAAGCACCTGATCATTGAAAGCAGCGCAAATGCATATCCTGCTGCAAAGGGAATGTCCTTCAGATTATTGCAGTATTGCCCCATCACAGAGGGTAGAAGCATAAGCACGAGTGAAGCAACAATGGATGTGATATATCTACCCGATAACTCCTTTGCAATAAGTCCGGTAAAGAAAATCAGAAGCCACCCAAAAACAGCTCCTGTTATATGCCTTACCCGGTAAGGATCTTCCGGCCTTATCCATCTGTTTATCAGCGCTGTGAAATTATCGACCGATTGGCCGTAATACTTCAGGTTGCTCCTTGGCGTATGAAGGCAGGATTGATCCTCTCCGCTGGACTGGTACCAGTCAATGACCTTTTCAGCGTGACCATAGTGGAGGATTTCATCCACATTTACAGGGAAATCAAGGCTTCTTAAAACAAGTAGAGGCAGGATCAGGATCATGAACCACAGAAAAGCTCTCCGCTCAAAAGCAATTGATTTCATCCGGCATCTTTCTTTTTGACCGGTTCACTCACACAGTCAAAATATTGTCTGACCACATAGAGGGGCCGGTTCTGAACTTCTTTGTAGATTCTGTAGATATACTCCCCAACCACTCCGAGAAAGATCAGGTGCAGGGAGCCAAAGAAGTAGATGCTGATGAAGGTAGATGACCAGCCCAGAGGGGCAAGTCCCATTTTTTTTGAAACCAGGATATAGATCATGGCCAGCAAAAGGATCACAAAACCCAGTAGTCCGATAATAAAACATAGCCTGATGGGCCATTTTGAAAAACTAAAAAGTGCATCTCCTGCCAGCTTAAATAACTTCACGTAGGTCATTTTCGCTTTACCCCCTGTCCTCGCTTCCCGATCATAATCAAAGTAGCCAACATGAAAACCCACGTAGGATCTTAATCCCGGGAAATATCTCTGCTTCTCACCGGTGTTTAACAGGGCAACAGCAACAACTCTTTTAAGGATGGAGAAATTTCCAGTATCATATTTACCCTTCGCTGCATAATTTGGTTCTATGATGCGATGAAACCATTTAATAAATTGCCTTTTTGGCCATCGCTCCTTCCTTGATTCACGCCTGCCAACAAGGATATCCAGATCTTCTTCAAGGAGGGTTTCCATAAGTTCCGGAATCTGCTCAGGTGGATCCTGGAGGTCCCCATCCATCACCACGATAAGGTCACCTTTGGCATGCTCAATCCCTGCATGAATTGCCGCCTGAAGACCAAAATTTCGTGAAAGGGAGATTATTTTAATGTCTTTATATTTCTCCCGTATTGTCAACAAGAGAGGCAGTGTATTGTCACTGCTCCCATCATCAACAGCCACAATTTCCATTTGATAGGATGAGCCCTGAAAGGTAGTATTCACCCTCTCCACAAACTCATGCACAAGGAGCTCTTCATTATAAAACGGAACCACGATGGAAGTTAACATAGGCCTTAAAGTTAAATATAAATCAAGATATTATATTAATAGGGATTTGAAGGGGCCAGCTCCCATATCTTCATATCTTTTACGGAAACCTCTCCGCCATTGGAAAAGAGAGAAACACCTCTTCCTCCAAGGGTAGGATAGATTCTTCGTGAAATCGCCTGTTTGTCGTTTGCAAAGACTTCCACAATGGAACGGTCAATGTATATTCTTAAGACCAGAGGCTCATCTTTTTTAAGCTTCAGCGGAGCTTCCTCGACAATTTTCGAACCATATCCCAGACCCGATTTTCCCAGGTCCACCTTCAGCTTCTGGTCTTCCCGGTCGTAATAAATCAGGGTCTCCTCCCGGCCATCTTCAGACATGCACACTTTTACTCCAAACTGGTTGGCTTTGCCTGGAACAATGCTTACTTCGAGTTCCATCAGCTCATAGGTCAGCTCTTTCATCTTCATCTGGCTTCCTGCACCGACCGTGAAATCCGGAACTCTCTTTTCATTCATCCTCAGCTGCTCCAGCTCTTTTACCGGCCTCATTCTCAATGTTTCATCCTCACCCAGCCACAGTGAACGTGGAAGTCCGTAGGTTCCTGTCCACCCGCTGGCTTTCCATATATCATCCGGTCGCTCATCGAAGATCCATGTCCACAACAGCTGCCTCCCCCTGCCATCAATCAAACATTCAGGAGCAAAATAGGAGTGGTCCTTCCATGTCATACGACCGTGATTGAAGGGGTGGAAAAGGTCATTTTTATAATCCCCGATATAGTATTGACAACCCTTGTTATGACTAATGAATACCAGCAGGTGCTTCCCGCTGCCCACTCCACCATCCGGGCCGGAAGGAAGTGGCAGAAAACTCGGACACATGTTGTCTTCACTAATGTCGGTCCATTTGCGGTCAGATTCGTAGAAGCGGTGCATGTATTCCCAGTTTTCAAGATCCTCTGAAGAAAACAGGTAAAGGCGGTCTCCCTGTTCTTCCGGTGGGGAATCAGGCTTTCTCCCATATTTATTCAACACCAGCAGGTTCCCTGTTACCATGTAGTAGCGACCATCCTTTTTCCAGATATTTGAGGGGTCTGCCGAGCCCACATGAATATCCCTGCCCGATTTATCTTTCATCTCGGTAACACCCCACTCGGTAGATCTGATCACCGGATTACTGCTGAATTTTTCCCAATTCTCAAACTGATTATCTGTGCTTTTTGCGAGGCCGATCCCCTTTGCGCCCCACAACATCCAGTAGGAAAGTATAGCGGTCCCGTTATCATCAACAAAAGCTCCGCCGCTGAATACACCCTCATCACCATCTCCGGGCCCAAGGGCATCTATGTGATGCCTCCAGTGAAGCAGATCCGTGCTCGATACATGGCCCCAGGAAAAACCGCTTCCTTCGCGCTTATAAAGGTACATGAGATGATACTTACCTTTATAATAGAACGCTCCATTGGGATCACCCGGTTGTCCCCTGTCCTCAGGTACGCAAAAATGATAGGCGGGCCTGTAGGGATCGGCCAGTAAGTGCTCCCTGAATGCACGGGTATGTTGAACCACATACCCCGGAACGGCCTGGTTGGTAATCCATTTACCATCAACGCTATCGGGAATGGAGATGGTATCCGGCTGGGCTCCGACTGAAAGGTTATTGCAGACTAATAATGTTCCGGCTATGAACAATGCATTTACAAAGGTCCAATTTTTCATCAGTATGGTTTTTTTTAGAAATAACAGGGCTCAATCATCACTAATAATTGCTTCTATGTCGAGGACAAAAACACTTCTTCCATGGGTTCCGGCTACCAGGTCAAGCTCCCGATCCTGAATCGCCAGGTCATATACTGCACAGGTGGGCAGGTGATTACTGAGTGAATTCCATTCTTTCCCCCCGTTCAATGTCACATAGGCGCTCAGGTCGGTTCCTATGTACAATATATCCGGATCTCTGGGATCTTCCACAATCACATTGACGGGTTCAGGGGGAAGATTACCTGCAATTGATTTCCAGGTTTTACCCATATTCCTCGACATATAGATATAGCTTTGAAAATCATCATCTCTGTAACCAGTAAATGTAACGTAAACCGTTTTGATATCATGTCGTGATGCCCGCACACGGCTGACCCACTTATCCGGCAGGTTTTTATTCAGTTTCGACCAGGTATTTCCGTCATCCAGTGTATGTTGGATATTACCATCATCCGTACCCACATAGATCAATCCCTGTTGCAGGGGTGATTCAGAAACAGATGTGATCGTACCAAATGGAACATTCCCCTGTCTCTCGGGTCCCGGATTTGTTGTCAGATCGGGACTAATGCACTCCCAGTTGTCGCCCCTGTCTGAAGACTTAAACATCTTACGGGTAGCATAATAGAGGGTTGAGGGTTCGAAACGCGAAACAAAGAAAGGAGTCATCCAGTTATACCGGTATTTTTCTTCACCCTCTCCGGCACGTGGTTGGATGTCAATGATCTCACCGCTTTTCATGTTTTTTCGTCGCAGGACGCCAAACTGGTGCTCGTAATAAATCACATCCGGATTCGTAGGATCAGGTTCCGTGAAGTAGCTGTCCCCGCCTCCCCACTTATCCACATATACATGCTTCCATGGATCTTCCACTCCAAATTTTGTTAAACGGTCCTCTACATTATGGTTACCTGCAGGTCCGTACATGGCTGCATCATCCTGCGTACCCCCGTAAATATTGTAAGGGTCCGCCTGATCTACCGAAATGGCATAAAACTCTCCAATGGGTAAGTTGTTGTAGTGGAGCCAGGTATTACCGCGGTCCCAGGAACAATACAAGCCTCCGTCATTTCCTAAAAGGAGCCTGTCAGGATTCTCAGGGTCAATCCAGAGGTCATGCATATCCAGGTGCATCACACGAATGTCATGAGACAATATGTGGACCACTGTATCGCCTGTGAAATTGAATGTTTTACCTCCATCGGTGGAGTGGACCAGCTTCCAGGCCGGCACAAATACCTCATCTTCATTATCCGGCGATGCCTTTACAAGACAGTAATCAGAGCCCACAATCGTGGGGAAGGCTCCCTCGTGGGTTTTTTTCCAATGCTCACCTTTGTCTTCAGACCTGAATAACTCAGCACCTATGCTCCCCCGTTTATAACTTGTATCACGTGTTGTATTATGCCTGAGGGAATAGATCACGTTTGGATTGGCCGGGGAGATGGAGAGTCCGATCCGCCCTATAAAATCACCACCCTCTATTCCCCTGGTTAGTTGGTTCCAGTTTTTGCCCCCATCCGTGGTTTTATAGATACCATTCCCCTCGCCGGTAACATCAATGTTCCATGCTTTTCGCTCTCTCTCCCACGTAGTAGCATAGAGAGTGAGGTGATCGGAAGGATCCATCACCAGCTCCATCACACCTACCTTTTCGGAAATAAAAAATATCTTCTCCCAGGTAAGGCCTCCATCGGTGGTTTTATAAATTCCCCGCTCAGGATTAAATGTGTAGTTATGGCCCAGGGCTGCAGCATAAACAACATCTGGATTCTGAGGATCAATTACGATCCTGGGAACATGATAGCTTCCTTCGAGGCCCATATGCTGCCATGTTTTCCCCGCGTCCTCTGATTTAAAAACACCCAGTCCCGAATAGGAAGATCTTGCCATCAGAACCTCCCCTGTTCCCAACCACAGAATATCAGGATTTGAAGGAGCAATTGTTATACATCCCATGGCAAAGGTGGGCTGATCATCAAAGATGGATTCCCAGGTCGTACCATGATTGATCGATTTCCATAAACTACCGGACCCGGCCCCAATATATATTGTAGAAGGATCGTCGGGATGAGAAGCAATGGTTTCAATACGCCCACTCATAAATTCCGGTCCTGCAACCCTCCATTTCAGATCCTTATAGGGCGAGCTGTTCTTTAATTTCACATGCTGATCCCATGAATTCATCCTGGCTTCAGGACCCATTGCCGGACTTCTGTTCTGAGAATGCAATGACATTGTTGAGCCAATTATCAGAAGTGACAGGCTGATAATAAGAGAATTAAATATACTTTTTTTCATGTCTAAAATATTGTGTCATCGATTAAAGTATTTTTTCCTTATTGTGTTCGAATTTCAAATTCACCATGGACGGCTAAATGGTCTGAATCTTCAAAGCCGCCGGAACCAAACACACCCTTGGACAGTACTTTAGCGCTCGTGGGTGTGACGTGTTGGTTACCGAAAATATAATCGATACGACCTTCGGATGACGTTTTACCCGGATAGGCCTTCGGGTCGGGGTGGACGGTTCTGTACAGATCCACATAACCCTGTGTGTCCAGATAGGAAGTCACCTTCCATCCTTTAATCCCATCCAGGTGTGACCGTGTGTTGAAATCGCCGATAATCAGAAGCGGGAGGTCAGCGTAGGGTTTAAGCTTGCCGACTATGGCCTTGATCTCGTTGAGCCGCATCTCGGTCATTTCTTCATCGGCCCCACCCCAGGGGTGCAGGTGAAGAACAAAGACGGCAACACGGTTTCCTTTAGCTGTCTCCAGTACGGCCAGCGTTCCACCACGATAAATGGGCACATTGGGATCAAAATCCGGTTTAAATTCCCAGTCCTTGACCGCCATCGCATTGAATACCTGGGAATGTACGATTTTGTGCCTGGTGAGCAAAACCTGGGGCATGTAATAGTCATTGACGCAATGGTCTCTTTTTATTCCGCTGCCGGGTACTCCCTGCCCGCCGCAAATAATGTTATAACCCAGGGCTTTGGCAATCTCACCATTTTTCTTCTCATTCCAGGCCTCCTGCAATCCAACAATATCAGGATTTGCGGCCTTGATAAGGCCCGTCAGGGTTTCAAGGTCCGGTTCCCACATGTGAATGTTATAGCTCAACACACTCAGCGTTTCCCTGACGGTGGTCAATTCCTGACTTGAAACACCATATGAATACAAACATGCCACGAACAATAACAAAATGTGTCTAAATACTCTTTTCATTAGATTAGTATTTTTCAAGTCCGAAGCTGTTAAAGGATTTCTTCTCACCAGGAAGCGGGGAAATACTCAGGTCTGGTTTTTCGTCTCCACTCCAGAGCAAAACTTCCTCTCCTTTTTTAATATCCAATGTGAAGAGATGAGGTTCAACTTCTGTAAGAAGGAACTCACGATGGCCGCTTACTTTGATCTCACCGTCCAAACCCGGTATGATTCTGCAGGGTTCGCCGGCCAGGCTTTTTATGTGGATAAATTGAGTTTTACCATCCATTCGCACTGCACTGATCAGGAAAGCACCCTCAGTGCGCAGCTTTTGAAAAACCATGTCGGGCCAGGCATCAGGTGCGGCAGGAAACACACGAATGGTGTTGTTCCAGCTCTGTAGTAACATATCATGGATGCTC
The DNA here is from genome assembly GCA_024244665.1 of Bacteroidota bacterium. Next base: position 4,624 of record JAAEOI010000582.1, on the reverse strand, counting down.
TGTGCAGCAGAAAGCGGCGTTTCCATAACAGGGCCGGATTCCTTGTAAAGACCATTTGGCTGCAGGAATTGCTCCAGCCCTTTGAGATAGCCAAGTGCGTCATTCCCATTGCCAATTGCAGCTGATAAGGATGAAGCAGCTGTATAGGAATAACCCTGCAGTGCGCCTTTAAAATTGATCCAATGGTTCAGGGACTTCTGAATAAGATCTCTTTGTTCCGGCTCCTGGTCAATGTTGACAAGATAAAGGGGATAGGCCATGAGCAAATGCGAAAAATGCCTGTGGGAAAGATCCATGGGCGCTCCGGCACCAAGCATAAACCCGTTCTGATCCACCGGAAAGTCCGTCAGGCGTCTCAGGATATCTTTCCATTGCGGGAGAAGCGGGTCATTGATGTTCAGCCTCTCTGCTGCCGCTATCAGCGCCTGGCAACCCCATTTTAATAAGGCCAGGTCATAATTGCAATCGGGCACTTCTTTCGTTTCCGGAGAATAGGTTTTGGGCAGATGCAGTATTCCATCCTTATCCTCTGTCAGCATATGCCTGTAGAAGTTGATGCTGCGCTTCAGCAGGGGATATATTTTCTCCCTTAGCATGTCCTCATCCATGGAGAAGCGATAATGCAACCAGCAATTGTGCAAAGCCCAGGTAAGGTGCCCGACTGCCCCATAGTAGCGCATGTCTCCATCTCGCGGTTCCACCAGGTCCTGTGCCGATACGGTGAAGAGAAATGCGGAATTTTCCTGCCACTCCTTCGGCCTTACATTATCAATCAGGGTCTGCCTGTTCTTATGAAGGACCTTGATAAGCGATTCGCCCAGATGGAGGCGATTTGAGGGATAGACGGGCCAGTAACAAAGTTGAACATTCAGATCCCAGGTGATATAGGGCCAGGGAGTCGGTTGGATCCACGGTCCGGAAGTATCCATCATCGGACGATCCTTGCGGGTAGCGCTGGCCAACTTGTACATCTGGTGCCAGTAGAAGCTTTCAAGGCGTGTATCCGGAATTGAAACAAAACTGGCCGGGTAGTAGTTGTTCCACCAGTTGTTATGTTGCCTTATCCACTTTACCTGATCGCTTTCTTCTTTTAGTTTCAGATTTGCGACCGCCTGATCAGCAGCAGTATTTTCCGGATAGCTTTTTTCAATGCTGATCACAAGCGACTGCTTCTTTTTGGTCAACCTTTCCACATTCCACGCAACTGCATACTGGCCACCGGCAAGGAGATTCTGAACAGAGACATTGATCCCCTCGCGAATTTCGATGAAGTTGTCCGGATTTGGCTCGTAAAGTTGCAGCGTATTGATATAATGCTGACCGTAGCGTTTGGCAAATCCGGCAATCTCACTCTTTTTATGCGGGTAGCCCGGGCGCGTGGTTTCAGCTTTTTCCGGGATCCACTCCCATTTACAATTGTCTTCATCCCCGGTCGTTTTAATACCGGTATAGACAATCATATCATCGGAATGCACAAGGTGATCAAAGCTAATTGATCCGCAGTCTGTTTTGATGTTTCCCCTGAGCGTTGCATTCCATAGATCAAGCCGCCAGTTGCCTCCTTCTATTTTACCTTCAGGCTTCAGATAAAATGAACCAATCATAAAACGCGGTCGACTGTATGCTGTCCACCCAAAACTATTGTCCCGATGATCCTGAACATCAACACGGAACAACTGAAGCCGGATAGAATTACTGGCACTATCCAGGTAGATCATGGTCCCGATATTACCATTGCCAAGGTAGGGTGCTTCCTCCCAACGTTCAGGCAGTTTCTCCCATTGCAGGTCATGCCTTTGCAGAAACTCAGACCAGTTAATCTCAATATTGATTTTTTCTTCTGACTGAGAAAAAACAATTCCGGAAAATAAAGATCCCTGGATCAGTAATGCCATCAATATCAAAGGCAGATTTCTCTTACTCTGTCTTTTGATTTTCATATTCCAAGGGCTAATTCCAATATTTCTCTACCAGATACCTGGTGTCTTTTCCATGATTTAACCAATCCTGGTATTCATCCCTGGATTTAAAAGGAGGATAATGATGTGGTGCAAGTTTTAAGGAAGTGACTTCCAATGGAGCAGGATCGGATGGTAAATGTCTGATCATTTCTTTCTTAGCATGCTCATAAGCCGGATCATTCGCCAGATTAAACCACTCTTCCTCATCTTCGATCAGATCATACAATTCCTCGCTGCCATCAATGTATTGAATATACCTCCATTTGTCAGTACTCACTGCAAATTCACTGAAATCATAGGATGTAAGAGCAGGATATTCCCATTCAGCTTCCGGGTCTCTTAACAAAGGGATCAGGGTGTGTCCATCCAGATCCTGTCGCTCAGGCAATCCACACAGGGTTCCAAGGGTTGGATACATATCCAGTAAAGAAACCGCGCGATTGCAACGCTCTCCGTTTTTTGAACCTTCCGGTAAACCGGGAGTCCCCTTCGGTGAATTTATCATCAGAACCGAGCGTGCGGTATTTTTCCACAGGGCAAACTTGCGCCAGTGCTCTTTTTCCCCGAGCTGCCATCCGTGGTCGGACCATAATACAATTATGGTATTCTCAGCGTAGCTGCTGTTTTCGAGCTCATCCAGAAGCCGTCCCAACATGGCGTCACAAAATGTGATGGAAGCGAGATAGCCCTGAACAGCCTGTTTCCACTGATCTGCTTCCAGAACATGTTTGTGGTAATTCCCTCCTCTATGCGCGATATCCCGTGCCCGATCGCTCAAATCGTCCAGGTCATTTTCCAGAATCTCCGGCAATTGTATGGATTCCAGGGGAAACATATCAAAGTATTTTCTGGGAACATACCAGGGTACATGAGGGCGATAGATGCCACAGGCAAGAAAGAATGGTTTTTCATGCTCTCTTTGTAATTGTTTTGAGACCCACGAAACACTTTTATAATCTCCCATTAATGAATCCTCAATATCAAGTGCTGCCCAGTCAAACATCGTATACATGTTCTCAAATTCAGGCATATTGATCGTTCCCGAGGTGTTTTCATCAAGACCGTTTACCTCTTCTTGCTTTTTTGGTTTATTAGGTAAATAACCATCCGGCATATTTTTCTTTTGTGAGGGCCAGTACTCATCCCAGCAGGTGGTATCAACCATATGATAATGATATATTTTTCCGGCTCCGGCCGAATAATACCCATTATCCCGAAAATACTTACCCAAGGAAGTATAGTCGGTAATTACCTCCCTCCAATCCTGATAATTTGAATAAACCCCGGACGTATGGGGAGCCAGTCCGGACATTACGGCGGTACGGGAGGGATTGCACCCGGGACTTGGACAATAGGCATTGGTAAACAGAACTGACTGATCAGCAAACCTTTGCAGGTTTGGAGTTATTGCCTGGGGATGACCTCCAAGGGGCTCAATCCAGTCGTTCAGGTCATCCAGGGAAATAAAAAGGATATTTGGCCGCTGGGGTGATTGCTGATTGCACCCGGTCGCCATTACCAGGGTAAATATCATGATGCCTAAAACAAAACTGTCCCTGTATTTCATCCGTAAATAATATTTGTGAATTACTTAAAGCTAAACTTAATCCCATTATTTAAGATTATCAAGAAATTAATTGATCTCCTGAACGGGTCGGTACATAATAGCCATCCGGCTAATCTCGATGGCAGATTGAACGGAATGAAGGCAAAAAATCCGTATTTTTCTACTTAATTATAAAATGCGCCAAAATGAAACAATCAATTAGACTCATTGTAATACTCATTCTTGCCATTTTTTCCACCTCAACTTCAGTGGCAACGGAGAAGTTTAGCCAGGATCCGGCAATTATTGCCCAAATCGACAAAGAACTATGGATGCCTCTTATGGAATCAGTTTATGAAGCTGACTACCCACTGCATGAATCTTGTTATCACCCATCAGCCATTATGGTCCTGGAAATTAGTGGCAAAACCATGAGTGGGAAACAGTGGCTGGAAGGTGTAAAAGCCGGATTTGAAGAACGCAAAAATCAGGCGAAAACAACCTTTTTAAAAATGCGCTTCAGCAAACGACTTCATGATAGTGTATCGGGATACGAAACAGGCATATTCCTTTTTAGCAGTATTCGGGATGGCGAAAGGAAAAACGCCTATATAAAATTCGAATTCCTGCTGACTCGCGAAAACGGGAAATGGCAATTACTTCTTGAAAACCAACAGGAAAGGCTTACCGAGGAGGATTGGAATGCTTTGGATGCAGCTACTGAGATTAAGTAAGTCATGATGTAAAAGATACCGATTTTACACTCAAGATTATTGATGTATACCCCGATGGTCGGGCATACAATCTTGATGAGACCATCCAGCAAATATCCCTCACAGATCAGGTTACCCATTGTCAAATAAGCCGACATGAATGAAAATATTCCATATGCCATATTAATGTATTATAAAGCAAGAAATCGGCTATCTATAAATAAAATTAATTTTACCCGGACTGGTATAGTTTTTGAACTGTTTGACTTAGTCTGATGAAGAAACTCTGGATTACAAATACTCTCTTCTTCGTGCTTTTATCATTAAATGCACAGGAACCCATTGATAAGTACAGATCTGCTCTTGACACTATATCAGCATGTATTCCTGAGGACCAGGTATTT
>JAAEOI010000581.1 GCA_024244665.1 Bacteroidota bacterium | reverse complement strand
GCCACTACTCCGCTTGCGGATACAATGGGAGCGGAGATATAGTAGTTCTCCCCATCGCGTTCGGTTAATCCGTATATCACCCTGGTTTCGGTGCCCTGAAGTAATTTTTGAAAGGCCTGGGTGGTGGGACCGTTCAGGGGCTCTGCCAGCTCATGCAGGTTCTCCACATATCCCACCAGCATCTCTTCATGGAAAAGAATTACATCGGCATTTTGCCGGAGGGCCTCTGAAGCAAATCCCAATGCTTTCTCCCTGTTCTCTTCCACCTTACCTGGATTTCCGTTTTGCTGTACCACGGCAACCCGCACCGAACCTTTGGCAGGGAAAGGGGGTAACAATACCTTTTGGGAATTTTCAAGGGCTGCTCCATGAAGAGGCAATTGGCTTCCCAGGGTACCCAGAGCGGCGGCACCCTTGCTTGCTTCCTTTAAAAATGATCTACGTTTCATAATGCTTTTTTGCTAATTGGCGTGAGGGTGACCTTGCCCAGTAAACCCGAGGGCATGGGATCCCAGATGCTTGCATCGAATTCCTCATAGTGCCGGTTAACCATATTGATCTCATAGAATATTTTCCATTCTATGCCTTTTCTTTCCAGGTTGCGCAGACGGTTGGCCGACAGGTTGGTCACTTCAATTTCAAGTGTGTTGCGTCCCTTTTGCAGCTTGTCTGTTACGGTGCTAAAGGGGACCGACCATAAACATCCCAGGGATTGACCATTGACCCATACCCTGGCACTCTCCCTCACATCACCCAGGTCCAGCAACCAGTGGGTCACTTCCGAATCCGGATTCTCAAACTCCATCTTGTAGCGGACAGTTCCGCTGAAAGCTTCAGTCATTGGATTGATCTCTGTCCATGAATGAAGTTTTTCCAATTGAATGCTTTCAGGAAGCTCTGGTCCCCCGGACAGAAACTGAAGGTCCCAGGTTCCTTCCGGTTCAACAGGAGCACCTTTCACTTCGTGATACTCCCATGCAGCTGCCTGATG
>JAAEOI010000580.1 GCA_024244665.1 Bacteroidota bacterium | reverse complement strand
TGGTGCAGTCCGCCGGCAAAACCCAGATAGGGAGTCGGCACCTCACCGGGATATGGCCCCTGCGAGTAGCGGTGGATGCCTTCCCGGCGAAAGGTTCCAAGGAAATATTTCTCGCTCACAAAGATCTCCCCTTCAGCTACCTGGTAGTTCGGGGAAAAGCCAAGACTAAAGCCCTTATGCTCATTGACATCAAGCTTCCAGTAGGGGTATTCCAGTCCGGCAAAACACCCGCCTCTCTCACCCCGTAAGAACAGATTGATCGGGCATTGCCAGATGGTATTGTCGTCATGAAAGTGAATCTCTTTAAACTGCTTATCCAGAGAAGTATTTTCAAGAATGACATCTTTAACGAAGTAGCCTTCATTATTTTTCTCTTTGATCTCAATCCACTTTTCTGCAAAGCCATTCTTCGCCCCCAGGCTGTATACCAGATCGATAAGGAAGTCGGGTGTTTCAAAGTTCAGGGTGATTCGTTCCGGACTTCGCTGCACATCTTCAGGTACGAGTCCCTTCAGGGCCCCTTTATTTGTCAAGATTTCAAAGGCCAGGCCCTCGAACTCATAATAAATGTCAAGACTCTTATCGTACATACTCCGTATGGCCCCGTCATTACTTCTAATGTTCAAAGCCACACGCGAGTTTTCCAATATAATCGGATCGTTCCCAGCCCTCACTGTTGTTTGAGGGACTGCCACGGCCTTGCTAATAAGGGCCATAGTAAGAATAATCACGAGTGCTTTAATTTTAATCATCACGTTCCGTAAGTATATATTTAATATTGGCCGCCGTCTCCCCAAGTACAGAAACAGGATCAGCATCATCATTTAGAACTCTGCTAACCGCATTCCCCAAAAGGCCAATGGCTAATTGGTATGAAGGTATGTAAGAAGGAATCCGATGATTATTAAGCGCTTCTTTCAGGACCAGTTGCGCATAGGGTTGACTGTAGATCTCTTCTTTAAGCAGGTTTCGGCTTGTGGGCACAATGCCCTCTTTTTTGTAGTTCAGCGCCGCCCGTTGACTGTCGCTGAGGATTTTTTCTATAAGCTTGCTGCCCATTGATTTTTCTTTGGACTGGGAGAGTAGCACAAGAGCATGGTTGGCACTGACTGAAGTAGAGTTGCCTTTTGGGTCTCTTGGCAGGGCTGTAGCCCGGATATTTATTTTGCTCTTGTTAAAAAAGTCCTCACCCTTGGGGCCATCAATCAAAAAAGCAGAACGCCCTTCTTTGAATAATTTTCTTACATCCCAGGCAGAGATATGTCCGGGAGAGCTCCCCAGGCATTTATAGTAACTTGTGAGTGCCTCCAACGCTTCTTGTTCCACAAGCTGAAGCTGACCATCCGGATCCAGGAAATCACCACCTGTTGCAAAGAGCCATGGAAGAAACCATTGGCCCGTGAGTTCATCGCTTAAGTTGGGGGCCAGATAACCATAAGTAAGCTGACCCTTTTCATCCAGGATTGCCCTCTGATTTATATTTTGGATTAAGTCCATGAATTCACTGAGAGTTTGCGGGTCTTTCGTACTGTCCAGACCACATTGTTCCAGTAAATCACAATTGATGTACAGAAGCATGGGTACAAATCCGTAGTCAACAGAGCTGAGCTGTTGATTTGATTGTTTGCTGTCATCGGCCCAGGTCAGATGGTCTGCAATGATCTTCTCAGATAATTTTCCTTCCAAAGATTCAATCAGTCCCAGGCTTGAAAGGTGGCCTGTCCAGTTGCGTGATATTTGTGCCACATCAGGCGCTTCGCCTTTCCCCGCCAGAAGAATTATCTCCTGTTGCACCTCTCTGTAGTGCAGGATTTGTGTGTTCACATGGAGCCTGACCTCTGGTAATGTCTGGAAGTCTTTTACAAGACGCTCCCAGACCTCGACTCCTGAGTGTTCCGAAGCCATCCATCCCAGAAATGTGATGTCACCTTGTTGCCTTTCTTTAACAAAAGCGCCCCTTTTTTCAGTGCGCTCCAGCAAATCCTCAGAAATCAATATGGAGATCACCTTATTCATTGTGGCCTGGGAGCATTGATACTCCAGGGCCAGTTGTCGCTCACTGGGTAATTTCGAACCCGCCGCGAATTCAGGAAGTTTGATCCTGTCCCGAAGATCTGCCAGGATCTGATCAAAACGGCTGATCTGTATGAATGTTTTTGTGGTATTGCCCATTTATCGCCTAAATGATTAATTGATTAATCAAAATACAAGTACGACAATTGGCATCAGTTTTCCAAATTCCCCTTATTCCTTTTTAATCTGCTTCTACTTCAGAATTCATGAAAGTGATGGCTAGTGATCAGCTCTTTGAATGATTTGTAGAGTGCCCAAGGAGTTTGAGTGATTATTCTTTTATACATCTGGATCAGAGGATGTCAATTTTTCTTTTATAGCATCATTAATAAATTGATTTAAGGAGACACCCCTCAGTGCAGCTTTGTATGAAGCTTTTTTATGGATTTCTGGTGACAACCGGATATTGAGATTGCCTTTATAGGATTTCTCAAGCGAAATATTATTCCTGGTGCAATCCTTAATATGCTCATCAACCATATACTCAAAACTCTCCTCAAGTTCATCCACAGAAGACCCTTCAAAGGTTATAAGATCCTTCACTCCTTCGACCTTGCCATAGAAAACCCTGTCTTCACTTGCGTAATGTACGGAGCCGATAAATCCCTTGTATCTTATTCTATCTTTCATAACAGTCCGTTTGATTTTAACTCTTGAATTATCAGATCAACCTGATACCTCTTTAAAATATTGCCAGGATGAGGTTTATGTATCTTGATATTATGTTTTATTGCTTCGCTGTAAAAAACGATCCTTGATCCTGATCCCTGTTGTACCTTGTACCCGAAGTTGCTTAACAGCCTTAATAACTCATTATAGGTGAAATCCTTTGGCCGGGACAGGAACCGTTTAAGAAGCTTTTCAGCTTTTGTCATAAGATCATGATTGTTCTTACAAAAATACAATATCCAGCCCAGGATTGCAACTAAAATGTAGTTGCAATCATATTGCGTGCCAATGAAGCAGGGGAGGAGACTCCCTTAAAGGCCGGCGACTTTGCCCTTGTAGATTCGAGTGAGAAGCACCAGTACAGGAATAAAGGCGATCAGCCCTTCAAAATGATCTGCTATAACTGGTTTGCTATTCATACATTGATTGTATATCTTAACAATATACAATTATGAGAGATATTTTTGCAAATTGTATTGGTTTTGATTGGGATGAAGGAAACTCAGAAAAGAATTGGATTCTTCATCAGGTGAGCAGAAATGATTCCTCAGAGTATGTTGACTGGGATGTCTCGGGAAAAGTCACTTTTAGTAATCTGAAACCTACAACGAAAACCATCTCACTACGTCTGCCCGAATATATTATTGATGAACTGAAAGTGCTCGCACACAAGAAAGATGTGCCTTATCAATCGTTGATAAAGATTTTTTTAAAGGACAGGATTGATCAGGAACTACGGCAGGCTCTGTAAGTTTATTCCAACTGAACCTCATCAGGAGGATACCAGCTGACTGTAGGTCTTTAACGTGTTCGGACTCCGATTAGCTAGAAGTTAAGAGAGACTTTTTTAAAGTTCGAGCAGTTTATAAAAAGCCCCGGTGGCTCCACCTATAACCCAGGGGTATGCGATTTACCGCCAGTGAAAAGCAGGTACCTGATCACCAGTCCGACACACATCGTAATGAAGGCAGCAGATCGCTTCAAGGATCCACCGGCCAGAGTGAATGAGCTCTGGCAGACTGATTTCTCCTACCTGAAGGATATAAAAGCTTTGACGAGGGCTATACCACTGAGATATTCTCAGATGCAGCCATCGACTTCTAAAAAGAACATCGGGAAGACCCCTTCTTTCTTACCCTTTCATACAACTCGGTTCACCATTTGATCCACCAGGTACCCAGAACCTACCTGGATAATTTTGGAGTAGGGGAGATTCCCGATTACAATCCGGAGATGCGCAGGTATTACCTGGCGAACCTGAACTGCCTGGATAACATCAACAGCAGTTGAAATTCTTCACACCAAGCAGCGACCTTCCGGCACGGATTTCCCGGACCATGAAATCCATATGTGGAGCAACATGTCCATAATAACTTTTGAGTCCATTGCATAGGTAATTAAGCCCTTTACCCTCTTCATTTGTGGGAATGAAGCGGTTCCTGGGGCACTCCCCGTGACAGGCAAAAAGGTATTCGCAGTTTTTGCAGGCACCTGGTAGTGAGTTGTGTTTCGCGTATCCGAACTCCACCTGTTTGTTGGAGAGGGTAGATTCAATCAGGGGACCCTCCATAATGTTGCCTCTTTTATGATCGGGAAACACAAAATGATCACATGCATAAATATCGCCGTTCTGTTCCATGACCAGAACATTGCCACAGTATTGCCGGTAAAGGCATTGTCCCGGATCCTCCCCCAGCCAGCTGGCCAGGGTGGATTCGAACATCTGCACGAAAATTTTACCGATATCCTTTTGTATCCACACATCGAAAATAGAGTTCAGGAAAACCCCGTATTCCTTTGCGGGGACCGACCAGGAGGTCAGGCTGGCACCCTGCCTGGTAGTCGGATGCACCAATCCCTGGTCCTTAACCGGCTTTTTATGGATTTGCCGTTCCACAACAGGAGAGTACTGCTGGTGCTTGCTGCCTATCTCCTTCAGAAACTGGTATATTTCAACGGGGTACCTGACCGTATGGGCATTGACCGTGGTAAGTGTATTGAATTCCACTTCATGGTCCCTCAAGAGCTGGATCCCCTGCATGACCCGTTTCCAGGTAGGCCTGCCTTCGGGTCCTCCCCGGTAGAAGTCATGGATCTCCTGCGGTCCGTCAATGGAGATGCCAACCAGGAAATTATGCTCTTTAAGGAAACGGCACCATTGGTCATCCAGCAATGTCCCATTGGTCTGAATCAGGTTTTCGATTTTTTTGTTCCCGGCGTATTTCTTCTGGTAAATGATGACCTGTTGGAAAAAATCGGTCCCGGCCAGACAGGGTTCCCCGCCCTGCCAGCTGAAAACCACCACCGGGGAGGCCTGGGAAGCAATGTACTGTTTCACCAACTCCTCCAGCACCCGCCTGTCCATTATAAATGATGAATCTTTGTCCTTGCTGAGCTTACTGAGGTAATAACAGTAGGTGCATTCCAGGTTGCAGAGTGCCCCCGCAGGCTTGGTCATCAGATGGAAAGAGACAGGTATGCCAGGATAACTTACCATATCAGGTCAATACAAAAGCTTCCATTCCATTGATGATGAATACCACGCGATCCAGCTCATCCACCCAGTAAACCGTTGGAATGAGACCGTCTCCCAGCACATCATAAACTTTGAAATTCACCCGGCCTGATCCGGTATCGATCTCCTGGTATTTCCTGAGACGGATGTACTGATGCTCATAGATCATATCCATCTCATCCAGTGCGGAAAAATGAATCTCATCCTTTGGATTAATCTTCTGAGCCAGATTGATAAGTCCCCATTTCCATGAAAGGTTGTCATGAGGCACAGTTTTCTTCACCAGGACATCACCGGAGGTGTATTCCACCACACCGTTCTTATGAGTTCCTTTCCATTGATGACCGGATTTCAGGTAGGGCGGTTCATCCAAACCAGTTGCCACCTTGGTTTCACATTCCCACGAAAGGGGGGTGGCCAGTGCATCGTCCTGCGTGACAATCCTGCCGGAGAAGAAATAATCAAACCTGCTTTGGGCAGGGGGATGATCGGCACTGACCTTGCGGCTGCTTCGGACATCATAGACTGGTTGAGTTCCACCCTGTTTCTTAAAGCTGAAAGTGCCTGCATGCCTTACGGACTTCCCATAGCAGTTATATAGCCGGAAATTCAGATCGAAATCAATGGTGGAGTGTTTGTCAGCCCGGGGATATTGATAATCCGGGAAGATGGCCTCCAGTTTCAGAAGGGAAAACTCTTCACCCGGATCAAATTGATCAGCATAGAAAGGGGCAAATGCTGAGGATAGCAGTTTTCCAGGCATTGCCGCAGCCGCGACTGTGAGTCCTGTATTCTTTATGAAAGCCCTGCGGTTCTGTATATTTTTCATGATCCTCTGTTTTAATTCCTGTCAAAATGAGTTCCGGGTTCGATGATGCTTTCGAATTTATCAACAAGTACATCATCCATCTCCTCCAGCTTTGAAACATATTCCGGGTCCTTGCTGAGATCATTTATTTCCCAGGGATCCTCCTTGATATTAAACAGCAGCCGTTTCCCGGAATCCTTGTATTTATCCCGGCCGGTTCCCGGAGTGAATTTCTCTGCTTTCCCATTCTTCTTGCTAACAAAAGGTTCATCCTGTAAACCGGAGTATTCATAATATTTCACATATTTGAAATCCCTGTGCCTGACAATCCTGGCGATGTGCTTGAACTCCATGATGGCGGTTTCGAATGCGGCCTGATCCGCTTTGCCTTCCAGTGTATTCCTCAGGCTTTCTCCCCTGCTTTGCTGTGGCCTGGGGATGCCGGCGTAATCACAAACCGTGGGCATAAGGTTGACACCCGAAACAATGTTTTCGGTATCCTGAACTCCTTTCAGTACTCTGCCGGGCATGTAAAATACCAGGGGAACCTTGACCGATTGCTCAAAAGGATGCCATTTCTGCACGCGCTTATGCCGACCTGCTCCCTCTCCATGATCAGATGTGAGTACCAATAGGGTTTCGTCCTTCCTGCCATCAACCGCTTCCAGCATCCTGCCAAGGTCCTGGTCCAGTTTTTCCACCATCCTGAGGTAATCATGCACATAGTTCCTCCATTCAATCTCGGTACGATCCTTGACCTGCCCCCGGGGCTCGGGGTCCTCGAAATTTACTTCATAATTGGGCGGCAGGGGGGGGAGGTTTTCTCCCAGCTGGAACAGGTCCTGATCCGCCACATTCTTCTTCCCGTGGAGTCCCCCGGTCCAGTAGCAAATATCATGCGGGTTCATAAGGCCGGCAACCACCAGGAATGGCTTCTCAGAATCATGGTTCTGTATATAACCCCTCACAGCGCCCGAAACCTGGAAGTCATTATAATCCCCCGTTCCGTACAACCCCGCTGGAAGTGTCTCGAATCCGGGTATCTTCCTGGGCCCTTCCACATCCGGATAGTTCCATTTGCCTCCGGCATGCCATTTTCCGCAATATACCCGGTCATAATCGGAATGCTCCCCGAACCATTGTCCCATGTTGGGAATATTAGCGTCAATGCCGATATTGTTGTAGGTAACACCAGTCTCGGAACTATAGCGCCCCGTCATCAGGCAGGAGCGTGCCGGGCAGGATACCGGGTTGACGCTGTGGGATTCCATGAAGGAATAGCCGCCGGCCACCATCCTGTCTATGTTTGGCGTTTTCAGCCAGTGGCAGCCATATGCTTCATGCGAGAAATGATATCGATAGGCAGCAATACTGTCAATATTCTGTTGATCGGTTATAATGATCACGATGTTGGGTTTCTTCTCCTTCGTCTGTTCCATAACCAGGTTAGAATTAAGTTTTAGTTACCATAAGCAGATAAATCTACGGAAGGGTTTAATAGGAATCAATACACATTAAAGGCATTCTTTTAACCTATTTGGCATTCAGGAATAAATGTTCAAACCATTATACACTTTTCAATTGATATCAATGTGACTAACAATAGCTCGGAGATACCTATGTTACCTGTGCCAAAATATGCAAGGAAAGGAGCAGGAAGTGTATTTACTTATGATGCTCTATAGTTGAACTTTGTTTATTCCGTTTGATTATATCCCTTATAATATAATCTAAAAATCTCTTATCTTGATTAATCAAAATACAAGTGCGACAACTGGCATCAGATTTCCAAATTCTCCATATTCCTTTTCTTTGCGCATCTACTTCAGAAATCATGAAGGAAGTCCATATGGAAGGAGCAAGAGGTGCCTGGAGTCACCTACCTATCGGTAGTGCCGGCGGTTATACTCCGTATCATAACCATCCCTGCGAGCATGTGAACTATGTGATAGAGGGAGACAAATCCTTCAAGATGATTTGCGGGGTGCCATAGGAGTTTGAATTGAAAGTTTTCTCATGTGTAATATAGTAAACATTCAAATACAGTTTGAGCCTATTTAGAATAAATTGGAACCGTATATTGCTTCAGGCAGCTTTTTCCTCAAAGATAAACCCATGCAACATCAGGCTGCATGGGTTAAATCACCTCGCGGGAAGGGTGTTTATTTCCGGTTCACTGCCGGGACAGAGGATAACAGTGATGCCGGCACCTCGTTACCATTTCTATCCAGATAAAAGCAACAGCTTTCTGTGTTACTGTTCAGAACCATGGAGCCTTTGACTGTCTCCTTCACGCTGACCAGATAATCGTTCCTGCTTGTTTCGAATTGCTTTCGCCAAGTCGTCTTTCCCATACGGTCGGTGCATATGATGCGGTGAGTATTCCCGTTTTTGTTGGGCGAAAAGCCTGCCATGACAATGCTGCCGTCTTGCAGTGTACCCACAGAAGTCAGAATGTCATTATTCCTGCTTCCATAGCGCCTTTCCTGGATCACCTTACCCATGCTGTTGGTCCAGATGAGCATGTAGTCACTATCCATTCCATCTGTTATGTTGCGACCTGAATTGGAATAAGCTGCCAGCAGGAATCCACCCCAGTCCAGTTCGACGATGGAAACCAGGTTGTCCTGGTCTGATCCGTTGATAGTCCGCTCCCACTGCAGGACACCTTTTCCGTCGACTTTTACCAACCAGATATCGAAAGCCCCGTGTGAATAAGCAGTCTTGTTACCCGATATACCGGAGCTGGATCTGCCACCCAGGATGAAACCGTCGTCGGAGGTACAGGTGATGGCCGTTGGTTCGTCATGGCCATCACCGCCGAAACTATAATCCCATTGAATGAGGTTGTCGGCATCCATTTTCACCACCCTGTAATCGGAGTGGCCCCGTTCTGTTGTGATACCAGCATATACATATCCTCCTTCTGGAGCTGGACAAACTGCTGTAGTTATCATCCCCTGGGGAGCATTTTGAGCGTTAACGTGAAGGGTCAGTGCCAGAATCAGGCCGAATGTCGAAAGTCTCTTTTGTGTTTTCATGACGTTTTGTATTTGATTTGGATTTATGTTCTTTGCTTTGACTCAATAAAGCAATGCATGTGCCAAAACCCATAATAGGCAGTCATTCAGATCAATACGCAAAGGCAGCTTCCATGACTTATTGATTGTGTCTCAGAATGACACAGAGAAGTTGGTCAGAATGGGATGGAAAATTTAAGGTAGGAGGAGGAGAGGGCTAAAATTTCAGGGAGATGGTAGTGCCTTTGGCTTCCTCGGACTGGACCTCAATACTTCCTTTGTGCAGTTTCATGATCTGCATGGAGAGGCTGAGCCCGATTCCGGAGCCCTCTTTTTTGGTGGAGAAGAAAGGCACAAAAACCTGATCAAGGTTTTCCTTCGGGATGCCCCGTCCATTGTCTGTTACCCGGATGATAATGCACCTATCCAAACTCCTGCCGGCAGATATTAGTATGGTTTCATTATCGCAATCTTTTAAGGCATCTACCGCATTCCTGAGCAGGTTGATCATAACCTGCTCGATTAAGTCCGGATCTGCCTTAATGACCAGGTCTTCCGGTTCCAGTTTTGATTCAAGGACAATACCTGATTTTTCCAGTTCTGGTTCAAAGATCTTCCGGAGTCTTTTAAACAATTGCTTCACCGGGAGGTCCTGGAAAGTAGGTTCAGGAATGCGGGAGAGGCTTTTGGTACGCTGAACGAAGGAGGCAAGTCCCCTGCTCCGGCTCTCAGCGGTCTGAAGACTTTCCTCCAGGTCTGCCGACTGCTCCCGGTCCAATCCGTGAATTCTCCTGGGTACGCCGTTCTCATCCAGTAGGATCTGACGAGCCATGGAAAGCATGTTCGAGATGGGAATGGCCGAGTTCATGATCTCGTGAGTGAGGACCCGAACCAGCTTGTGCCAGGAGTCCAGTTCCTGTTCTTCCAGTTCGGATTTGATGTCATGAAGGCTGACAATCTTATATAGTTGCCCATCAAGGGTGAACTCGGTGGCACGGACGGAAAGCTTCATGATACGACCGTGCCTAATGAAGCGGATCATCTCCCTCTCACCCGACTGGATGCGGCCAATGACTGCAGCCAGCTCACTGCTAACCCTATCCAGGTTACCCAGGGTAGAGATTTCGTTTATCTGGAGCAAGTCCGTTGCCGCACGGTTAATCAGTTCAACAGTATGCTCATCCTTCAGACAGATCAGGGCTGTATCTACATGTTCGATAATCCGTTTAAGGTATTGATAGTTGGTTTCTTTCTCAATCCTGAGGTTCCTGAATTTTCTGGAAACAAACTCATAGGCTTCCTGAAATTCCTGGTTTCCTTCATCGATGGTACTTACTGAAACAGAATCTTCATTGCGCAGGAAGTGCAGAAAATCCCTCAGGACTCTTACAGACCGGTCGTGGAACCGGATGAATTCAATTACGAGGATGATCAAGAGAACCACCATCCAGATGCTAATGAGCCAGTATGGAGTTTGGGCAGCAACCACAAAAGCGCCCATCCCCAAAGCCAGGATCAGCATAATCCTGAAAATGGTCCCCAGTCTGACCGATCTGAGAAGCCTCCTCATATTACAGGCCGTATTTCTTCATTTTCCTATACAATGTACTGCGCGAAAGCCCCACTTCCTCGGCCACCTGGTCCATGCTATTATAACCCTTGTTCAGAGCCTTGCTAATAGCCGATTTCTCAATCTCATTGATTCTACCTGATGTGACGGAAAAGGCAGACTTCGCATCCTGGTTACGCAGGTTGAAATCACCCGGCACCAGGATTTCCCCTCCACCCATGATCACTGCACGCTCCATGGAATGCCTTAATTCCCTGATGTTTCCTGGCCAGGGATAAGCCACAAGGGCATCCAGAGCATCATCACCGACTCTCAGTTGTTCTTTGTTGTATTTCTTCCTGAATATCTTCAGGTAGTGAATAGCCAGCAGCGGGATGTCCTCCCACCTATCCCGTAGAGGAGGAAGGGTAAGCTCGATGGTATTGATCCGGTATAGCAGGTCCTGCCGGAACCCTCCTTCAACGACCATCTCATACAGGGAACTGTTGGTGGCACAGATGATCCTGACATCAATGGGGATCGGAGTGCCGCTTCCTACCCGGATCACCTCATTGTTTTGAATAACTGAGAGCAGTTTTGACTGCATGCCCACATCCAGGTTCCCGATCTCGTCTAAAAAGAGAGTTCCACCTGTGGCCATCTCGAATCTTCCGGGCCGGGACTCATGGGCATCAGTAAAGGCTCCTTTGGTATGTCCGAACAATTCAGATTCAAAGAGGGATTCCGGGACGGCTCCCAGGTCCACTTTTACTATGGGGGCATCCTTTCGGTCGGATTTCCGATGAATTTCCCTGGCAACCATTTCCTTTCCCGTTCCGTTCTCCCCGAGTATCAGAACAATGGCCTCTGTAGGTGCCACCTTTTCTATGCTGTCCAGTACAGGTTTCATGGACCTGGACCCGGCGATGAATTCCTCGTAGCCCCGTCCCAGATCCTGTTGCAACACCTTCTTTTCCTCCTGCAAGCTGGCCACTTTTTCTCGTGAGCGTTTCAGTGCCAGACAGTTTTTTACATTGGAAAGCAGCTTCTCGTTGGTCCAGGGTTTCACCATGAAATCAATGGCCCCGAGTTTCATGGCCTCCACCGCAAGGCTGATTTCGCCGTAGGCCGTATTCATTAGTATGTATACAGAGGGATCGGTCTCCCGGATCTTCTTAAGCCATTCCAGTCCCTCTTTTCCGGAAGTGACTCCGGGGGAAAAGTTCATATCCAGTAATACTACATCCACACCTCCCTGTTCCAGGTGATGCATGATGTCTTCCGGCTGGTAAAGCGTGATAACCTCCCTGAAATGCCTTTTCAGGACCATATGTGCCGTTTTCAGCACATCGATATCGTCATCAATGATAACAATCCTTCCTTTGGGCTCTTTGGTATTCAATTTAATGTGCCTTTGTACCGGTAAATGTAAAACTCAATGAAGCAGCATACAAATTCTTGTGTCATATTGAGACACTTTTTTGCAATTGTACAAGCAAGGTTTGAAATTGCATCCCGAGATCACTCAATTCACTAGCATGTTTCTGATTTTTCTAAAATCCGCTTACCGCAACATGGTCCGTAACTGGGTCCAGAGCCTGATCCAGATCCTCAGCCTGGCCATAGGGCTTACCGTTTTTAGCATGATCGCCCTGTTTCTTTACGATGAACTGACAGTAGACAGGTCGAATGAGAACCTCGATCAGATTTACAGGATTGAAAACAGGCACGCAAACAGCAACAATAAGGGTGCCGTCAGCTATCATATGGGACCAGTTATCCAGGAGAATATCCCGGAGATCAAGCATATGACCCGTATTGCTCATGCGCAAGACATTTATCTGAAAGTCATGGATGAATTTGGAAATGCCGAGAAAGTAGTCAGACTCCAGGATCGTGTAACCGGAGATTCCGGCTTCTTCAACATTTTTCCACAGGAATTCCTGCATGGTGATCCCCATTCAGCATTGAAAGATCCGTATTCAATTATTCTTACAGAAAGCCTGGCGGAAAACCTGTTTGGTTCGGAGAATCCGGTAGGCAAGATTTTAAACGGATCTCAAACTGTAACAGGAGTAATTGAGGATCCCGTTAATACCCACCTGAAATTTGAAGCAATACGTCAAATCGACGATTTTTTCTTGTCCAGGATTCAGAGAGGTCTGTCTGACTCACTAGGTCTGTGGCGGCACCAGAGACCCACATATATTATGATTAATAAGAATGCGAATATAAAGGAGGTTGAGAAAAAGATCGAGGATACATGGTTTAGCTATCGCACATCACATGATCCATATTTCGACCAAGAAAAAACTGATCTATCCCTTTGTCCTTTAAGGGAGGTGCATTTCTCGGATATCGATCCGTGGCATTCCTACATGTCTGTTGTGGATAAGAAAATCCTGCTGAATTTTTTCCTGCTGGGCATGGTCATCCTGCTTTTGGGAATCATCAACTATGTCAACCTCAGCACGGCCAGGGCAACAAGGCGTAACAGGGAGGTAGCCATTAAAAAGGTAGTCGGTTCTTCAAGGTTTAAACTCATTGTATACTTTCTTACAGAATCCGTTATTACAACCTTTCTCTCCTTTCTAATCGCCGTAACTCTCCTGCAGCTACTTTTTGGGCATTTTAACTATTTGCTCCAGTCAGACATAAACCTGTATTTTCTTAAATATCCCCAGGCCTGGATTTTTATTGTACCTGCCATTCTGGTCATAGGGATCATTTCAGGGATCTATCCTGCTATCAGGATGTCTTCCGGATCCCCTGTTCCTAAGCTTGCAGGGGATTCAAAAAGCGGTGGCAGGGGGCTCATCATCCGGAGGGTCCTGATGCTGGTGCAGTTTACTTCTGCAGTTATACTGATGTCTGGAATTTTAATCATGCATCTCCAGATCAGATATATGAAGAAGCAAGATCTTGGATTCGATGCTGAGCAGATTGTTATGATCAGAACAAACTGGTTAACGGAAGAGCAAAGGCTTCTGTTACTTTCAAGGCTTGACAGATATCCGGAGATTGAAAAGGCAGGATTATCACTTCAGATCCCAGGGAGATATAATGCAGACAATGCTCCCGTTAACAATCCGAACTCAATATTTAATGGCCTGAGTGTTGTGTTCAATATGGCCGATCTGGAATTCTTTGAGGTTTATGACCTGAAGTTTACTCTTGGGGGTGATATACTGGATCAATCTTCTCTGAGAAGAATTAATTACGATACCACGATCGAAACAGATGAAACCTATATAGTAATTAATGAAACATGCAGGAAAGCCATTAAATTGGATGATCCTGTGGGCTATCAGTTGAGCGACAATACATATATCAGGGGGGTTATTGAAGATTTTCATTTCCAGTCACTCCAGTATCCGGTCAAGCCATTACTTATTTCGCTGATGTATCCCGGTGAAGGTCATGCTCTTAGCATGAGGATTAACAGTGCCGATATTCAGAAAACCCTGCGGAATGTTGAAAAGGAGTATCATGAGATAGTGTATGGAGACAATACTCAGGGGACAATTCCAACACCGGTGGATTTTTACTTTGTTGAAGATATATTTAATAGACAATACAATCAGGTGCAGCGGATTCATGATTCCTCAGGATTATTATCCATCCTGGCGATGGTCCTTGCCTGTCTGGGATTGTTTGGGCTTTCCACATTTTTGGCCCAGCGGCGTACCAAGGAGATAGGTATCCGGAAGGCCATGGGATCATCCGAATGGCAGGTCTTCGTTCTACTTGCAAAGGATTTCCTTAAATGGGTGGCATTATCTGTGGCGATCGGCTGTCCTGTCGGATGGTTTGTGATGATACAATGGCAGCAGCAGTTCGCATACAAAGCTCCTGTTGGGATTTGGGTTTATATAGTCGTTGCTTTAATCACCTTTGCCATTGCATTGCTTACCGTAGCCTGGCAATCCCTGAAAACGGCCAGGGCCAATCCTGTGGATGCCCTGAGGGACGAGTAGGCTCTGTTTCAGCAGGGAAGACCGTTGTTTGTGAGATGTAATGCGAAACGACTATAATAAATCCTTGCAAGTATTTACCTTACAGGGATTTCAGTATATCCCACCATTAATATCCATTCCCCTTAGCATTAGCTAGTACCTCACCGGGTCGTCCCCTGTAGTGAATTTTACCCAGGCAGACAGCACCTATTACAGGAGGTCCGGTGCCCATAAAAGGGTAGGCCTCAGATCCGGCAAAGGGCCGGCAATTTCATGGACGGGTTCAATAAATATTCTTCCAGGCGTATACATGTCAAGAACTGCTTTAAGGCGTTGTCGGGTGCATCAACCACCACGAGTATATCTTTCGATACAATGTTCACTATCCCATCATACACTTTATCCCCTATGAAGAAAGGCCTTTGTAGAAGAAAGGCTAAATGTTTAATGAATTATGTTGGTATAGGAAAAAATCTATGTTTCACACGACTTACGTAATCGAGGGTTCTGGCACACTGGTGAACGAAAAAGGGGAGGAGACGCCCTAATAAGCACAATTACCTCAATAAAGGCGACTAGCCATTAAGATGATCTGCAGGGTGCCCGGTAGTATTGGTTAAATAAGGATAATTTCGTAGATCCCAGGAGTATCTGAGAACTCCGTGATGAGCAGGCGGACATAGCGGGTTTCTGTTTCCGGGAAAGCTATGGTGGTTTTTTCACCAATGCTGTCCCCCTGGTGGACCGTGTTCCATTCACCTCCTGTCTTACATTGCAGCTCAAATTTCTCAATCGATCTGCTGGCTTCAAAGATAATTGCTTTTGAGAGCGTCTCTTCCTGTCCGAGATCAATTTCAATCCAGGGCTTGGTGTCCTCTTTGTCGGGCGTCCAGAAGTGTCCCACCCAGTCGCCGTTGACTATATTGGATGTTCCGCGCCAACCGGGATTCGGAGCGCTTGAAGCACTTGTTTCTTTCAGATACGATTTAGACTGTGATGGCACCTCGAGGGGAGCGATATCCATTGCATTGCCCTCCACTTCAATTTCAATAATGGTGTTGAGTGGAGTCAGGGCATCCTCCGGAATTTCGATTTGGTGCAAACCGTTTTCGCAGATATGCTTAAGCTCTCCACCTCCGGTCAGCCGGCATGATTTTATACCCATTCCAAATTCGGGTATGTGTATAGAAGGAGAATCTCCGTGCCACTTCAGGATGTGAAGGTATATCTTATTACCCTTCCTTGTACTTACCCCCCAATCGCTTGGCTTAAAGGGGCCACCCCTTGTCCCGTAAATGGTATTACCGTATTCACTGAGCCATTCCCCCATTTCCCTGAGACGTTCTGCCTGCAGTGTTTCAATGCGGCCATCCGGCATGGGCCCAACATTGTACAGTAAATTGCCGTCTCCCCCGGCAGTTCTGACCAGGGCGTGGATGGACTGCTCCAGTGATTTGACAATATCATCGGGTTTCCAGGCCCACTGCCGGGCAATGGTCATACATGTTTCCCAGGGGCGGTCATCCTGGTAACTGCCCAATCTCTGTTCGGGTGTGTCGAAATCTCCCGGGGCACCGGTGCGGTTATTCACCACTATGTTCTCCTGTATCTCCCGTATATGGTTGATTACACCCTGTCCACGGATGGAGTCAAACTTCTGGGGAACATCATACCACATAACAAGCAGTGGACCATATTTTTCAAGGAGTTCCACCGACTGGTTTTTCAAATAGTCTGTATATCGATCGAGATCATACACTTCTCTTTTTGTCCTGCCGCCCGGACTGGTTAAGGGGAAATCGGGATGGTGCCAGTCGCAGGTTGAATGGTACAGTCCCAGTTCAATGCCATACTTCTTGCAGGCTGCTGAAAGTTCCCCGATCACATCACGTCCGAAGGGGGAATTCATGATGTTGTAATCATTATATTCTGTGTCCCACATGCAAAAACCATCGTGGTGCTTCGAAGTGAAAATGATGTATTTCATTCCTGCCTCTTTCGCCAGTTTCACCCATTCTTCAGCATCGAACAGAACCGGGTTAAACCGCAGGTAAAGGCTGTCGTATTCCTGAACGGGTATCTCCTTTCCGCGCGACCAGCCTATTTCTGTACCCTTCAGGCTTACCGGTCCCCAGTGTATGAACATCCCGAAACGAGCATCTTTCCAATAATCCATCCGTTCCTCCCAGCTTTCTGTTTCTTGCTTTGAGACACAGGAGAGAATTGGGATCAATAAGAGTAAGATCAATGTTTTTTTCACGGCAGGTGTATTAATTATTTAAGTTTCAGATTGTTATGTCCGGATTCTGATCTGGCGGACGCTTCACTGGCATTTGAACTCTCATATATTTCCCGTTTGAAGAATCGATCACGGCATGCTCAGCCTCAAAAGTAGGATTTTTATATCCAAGTATATGAATGTTTGCAATTCCGGTTCTGGATTTTCATGTGGCTACTGTTCGGAATCATATAACGGCTAGTAAAAGATTTTCTATTGTCGTGGCTATTATTTCTATTGTTGTAGGGCTTTTATTCGAAGCTTTACTTTTGTTTATTAAATCTAAACTCTAGCTTTTCATTCTCCTGAATAAACCTGGGGCTTCTAAAATTCTTAATGTTATTGTCCCCAATCGTAAACATTGATAATTCTACGTGTCCGTGAAGTACTGAAAAGTCTACCTTGAAATCATTTTCTGTTTGTGTGATAATACATGTACCCCAGGCATGACCATTTGACCAAAAATAATTTCCGGCTTTGTCCGTAAATTTCATTGACTTATTTACTGCTGAGTATTCGAAACCTGTCCATGCAACTACGCCACCCCAGGCTGCCATGGCACGTGCATAGCGGTGTCCAAATTCTCCTTCGTTAAAGGGATTTCGTTTTTTACCATCGAAACGGTTGCGAATAGCCTCAAATACTTTTTCTCCGTTTTCCACTTGTCCTTCATAAATCATGTGAACAGCTGTGCTGTATTCAAAACCGGTCATTATTTCGGTGTAATAAGGGAATGGAAAGTCAAGTAATTCCCCTTCTGGATAGGAGGCCATTATCAGGCCAGCCTCATTGCCTAATCCAAAACTGCGGAAAGTGTTGGTGTGGTTGTTAAAATCATCCACCCAATTGTATTTCATAACACTCTCCAAAGTTGTTTTGACGTGACTTTCATCCAGCACATATCCTAGTCCGGCAGTATGTGCAAGGTATTGGCCTACCAGTTGATCAACCAGACATCCCTTTCCAAGCTGAGCAACTCCATCATGACCTTCAGGAATGATTTGCTCATAATATTCTCCGTTAAACAGGTTTGCATCTACCCAAGTGCTTCCTTTCTTAAACAAATTTTCGCACTCCTTTTTGAAAGCTTTGTCGTTCATGTAATCGGCCATTTCAATGGATGCTTTAAGGGCACCAAGGTACCAAGCCGACATTTGGGGGTTTGGACCGTGGTAGTTGATGTCCATCGTATTGTGTTGCGAACCTTCCATTACTCCATCTTTGTCTTGGTCCCAAATGCCTGTCCATGCAAAGCTCATCGCCTTTTTAATAAAGGGCCACATCTCTTTCAGTTTATCGTTGTCGCCAGAATGTTGCCAGTCGCGGTACACTTTTATCAGGGTTCCCATCTGACCATCGGCTGCCCAATGCTTAAATTTTTTAGCATTTTCATCGAGCGGTAAACCGACTCTGTGACTCATCGCACCATCATCGTGGGTAGTATATAAAAATTCAATCTCGCGGAATTTCATAGACAAATCACCAAAAAGGAAAGGTACGGTTGATTCATAATTCCAAACATGAAAACAAGTACCCAGTCCCCAACCTGCAGCGTTGGCCGCGCCTAGTTTGGTTCCTTGTACACTTCCGGTTCCTTCCCAACCATACGGATAACCATCGGCAGTTTGAAAGACCGTTTGACTACGTAAATTGCAGCTATTGAATAGTGCAGCTTCTTTTATCGGTTCAGGGATATCGCTTTCGCAAAATGCGCTTACAAAATCAACTGTCTTCTTTTCTAATGCAGCAATGTTGTTGTTTACTTTTTGAGCCACATCCCAGGCATCCTTGTACCTGGTTGAATAGTAATTTCCGACTATTTTGCTGGTTCCAAAACCGCCATACCTATTGTTTCCAAGATCCCATCCACGACGGTTTGGGAAATTCCATGTAATGTAGAAAGTAACTTCTTTTTCCTCTCCCGGTGCAATGGTCTCCTTTACAGACAATGTTGCAGGAGGAGTGGGGATGTTGAATTTCTCCTTGTTTTTCATCTTTTCCCCTAACATATCACCTGTGTTGAAATCGTTATCATCTGCATCAAATCCCAGGTTGACCAGCTCACCATCCTTGGTGAAATCATCGATAAATTCACGGAAAGTCCAGTTCCATCCTAATTTGGCCCACGAAGTACGATAAGTAACCTTTCCGTTTGAATTGGTAGAAAGGGCCATGGTACCCCAGTTTACATCAGTAGAATCAACGCCATTGGAAAACATGTTAAGGCCTCTTAAGGAAGGTCCGTCTTTGAATTCATTTTCGTTCTGGTTGGTTTTGCCACCCCAGCCATCTATGCCAATGTAATTTGGGATCATACCACACACAGCAAATTCCATTTCATCATCCGTGTTGTTTTTTACCGAATAAGTTAGAATGGCCACAGGAATACTACTGTTGTCTTCGTCCCCTGGAATCATTGGATTGAAAGCTTTTAGATGAACATCAAGAGGTACATCTTTGTGTTTGAAACTAAGTTGTGCAAGTGGATAGGCTGCTTTAAATTCTGCATCTTCAAATCGAGGGAAACCTGCATTGTAAATATCACATCCCCAATCACCATAATATTTCGATTCTGCAATGGGGCCTTCCAGAAGTCGGAGCTGTCCTTTTTCTTCTCCTTTCTCTTTAAAATAAAGGGCAAAAAATGGCGCATTGGCAATGGTCGGCTCAACTAGCTTTACTCCTGGTGTCCAGCCAAGAGCTCCTCTGTTACCCAATTCCCAGTCGCGCAGGTCTCCACGACCGCCAATAGAAACAGTTCCAGTGCCAATGCCTCCAAGAGGCATAGCGACTTCGGAAAGATGTTCACCTGTATATGTTTTTAGTACTGGCCATTCATAGTCTTCCGCCACACTATTTTTTTTACGGAGAAGATCTTGCTGGGCAACTATATTTACCGGAAAGGCTAATACAATAATTAATATAATCAGATTTCTATTTCTTTGACTTAAGCTTGTTTTTATCATTACTCTGTAATATTTATTTTATTATGCCCCACAATTGTTCGGGTGATCGCACTGTTTGCTAATGGCATTGTTTTATTGTTAGGCCTGGCAGCTCTTATTCATTTGCCGGATTACTTCAGCTTTTCAACTACTAAAAGGCAATAAATTACCTCGGCAATAGGCACATTTTCAGGGAGATTGCTAAGAGAGCCTACTATTTGAAATGACGTCTACATGTTAGGTAATGTGCCTATTTCAGTGTTATTTGCTTTGTTTAAAGTTACAAATTTTTGAATTCTTGGTAGACTGCTTCACTTCGTAGTAGAACGTCTATTCTACTGAATATTGCAGCATAGTACTACATCTCAGCTGGTTTAATCCTATGCCGTAGAGGAACGCACAACCAGCTCACCCAGGAGGTTCACACGGGCAGGGGCAAATCCGGGATTGGCCAGGCGGTTGAACATGGTATTAACTGCGGTGCGGCCGATCTCGGTACAGGGCTGCCGGTAGGTGGTCAGCGGAACGCTCAGCAAGCCGGCGTATTTCACATCATCAAACCCGGCCACTTTCAGGGTGTCGGGGATCCGGATGCCTGCATCGAGTAGTTTGCGCATCAGGTCGGCGGCCATCTCATCGTTGGCGCAGATTAATCCGTCGGGCATGTGTTTGGTGATGCCAGACAGTTCCCGACTCGTACTCATTTTCACCACACTGAGGGTTTCCGGGGGGAGGTTTGCCTGCCGTATGGCTTCTCGGGCCCCGATGATCCGGATATCAATCATGCCGGTGGAGTTTTCGTGTTTGGCAAAGACAATTCTTTCACATCCCTGCTCTGTCAGGTGACGGGTAACGGCCATTCCTGCCTGCATGTTATCCACTCCAACAAGGTCGCAGGAGGTCTGGTTAGGCCAGTTCAGAATATCCCGGTCAAGCAATACTACTGCAATTCCGGCTTTTTGAAATTGATCGAGAATGTCCAGGTTAAAGTTCACATTGTCAGATATGCGGTTAGGGGGAGAGAAGAAAACCCCGTCGAATTTTTCCCGGATGAATTTCATGCAGAGCTGTTCGGTGGTTTTGCGGATGTCTTTCGGATCGAGGAGGTCCGATGGCAGATGTACACTCCAGCAGTGTTTGCTGGATTCTTCCTGCAGGGCCGAGCAAATGGGCTCGAAGATCTCGGCGCGCCCGAACTGG
The DNA here is from genome assembly GCA_024244665.1 of Bacteroidota bacterium. The sequence goes on along the minus strand of JAAEOI010000580.1, from coordinate 7,658 downwards.
GGAATCAAAAGTCCGATCTTTTTCCCATCCGTTAGTTCCGAGCGGAGGACCACAGTGCCGAATCCGGCCCGGCTTTGGATGAGCTTTTCCTTTCTCAGCTGATCAAGTGCTTTGGTCACTGTGGGGCGGGAGGTCCCGAATTCTTCAGCAATTTCGGATTCGCTTGGAAGAAAATCACCCTCGAGATATCTTTTTTCCTCGATCTTCCTTCGGATATTTTCGAAAATAAGCTGGTATTTCTTTTTCATGAAATGCTGATGAATGATGGTGAATCGCTTCAAATGATAACAAAATGTAAATATATGAAAATAATAATATAATTGCTTTCAATGCCTATTTATATTGATTATGTGTCAACAAATGTCTTATTTTACTCAGCATTAAACTTCATTAAATGTAAGGTAAATGTAAATATACTCACAAATTTTGACCATACTCCCCATGAAAAAGTGTTACATAGGAATTGATATCGGTAAAACCAACATGCGCTTCGCGGTAACCGAAGAAGAGCCTGTTTTAAAATATTACACCAAGCGAAAATATTCCAAGGATTCCAAAGAAGGTGTATTTGTTAAAATATTTGAAGGAATTGATGAAGCCCTGAAGGAATCTGGATACAATGAAAAGGATGTTCAGGGAATCGGGATCTCTGTTCCTGCAGTGGTTGACCGGGAGACTGGTGTGATTGCCTGGGGTCCGCAATGGGATTTCCTGGGAGGCGTTTCCATTACAAAGCCCCTGGAGGAGCGCTATGGGGTTCCTGTTGTTGCCGATGTGGATCCTGTGATGGCTGCCTGGGGAACCCAATGGGCTGGGATTGGAAAGGAGTGTGACAGATACGCACTGCTTGCCTGGGGAACAGGGTTGGGTGCTGGCTTTATCATAGATGGCGAGGTAGTGGAGAATCCCAACAACCTGTTCCCGGAATTCGGACATTCAGTGGTAAGTGATGACGACTGGCCCTGTAAATGCGGAGCCACAGGTTGCATTGATACCCTGGTATGTGGAGGCGGAATTGCCAAGCACGGACAGCTGGCGGTGGTGAAGGAAAAGGAATCCATCTTGCATGAACTCTGCGGGGGATATCCCTCCAAACTCACCTCTCCAATGGTTTTTGAAGCCGCTGAAAAAGGGGATAAGGTGGCCATTTCCGTACTTGAACGGGTGGCCACACTGCTGGGCCGACTGTGTGCGAACATCGTGCTTACCATGCAGCCCGAGAAAATCGTCATTGTGGGCGGACTTGCCGAAAGAAGTGACTTTGTCCTGGAGACCATTAACCGGGTGATGAGTGAAAATTGCTGGCTCATTTTTAAAGGCCTGACCGAGTGTGAGGTGATCTGTTCTGAACTTGTTGATGAGGCCGGTGTGCTGGGAGCCATCAGGAAGGTTCAGGGCATGAGCTCAAAAACCATCAAATAACATCAAAAGAATGATCATCAATATAGAAGACAAATGTGGCCTGCCCGTATCCCTGGATGCGGAAAGCTGTGAATACATACTGGGTGAACAACTGAACGATACCGGATACAGAACAAGGAAAGTGAATGATTTAGAGGGTGTCTGGGCAAATCCGGTAGAGGAGAACGAAGCGGTTGTCTACCAGTATACCGCAGGCCTGTGGCTTCCGGAAGATATTAGCATCTGGGATAAGGCCAATATCATATACGGCATTGTCTCGTTTATGCCGGGTACCCATGGCGGGGAATTCGTAAAGAGCTCGGGCCAGTACCACCCCATAGTTCCTCCCAACCAGGCCGCCACTCCCGAAGTATATACGGTGCTTTACGGAACGGGGCATTTTTTGCTTCAGAAAGCTGCTCCTCCCTATAAAATAATTGAAGATGCCGTGCTGGTTAAAGTCAGGGCGGGAGAGACCTTTGTGGTACCACCCGACTATGGCCATCTGCAAATAAACCCAGGTAAGGAACCGCTGATTTTCTCTTACGTAGTCATGGACGGGATGAGCGGCGTATACGATCCCTTTAAGGAGAAGCAGGGGGCCATCTATTATGAGATGGATACGGAGAACGAAGGGGAGCGCTACGTATTCAACACGAATTATAAGGATGAAATACCTTTAAGGATCATAGAGGCGGGCGATATCAGCCAGCTACCCTGGCTAAATGAGAATGTCAATTACCAAAGTGTGAAGCAAAATATAGAGAAACTGGGATTTGTCACAGATACGGATAAGTTCCCCGAATATGCAAACCTTTAATAGTCAACAGATATGAATTTGAATGAATTGATTGAACTGAATCACGTGCTCACCCCTGGTGAGGAGGAATTTGTGCTGGAAATTGAAACAAAGAATACAGAGGAGGTTCATAAAACAACAGTGAGAAGAGAAGATATCTGGTACATCATTCAGGATGTGAAGCTCTCCTCCCATCTGGGTACCCACATTGAGTTTCCCTACCACCATATGAAAGACGGCAAAGATGCCTCAAACTATCCCCTGGAACGAATGGTAGGGGATGCGGTGATATTTGATTTCACCCATAAGAAAAAGGATGAGGAGATCAGCAAACAGGAGATTATCGACAGTGGGGTGGAGGTCAGGAAAGGGGATATCGTTGTGATCTATACCGGCATGCAGGAGCTCTGGAATACCCCCACGGGCCATGACCGGCCCGCACTATCTATAGAGGCCACAAAATACCTGGTTATTGAGAAAGGTATTCATTGCATAGGCACGGATGCCACCGGACTGGAGGTGAGGGGAACGGAAGATCAGCCGGTGCACCAGATCCTGTTCTCCCATGATGTGGCCATGATTGAATCCATGACCAACCTGGATAAACTGAGAGGGAAGCGCTTCTCGATCATGGTATTGCCCATCAGGGTAAGGGGAATGGACTCTTGCCCGGTGCGTATAGTTGCAAGTGAGATGTAGAACGACTAAACAGCAAGAAAATGGATAAAAAAGAATTAGTGGACCTGTATCAGAAAATGCTCTACCTGAGGCTCTTTGATGATATGTGCAGAAGCCTGAAGATGCAGGATATCGTGTGGAGTGGATATCATCCCTACACCGGTCAGGAAGCGGTACCGGCAGGGGCGATCTCACAATTAAGAGAGGAAGATTGCCTGCTGGGCAACCACCGTTCACACGGACATGCCGTTGCAAAGGGCTCCTCTCCCCGGGCCATCTTAACGGAGATGATGGGCCGCCAGACGGGTGTGAGTGGCGGACTGGGAGGTGCTATGCAGTTCATCCACGCGGAGAATCATGTCTATTGTGGTTCCATCGTGGGCAGCGGTATTCCTATTGCTGCCGGGATGGCCCTTGCCATGAAACAAAAGGGAACGGATAACGTGGCCATGTCCATCTTTGGCGATGGAGCATGCAATACCGGGGCCTTCCACGAAGGTCTGAACCTGGCCGCCATCTGGAAGCTGCCTGTGGTGTACATCCTGGAGAACAACCAGTTTGCCGAGGCCATGCCTGTGGATGAATTTGTGGCCTGTAGTCCACTGTCCAAGAGGGCACGTGCCTATGACCTGGAGGAGATCACAGTGGATGGGAATGATGTGGAGGCCGTTCATGAAGCCACATTGAAGGCGATTGAAAAAGCGCGGTCGGGTGGGGGACCTTCCCTGATCGAAGCCCATACCTATCGCACCCGGGGGCACTACATCGGAGATCCGGAGAATACCTACCGGACAAAGGAAGAAGTGGCCGAATGGAAGAAGAAAGACCCCCTCCTGCAATGCAAGAATAAACTGCAGGGAATAGGAGTTACGGAAGAGGAGCTGGAGGGGATTAAACAGGAAATTAAAAGCGGATTGAAAGCGGATAAGGAGTGGGCACTGGAGCAGCCCTTTGCAACCTTCGAGCAGGCCACGGATCATGTCTGGATTCCTCTCGAATCATAAATCAGAGATATGTCAGAAATGCAGAATATTACATACGGAGAAGCGCTTGGTCAGGCCTATCGCGAAGAGATGATCAGGGATGAGAATGTGTACTTAATGGGCGAGGATGTGGGACGCTGGGGAAGCCTATACAGGGCATCCCGGGGACTGCTCGAAGAGTTCGGACCCGACAGGGTCAAAGACGCTCCATTATCTGAAGCAGCCATAGCAGGCTGTGCCGTGGGAAGTGCCGCCATGGGAATGCGCCCCATCGCAGAGATCATGTACATCGATTTTATCTCCATTGCCATGGACCAGATCGTAAACCATGCGGCCAAATGGCACCAGCTGTCCAACGGAAAAGTCACAGTGCCACTTGTGATCAGGACCCAGGGAGGAGCCGGAAGGCGGAACTCCTCACAGCATTCCCAGTCCCTGGAGAACTGGTTTGTGAATGTGCCCGGCCTGATCGTGGTGATGCCTTCCTCTCCCTATGACATAAAAGGTTTATTGAAGTCCTCGGTGAGAAATGATAACCCCGTGATCTTCATTGAACACAAATCACTCTATTTCGCGAAAGAGGATGTACCCACCGAAGAATACCTGATCCCGCTTGGAAAAGCCAATGTGAAACGGGAAGGTGAGGATGTAACGATCGTAGCTACGTCGTGGATGGTGGGTTTTGCCATGGAAGCCGCGGAGCAGCTCACCGGGGAGGGTATCTCCTGTGAAGTGATCGATCCCAGGACCATCTGGCCTTTGGATAGGCAGACCATCGTGAATTCTGTGAACAAGACCAAACGCTGCATCGTGGTGACCGAAGCGCCGGCTGAGGGTGGATGGAGCGGCGAAGTGGCCTCTGTCGTCAGTGAACAGTGTTTTGATGCGCTGGAAAGGCCGGTAAAAAGGAATACAGGAATGCGAACCGGAATTCCATACGGGCCGGTGCATGAGTTGAAGGTGATCCCAAGTGTGGAAACGATTGTGCGGGATGTAAAAGATATCATGCTATAATTTCAGAAGAACAAAAAACAGGAAATATGTCGACTACCATTACAATGCCCAAATATGGGGAGACCATGGAGGACGGGATCGTGACAGGCTGGCTCGTTGAAATTGGTGAAACGCTTGAAGAAGGTGATATCATCGCTGAGATCGAGACCCATAAAGCCGTGTTTGAGCTGGAGGCGCCTGTGTCAGGCACAATGGCCAAATACCTGGTCGAAATTGGAGCGTCCGTTCCTGTGAATACACCTATCGCAATTATTAACTAATCGAAATAAAAAGGAGGAAAAAAATGGCAATTTTATCCGGATTACTTGTAGCAGGCCTCGGAGGTACTTCAGCGGGAGCACTCAGTTGGCCCATGAAACTGATGAAGAAGTTCAAATTCGAGCAAACCTGGTTTCCGGGCATGCTCTTTGGCTTGTTCGTTCTTCCATGGGTCGTCACCCTGTTGTTCTGTCCGGATGCCATCGAGGGTTTCCGGAGTCTTGATCCGGGAATCATCATTAAATCGAACCTGTTTTCCCTGGCATGGGGAATCGGAAATGTGCTGCTGGGCATCAGCCTGGTCCGGATCGGAGCCTCGCTGAGCTTTGCCATATTGAGCGGTGTGGGCATTCCCCTGGGAGTGATTATACCCATGATCTTCAAAGGCAGCGGCAGATTTCAGGAAGCTGCCGATCTAAACTCTCCTACCGGAATGGTTATTTTGGGAGCCACTGTACTTATGCTTGTGGGCGTGGTCTTTGTCGCATTGGCAGGCTTTGGCCGTGATAAAATACTTAAAAAGGACGATGAAAGATCCGGAGGTTTTTTCGGCGGACTGGTCATGTGTGTGATCTCGGGGATTTGCTCTGTGGGTCCGGCCTTTGCTTTTATTTACAGCCAGGCCCCCATCAGAGGTGCCATGTTGGAACGGGGAGCAGGCGAATGGCCCGCCGCAATTTCTGTATGGGCACTGGGCATGTTTATGGGAGTCCTGGTCAATGTGCTTTACCCGGCCTTTCTTCTGTCCAGGAAAAAATCCTGGAATGTGCTGAAGGAAAATCCGAAAGAAATCGGGCTCTCATTGATTGTTGGTCTGAATCTTTTCCTCGCATTCGCCCTGTGGGGACTTGGTATGCTGATGCTTGGCCCTCTGGGAGGTTCATTGGGGTTCGGGATCTATTTTGCCTTTCAGATCCTGGCTGCACAGGGCCTTGGCTGGATCAGCGGTGAATGGCGCGGTGTAAGTGGCAAACCAATCAGGCAGATGATGATCGCCGTGATCATCCTGGTGGGTGCCGCAGGCATTATGGCCTATGCCAGTACTATGTCATGAGAAGTTATTAAATCATTTATAGGAACATGAAATCGACCTTGTATAACACTTTTTTGTGGCTGATATTGATGAGCTGCCCGTTTCTGAACCTGCCAGCTCAAACGGCCGTAAAAAGCACAGAAGCCAACATGGTTGTGGAAATTTCCCTCCAAGCCGGGAAGGAATATGCAAACCCGTTTAGTGATGTTGGCCTGGATGTTCTATTCACGGATCCTGAGGGTGCACAGAAGATAGTTCCTGCATTCTGGGTGGGTGGTGATGACTGGAAGGTTCGATATGCTTCACCAGTTTTAGGATCCCACATTTATCAAACACAATGCAGTAATACCCGGGACAAAGGACTGCACGGGATCGAAGGCCAGATAGAGATAATGTCCTACAGCGGAAGGAATGCGCTTTACCACCACGGACCTATCCAGGTGGCGCCTGATCGCCGTCACTTCGAGCACGCAGACTGCACGCCTTTCCTCTGGATGGCCGATACCTGGTGGAAGGGTCTCTGTAAACGATTGACATGGGAAGGCTTTCAGGAATTGACCACGGACCGCAAGGCCAAGGGTTTCAATGCCATCCAGATCGTATGCGGGCCCTACCCGGATGAAGCCATGATGGAACCGCGGTGGGAAAACGAAGCTGGCATGCCTTACCTGACCCAAGATTTCAGCGTGGTAAATCCCAAATACTTTGAATATTCGGATCGTCGTATCGAGCACCTGATTGATGCCGGCATAGTGCCAGTGATCGTAGGCGGCTGGGGTCGTCCCCAAGGCGGCGGCGAGAGCACGTTGATGCAAGTGGGGCTGGATGGATTCAAACGGCACTGGCGAAATCTGGTGGCCCGCTACGGAGCCTACCCCACGGTCTGGATGGTCGGTGGCGAAGTCAAAGATGCCTATGGCCCATGGTCGGAGCTGGCCCGCTATCTGAAAGATACCGATCCCTATGGACGGCTGACCAGCTACCATGCAGTGGGTGGATACCCACGCAGTGCCTTAGAAAATAACGACATGTTTGACTTTGATATGATGCCGATCGGTCACAGAGGTATGGAGAATGTGAACAAGGCCTATGATAAGATAAACATCTGTTTTGCAGCCACACCAAAGAGACCGGTTTTGATTTGTGAGGGTAACTACGAAGGTCATATGCAAACAAATTTCCAGGCAATTCAGCGTCATATGTTCTGGAGTTTCATCCTCAGCGGTGCAGCTGGCCACACCTACGGTGGTGCAGGCATCTGGCATGCCGGCGTGGAAGGGGATGCGGGCCATACCGGGTTAAAGGGACAGGAGTATGATTTCACTACCTGGAGGGAAGGGATGAAATATCCCGGGTCCACCCAGATCGGAATTGGTAAAAGATTGTTGGAAAAATATCCCTGGTCCCGGTTTGAACCTCACCCTGAATGGGTCGAAGCAGGCAGTTTTGCCGCCGGGATTCCGGGTGAGGTGCGGTTCATATACCTGCCACG
>JAAEOI010000579.1 GCA_024244665.1 Bacteroidota bacterium | reverse complement strand
GATTGTCAGCCATCTCGCCCATGTTAGCGCCAGGAGCATCCGGGAACCTCATCAGGAATTCATAGACCGTATCTGCATCGGCATCCTGGCCTTTTTGTTGCCAAGCCCAGCGAACACCATTGCGGATAAGATTCATCTCGGTGTCGTCGCATTTGCTGCTATCGGAGTTTGAATAGGCCATTTGAGCAAATACCGCGGTCACACTTTTCAACTCTTCTTCTGGTTCGCGGATAGCGGTGAATGGATTGAGACTTATATGGGTGTCCGGCTGGAAATCGAGATATCTTGCACCGAACATATTGGCCATTTTTTTATACGAGCCACCAATGTCGATGATTCGAACCAATGCGCCACAGCCAAAGTAATTAAAGGCAATGAAGTTGACCAAAAATGATTTGCCTGAACCGGACGTAGCACAGCAAAAGACATTTTGATTTGTGGCGCCAGCATGGAAAAAGTCCAGTGAAATGAGTTGCCCTTTCCTGCCGGTAAAGATAAGTTTTGGCTCACCGCCTGAACCGGAGAAATCGCCCTGAACTGGCAGGAGAGGTGTTACTGACGGAACTGGGGCGATAAAATCCCGTTCCAGGTTTTCAATGGTTTTCCCTGTCGTGTAGAGGCCAAAGGGCAGGGACGAGAGAAAGAGGATCTTCAGAATCATATTATCCTGCTGCATGACATAACCGTTGTTCTCCCACAGTCTTCTTACTCGGGTGCAGGAGTCCCTGGCGTGCTCCAATTCATCATGCCACACCCAGAATACCGGGATTATTTTGACAAATTTCTCACCACGTTCCAGGTCGTCGGTGGCGGACAGATACTCCTGCTGTTTACGCCGCAGGGATGGAGAAAGGGAACCAACGGCCTGCTGGTTGAGGATCAAGTTGCACTTGGCATGGAGTTTCATCTCCAGGCCTGCCTCAAAGACGATATTGAAGGTATAGAGAAAATCGGTTTTGATCTGGTCGGCATCGGATATCACACCCCATATCCCGCCAAAAAGTGAATTGGTTTGCAGTGGATCAATTTCCTTGGGGACTACCTTTGGGGTGGTGCAGCAAAAATAATGGTCGCCTATCCGCATGTGATCCTGCTCTTCCCGAATAACGGTCCCACTGTTGAT
>JAAEOI010000578.1 GCA_024244665.1 Bacteroidota bacterium | reverse complement strand
TGTTATTGAAAGAGCTTAAGGAGCTTTATCCCTATGCAGTCATTAACATCATCAATACTTCCATCGGTGGTGAGAATTCTGTGAGTGGTGCAAACAGATTTGATTCAGAGGTATTGGTTCATAGACCCGATGTTTTGTTCATCGATTATTCATTAAATGACAGGGGGGTAGGACTGGAGAAATCCAGGGAAGCATGGATCAGTATGATTGAAAAAGCGCTGGACAGGAATATCAAAATAGTACTTCTGACTCCCTCTCCCGATACGCGCAAGGATTTTCTGGAGCCCAATAATATACTTGAGCAGCATGCAAATCAGGTTCGGGGACTGGCAGGCCATTATGAAATTGGACTTATTGACAGTTTTGACCTGTTCCGGGATAAAGTTTTAGCCGGCGATAGTCTTTCTGTTTATATGTCGTCGGTAGTTCATCCAAATGAAAAAGGACACCAGATCATTACAGATGAGCTTGTCGAGTATTTTAAATAAAAAAAAATGAGATATGCATTGTTGAGTTTCGCCGTATTGTTGATGTTCACCACTGCCTGTCATCAATCGTACCGGGATTATAATGAGATAATAGATTTGTCGGGGATCTGGAAGTTCAAGCTCGACCCGGACAACATTGGGATGAAGGATTTATGGTTCAGCGGAGAGTTTAATGATTCAATACCTCTTCCCGGCACCACGGATGAGCATAAGAAGGGGACTTTTATAGATGAACAGGCAGTGGACCGCCTTTCACGTGTCTGGTACTGGAAGGGTGCTGCCTGGTACCAGAAGGATGTGGAAATCCCGGAGAGCTGGGCTGGCAAAAATGTGAAGCTTCTCCTGGAGAGGACGAAGGATACACATGTTTGGTTTGATGATATCCACTGCGGTTATGAAAATACCTTGAGTGCATATCAATACTTCGATTTGACCAAAGCCATTAAACCAGGCTTGCATAAAGTTACTGTACTGGTAGACAACGCAAAGCTACCTCCTGTGGGTCCTTCCCATGCCGTGGACGAGCGTACACAGACCAACTGGAACGGGATTGTGGGCAGGATCGAACTTCAGGCAACAGACCCGGTGTGGATGGAGGAGGTCCAGCTCTACCCGGATGTAAAGAACAACCGGGTGAAGATCCGGGTCAGCATCGGGAATATCACTGGCAGTGAGGTTAAAGGGGAATTGGTGCTGGCGGCAGAGAGCTGGAATACAGTGAATTCAGTGAAATTTCAAATTCAAAAGGAAGAGATAGCAGGGATCACAAAGGATAAGCTTGTTGAATTCACATACGATTTTAATAAAGAAGCTCCCCTGTGGGATGAATTTGATCCGGCATTAATTAAACTGAGCCTGACTTTGTCAAGCAGTGCCGGTGATGAAAATTATACCAGCTCAAAGCAGGTGGACTTTGGGATGCGTGAATTCAAACGGGAAGGAAAATACATCCTGTTAAATGGGGACAGAGTATTTTTAAGAGGTCGAATTGATTGCGCCAATTATCCCATTACCGGATATCCACCTATGGAAAAAACGGCATGGCTGAAACTATTCAGGCAATTAAAATCCTACGGGATCAATCACTGGAGGTTTCATTCATGGTGCCCTCCCAAAGAAGCACTGATGGCAGCAGATGAGCTTGGTGTATATCTCCAGCCTGAGCTTCCCAACAAAAGGAGTGGAATGGACAAAAAGAGCATGGATGAGGAGGATGTTCGTGCCATGCGCAATATCGATTACCTGCAGTTGGATACCAGCCGGGTCAATATGACCCTGAAAGATTATTTGCAGCGAGAGGGTGAATTGATCTTTAAGTATTTTGGCAATCATCCTTCCTTTACCATGTTTACCCTGGGAAATGAGCTTGGACGAAACCCGGCCATGTACAAACTGGTAGCAGATTTTAAAGAGCTTGATCCCAGGAGATTGTATGCCCAGGGAAGCAACACCATGCATTGGGACCAGAGTTTTGCTGAAGGCGATGACTTTTGGATATGCGCAAAAACGGGTACTGAACATGGACCCGTTCGGGGAGCATATTTTCATTTGGATTATGCAAACGGTCATATTGAAAATTTTCCTCCATCCACCCTGGTAGATTATTCGGCATCCATAATAGAGTTTGATGTACCTGTTGTTGCTCACGAAAATGGAGCCCACCAGGTTTCTCCCGATTTTACAGAGATTCCGAAGTACACCGGGGTTACCAGGGCAAGAAACTATGAGATATTCAGGGAAAGGTTAATAAATGCGAACATGCTTGACCAGGCTGATGATTTTGTAAAGGCATCGGGAAAACTGGCCGTGATCTGCTACAGGGAAGAGATTGAAGCAGCCTTGCGAACGAGGGATTTTGCCGGATTCCAACTGCTGGATATCCAGGATTTCCCGGGACAGGGTACAGCCCCGGTTGGAATTCTAAATGATTTTATGGAATCGAAGGGGCTCATTACTCCTGAAAAATGGCGCCAGTTCTGCAGCGAGGTGGTTCCATTGCTTAAAATGAGTAAATATACCTGGACAAACGATGAAGAGTTCAGTGGAGATATTGAAATCGCCCATTACGGTAAAGAAGATTTCAGGGATGCTGAAGTAAGCTGGAAGCTTGCTAATAGTAAAGGAGAAGCTTTGAGTGAGGGAATCTTCACCCAGGTGAATGTTGCCCGGGGCGGAGTGTCAGATATAGGTGAAATAACTACCCCCTTGAAATTGATTGAAAAGGCTGAGAAGTTGAAAGTTGTCATCTCACTGGAAGGGACAGGATTCAAAAACGAATATGATATTTGGGTTTATCCAAAGGCTGTGGATACCAGCATTCCTGAAGGAATTCTGGTTTCGGAATATCTGGATTCAAAAACAAAGGAATACCTTCAAAGCGGAGGAAAGGCCATCATCATCCCAAACCAAAACAGGCTTCATTGTATCAAAGGAGCATTTAAAACCGATTACTGGAGCCCCATGTTTGCTCAGGCGGCAATTAGAAAGGGTTTTGAACCGGCTCCCGGATCCATGGGATTTATATGTGATCCAGATTCTCCTTTATTTGAACATTTTCCAACAGAGTTTCACAGCAACTGGCAATGGTGGCAGCTGGTGAAAAATTGCAAACCAATTATTCTTGATGAAACCCCGGCTGATTATAAACCAATGGTACAAACCATTGATAATTTTGCCCGAAATCATAAAATGGGAATGATTTTCGAAACCAAATATGGCAAGGGAAGTGTATTGATCTGTGCCATCGACCTGCTGAACCTCCAGGACAAACCGGAAGCGAGACAACTCTATTACAGCATCCTTAATTATGTGAAATCGGATGATTTTGTACCTGAGGAGGAATTTGATAAAGATCTTCTCCATAAAATAATACCATAAAAGAGAGTAGTAATGATGCGACCTACATTAATAGGCTTGTTTGTGCTAATGATGATTACCACTGCCTGTAATCAATCTTACCCGGATTATAATGAGATTAAAGATCTATCTGGGAGCTGGAAGTTTCAGCTTGATCCTGACAATGCAGGGATGAAGGAGAGATGGTACAGCCAGGAATTCAGCGATTCAATAAGGCTTCCCGGTACTACGGATGAAAATAAAAAAGGCACTTTCGTTGATGAACATGAGCTGGAGCGCCTTTCGCGTGTATGGTACTGGAAGGGCGCGGCCTGGTACCAGAAGGAGGTGGAGATTCCTGAACAGTGGGCCGGCAAGAGTGTAAAGCTGCTTCTGGAGCGGACCAAGGATACGTATGTCTGGTTTGACGATGTGGGCTGCGGGTATGAAAACACATTGAGCGCTCCCCAGTATTTCGATCTGACCAAAGCCATAAAGCCTGGTAAGCACAGGATTACAGTGCTGGTTGATAATGCCAGGATGCCTCCTGTGGGCCCTTCCCATGCCGTGGATGAGCGCACCCAGACCAACTGGAACGGGATTGTGGGCAGAATCGAACTTCAGGCCACCGATCCGGTGTGGATGGAGGAGGTCCAGGTATATCCGGATGTAAAAAACAACCGGGTGAAGATCCGGGTTAACATCGGGAATATCACCGGCAGCGAGGCTGCAGGGGAATTGGTGGTAGCTGCGGAGAGCTGGAATACAGAAAGCCCTGTGAAATTTCAAACCCGAAAGGAAGAGATATCGGGGATCGGAAAGGATAAGCTATTTGAGTTTACCTACAATTTTAATACAGAAGCTCCCCTGTGGGATGAATTTGATCCGGCCCTGATCAAATTGAATTTATACCTGTCAGTCCGCTCGGGTGATAAATCCTGCAACAGTTCACAGCAGGTGGATTTTGGAATGCGTGAATTCAGCAGGAAGGGCAGGTATATCTATATAAACGGCAAGAGGGTCTTCCTGCGGGGGCGTACTGACAGTGCCAATTATCCCCTTACCGGTTATCCCCCCATGAATAAGGCAGCATGGTTGAAATTATTCAGGCAGTTGAAATCCTATGGCATCAATCACTGGCGGTATCATTCATGGTGCCCTCCCAAAGAAGCGCTGAAGGCAGCCGATGAGGTGGGAGTCTACCTTCAACCCGAGCTTCCCAACAAAAGGAGTGGAATGGATAACAAGAGCATGGAGAATGAGGCTGTTCGTGCGATGTACAACATCGATTATCTGCAGGTGGATACCAGCAGGATCAATATGACTCTGAAAGATTACCTGCAAAGGGAGGGGGAGTTGATCTTTAAATATTTTGGAAATCATCCCTCCTTTACTATGTTTACCCTGGGCAATGAGCTTGGTCGAAACCCGGCCATGTACAAACTGGTGGCAGATTTCAAGGAGATTGACCCCAGGAGATTATATGCCCAGGGAAGCAACACCATGCATTGGGACCAGAGTTTTGCCGAAGGAGATGACTTTTGGGTATGCGCAAAAACGGGTACTGAACAGGGACCCGTTCGCGGATCCTATTTTCACATAGATTATGCAAACGGTCACATAGACAACTTTCCTCCCTCTACCCTGGTCGATTATTCGGAATCCATAAAAGATTTTAATGTCCCCGTTATTGGCCATGAAACGGGTCAGTTCCAGGTCTCTCCCGATTTTAAGGATATCCCCAAATTTACGGGTGTAACCAGGGCAAGGAATTATGAGATCTTCAGAGAGAGACTGAAGGAGGCAAAGATGCTGGACCAGGCAGATGATTTTGTACAGGCATCGGGAAAACTGGCCGTGATCTGTTACAGGGAGGATATTGAAACAGCTTTGAGAACACCTGATTTCGCAGGAATTCAGTTGCTGGATATCCAGGATTTCCCGGGACAGGGTACTGCCCTGGTGGGGATCCTGAATGACTTCATGGAATCCAAAGGAGTGGTTACTCCTGAAGAGTGGAGCCAGTTCTGCAGCGAAGTGGTCCCGCTGCTGAAAATGAGTAAGTATACATGGACCAATGATGAAGAGTTCAGGGGAGATATCGCAATCGCCCATTATGGAAAAGAAGATTTCGAGGATGCAGAAGTAGGCTGGAAGGTTGCCAATAGTAGTGGAGAATTCATCGGTGAAGGAGTATTCACGCAAAAGAGTATTGCCCGGGGAGGGTTGGTAAATATTGGCGAGGTTAGTTTTGCGTTAAATAGTATTGAGAAAGCTGAAAAACTGAAAATCACTATTTCAGTGGAGGGTACAAAATACCTGAACGAATATGATATTTGGGTCTATCCAAAGGCGGTGGATACCAGCGTTCCCCAAGGAGTTCTGGTTACGAAAAAATTTGATTTAAAAACAAGAACACATCTTCAACAGGGAGGTAAGGCCATTATTATACCGGAGCATGACAAACTTACACACTGCATTCAGGGTGCATTTCAGACCGATTTCTGGTGTTACCCCATGTTTGCCAGGGGAGCGATTAAACGTGGCTTTGAACCTGCACCCGGATCACTGGGATTTATATGTGATCCCGACTCTCCTCTGTTCGCACAATTCCCCACTGAGTTTCACAGCAACTGGCAATGGTGGCAGCTGGTGAAAAATTGCAAACCAATCATCCTTGATGAGACTCCGGCTGATTATAAACCTCTGGTACAGACCATTGATAATTTTGCCCGAAACCATAAACTGGGAATGATTTTCGAAACGAAATATGGAGAGGGTAGTGTTTTGATATGTGCCATTGATCTGCTTAATCTTCAGGACATGCCGGAAGCAAGGCAACTCTATTACAGCATCCTGAATTATGTAAAATCAGATCAGTTTTCCCCTGAAAAAGAGTTAGGTGCAGATGTTTTACAAAATATTCTACCATAAAATAGACACTTATATGAAATCAAAGATTCAATTCAAAGGAATCGTTATCATCATTTTATTGACCGCATTATCCTGCTCCAACTCAAAGCAGGAGAGAGATAACAGTCAGGGTGAGCTTCCAAACATCATCCTGCTTATGGGCGATGATCACGGGTGGGATGAAGTGGGGTACAACGGTCATCCTTTTGTAAAAACGCCTGTTCTTGATGAAATGGCGGCCAGTGGTTTGCGTATGGACCGTTTTTATTCCGGGCACCCGAGTTGTTCACCAACACGGGGCAGTTTTATGACGGGCAGACATCCAAATCGTTATGGTACATTTACACCGGGTTTTTCAATCCGTCCGGAGGAAATCACCATTGCACACCTTCTGAAAAAGGCCGGCTATGCCAGTGCTCATTTTGGGAAATGGCACCTGGGACCGGTAAAAAAAGAGTCTCCAACCAATCCCGGAGCCATGGGCTTTGATGAGTGGTTTTCACATGACAATTTTTTTGAATTAAATCCTGTTATGTCAAGAAATGGGGAAACTCCGCAAAGAATAGAAGGGGAGGGTTCCGAAATTGTTATCGATGAAACCATCCGGTTTATTCAAAAGTCAAAAAAACAGGATAAACCGTTTTTGGCAGTGGTCTGGTTTGGTTCGCCGCATGAGCCTTATAGTGGGTTGCCGGGGGATCTTGCCCTGTATGATAATCTCCCTGATAGTTTGAGCAATATTGAAGTTGGCCTCACATCCAATGAAACTGGAAAAAGGGTAAACCGGCCGCTTCGGGATGTTTTACAGGAGCGTTATGCTGAAATAACCGCCATGGATAGGGCGATAGGCAAATTAAGATCCTATCTAAGGGATAATAATTTACAGAACAATACGCTGGTCTGGTATTGTGGCGACAATGGCACACCACCAAGTGCGGCTCGCACCGGAATGATATTGAGGGGTCAAAAGGGGCAGATGTATGAAGGGGGTGTGAGAGTCCCGGGAGTATTGGAATGGCCAGCGGTAATAAAAGAGCCGGCAGCAACTTCTGCTATTTCGGTCACCACTGATATTTTGCCAACCCTGGCTGAAATGACCCACCAGCCCCTACCCAACAGGCCTCTTGACGGAACCAGCCTTGTCCCGTTTTTTAATGATCCCGAAAAACAGCGTGACAAGCCTCTGTTTTTTTGGAGTTTTGATCCTGAAGAAGAGATGTATGAATCATATCCACCCTATATCGATCCAATACTTCAGGAAGGAACCACTCCTCTTGTAAAAATGCTGCATGGGAAATTTAACCGTACTTTCGTTAATTTTAAATTTGACAAGGTTTCGGAAAATGATTTTACCGGAGAACGTACAATGATGAAAAATCAGTATAAACTTGTAGTGGAAGGAGAGTCGCCCAATGAAAAGGGATTTGAGTTGTATGACATTCAGAATGACAGGGGAGAAACAAAAAACCTGGCTGACAGTTTTCCTGAAATTGTGGAGGAGATGCAGACTGAGCTTCGCAAATGGCAGGAATCCGTATTAAACAGTTTGACGGGGGCTGATTATAAATAATATATTTGGGAATCTCAATAGATGCATAGATTAGTAATGAATCATATAATTCTAAAAAACAATAACATGCGAAAATTTTTCATAGCAATTTGCTTCATTGTGATACTTCTCCCTGGTAATACCTGTTGGGCTTCAACCACTAATAAGCCCGGTGAAATTGAACCTGTAGCGTCCTGGAATTTCAATACAAGCAATTCAAGGGTGATTACTGATGAAGTTTCGAGCGTGGAAGATTCAGTACACGGAAATTTCAAGTTAGTAGAAGGGCCGGATGGCAGCGCTTTAAAATTAGATGGCTTCACAACCCGAGTAATCCGTAAGTCGGAGAAGGTTCCCAAACTTGGCGATTCTTTTACTTTTGAAGCCTGGATTGCTGCCGCTACCTATCCATGGAACTGGTGTCCGATTCTTGCACAGGAGCAAGGCCAGGAAGCGGGTTTTTACTTCGGAGTT
>JAAEOI010000577.1 GCA_024244665.1 Bacteroidota bacterium | reverse complement strand
AGAATATTCAACAGGTTGCGGGGTTTCAGAAAATACGGACTCGCCAGCGATGAGATCGCGAATAAAATAAGCAATGCGACTAATGGCGCGTATTTACTGAAATCGATTTTTTTCCTCATAAGATTTCTCTTCCTCTTCTCAACCCCAATACCCGTGAATGAAACCAGGATGCCTTGTCTAGAAAGGGTGTTCGTCCCGGAGGGACAGACGCGAATAGTCCAGGAATTCATGCCTGGGGCACCAGGAGACCCGCCCTGGTGTTCGTCCCGGAGGGACGCCTGCCCCCGGACGGTCAGCGCCTCGCGAATGTCCCTCCGGGACACACACCATGAGGCACTCCCCGTGCCCACCAATGAATTGGTGGGCTATTGGCGAATGCCCCTCCGGGGCGAAAAGCCAATTCATTCACGGGTATTGTTCTTAAACCGCGTTCGCACTTATCGATCTTGTTGCTTTCCCCGTAGACCTGTGGTATGCAGCATAATTTCCTCTTCCTGAATATCACAGCCCTCTAACATGCCGGTGATTCGACCTTCGCGCATCACCACGACACGCGTACACATCCCGATAATTTCTTCGATCGTCGATGAGATCAGGATGCAGGAGAGGTCTGCTTCAGCCGGAGAATTGGAGTGTTGGAGTGTTGAAATTCCGGAGCAGTGAAAAAGCTCCGGAACTATCCTATGAAACATACATATGCCCCTCCTGGGCAATGTCAGAAACTTAAGAAATCCGGGTGGCAAACTAAAGTTTGCACTCCTGAGTTCATGGGCGAACCCAGGCTGGAGTGCAAACTTCAGTTTGCAAAAATATCCTTAAGTTTCTGACATTGCCCTCCTGGGAGGGGTTAGGGGCAATGCTGTTGAATTAAGGATGATTAGCCCCGGAGGGGCGGTATATCGGTAGACAATGGAACACGTCCCCCAACAACTCATGAGCTCCGTAGAGCGGTACGTGAGCACGGCGAGGCATTTTCCAACTGATCCCGACGCCCACAGAAAGAACATGCCGCCCCGCTGGGGCTTGTGGGAAAAGAGGGGGCTGGATCATAGATTTTCTACCGATATGTCGCTCCTACGGAGCTTATGATTTGTGGGGGGGGGTAGTTCCATTGTCTACCGATATACCGCCCCTCCGGGGCCTAATAATCCTTAATTCAACAGCATTGCCTGGGAGGGGTTAGGGGTGGGTAAAAACGCCGATTTGACAAGAGTT
>JAAEOI010000576.1 GCA_024244665.1 Bacteroidota bacterium | reverse complement strand
TGGTGCATCGCCTGGATGTGAATGTGGGAAGGATTGTTGAGGAACTTAAAGAACAGGGACTGTACGAGAACACGGTGATTGTTTTTCTGAGTGATAACGGGGGCTATCTCAATAACAATGTGTCCTTCAATGCGCCATTCAGGGGACAGAAAGGCACCCTGTTCGAGGGGGGTGTCCATGTGCCTTTCCTTATCTCATACCCGGAGGTATACAATGCCGGGACGAAGTATGAAAAGCCGGTAAGTGCACTTGATATCCTTCCCACATTTATATCCTTTGCAGGAGGAGAGCTGGAAGAAGAAGAAAACATCCATGGAGTCGACCTCACACCTTACATCAACGGAGAAAACAGACAAAGTCCGCACGAATACCTGACATGGAACATACAGGGTGTGTCAGCCATCAGGATGGGCGACATGAAGCTGGTGAACCTGCCCGATAAGTTTCCCATGCTCTTTAATTTGTCAATGGACATTTCTGAAGAAAAAGACATAGCCTTAAAGAAGAAAAAAACAGCAGATCAAATGATTGAAAAGCTGGGGGTGTGGAACATGAG
>JAAEOI010000575.1 GCA_024244665.1 Bacteroidota bacterium | reverse complement strand
TAATGGATTGGAAGATCTTCCGGACACTATTGCCAGTGAAATGCGGGATTTGTACCTGGCCAGAAAACCATGGGAAATGCGGTCGAAGGGATTTCAGGACTATGCACAGCCGAAGAACGCATTTAACAGCCGGTGGAATTGGCTTTATTCGAAAAAGAACAGCCCCTTTGCATGGGTAACGCATATCATGTCCACAACAGCCAAAATTTCTTACCTGTACTGGTTGAATTATGAATATTATCTGGACAAAGAGTGGCTGCGGACAGCAGCTTATCCCATGATTAAGGGATGCGTTGAATTTTATCGCAATTTCCCTGATTTCTATAAGGAGTCCGATGGGAAATACCACATTCATCATGTAAATGATCATGAAGCCAGAGATAGCTGGGGAGGATCAGATACACCTGAAGAGCTTACGGCAATGCATGCTATTTTTCCAATTGCAATTCAAGCCTCGGAAATATTAGGTGTGGACGCCGAACTTCGCCATCTTTGGAAAGAAGTTCTTGCTAACCTTACACCTATCCCTACTTCAGCGAAACCAGCCATTTACTATGATTTATATCACATAGGATCTGAAAACAAAGAATTGTCCAAAATTGTGCATGATGCCTATAATGCCTATAAAAGTAAGAATCCTATAAATGAGGAAATTAAGGTGCAGGTAGGAAACAGGTATGCTGTGGCAGCAGCTAATCTTGGCTTGGCCAATGATGTGAAGTATTTAATACCATCCGGGATCCAGGGACACAGGGAAAACTATTGCGATTATCAGGGCAGTAGCGGAGAAACCGGCTTAGTCGTATTAAGAAATCGCTTAAGTTTGCGGGAAGGGGCCGGGGCTATTGAGTGCCAAAGACTGGGTACTGGATCGCACGCATTATATAAGGCATTACTGCAAAGCATTCCTTCTTCACCAGGGGAAGATCCGGTAAACTATATTTTCCCGGCATGGCCAAAAGAGTGGGATGTACAGTTTACACTGGCTGCACGTGATGCTTTCCTGATCAGTGCATCCATGGAAAAAGGTCAGATTGAGTTTGTTGAGATCCTGTCACAAAAAGGAGGCAAATGCCTGGTTAAGAATCCATGGCCGGAAAGTGGTGTTTCTGTCTACGTAAATGGAAAGAAATCGAAGGCTTTGTCAGGAGCCATCCTTAAATTGACTTCAGATGAAGGTCAGACAATGACTCTGGTTCCGAAAGGGAAAAAACTGTTCACCAAGGAAATAAACTAGCAGCATGAGAAAAAAGCTAATTTCAGACATGAGACTATTATTTAGTCTGTTTGTCATATCTGTATTGTTTGTATGTACTGGCTGTTTTGCCTCCTCCGTAAAAAGCAGGCCCAATATTATTCTTATTAATATTGACGACATGGGGTGGCGTGATGTTGGTTTTATGGGGTCGGAATATTATGAAACTCCTCACATTGATGCGCTGGCTAATGATGGAATGATTTTCACAAATGCCTATGCCTCAGCTTCAAATTGTGCTCCCAGCCGTGCTTGTTTAATGAGTGGACAGTGGACTCCCCGTCATGGAATATATACAGTAAACTCTTCTGAGAGGGGAGAAAGCAAGGACCGGAAATTAATCCCAACCAAAAACAATACAATTCTGCCTGACAGCCAATTTATCCTCACCGAAGCTTTGAAATCGGCAGGTTACAGAACCTGTCACGCAGGCAAATGGCACTTGAATGATGACCCAACAACACAAGGTTTTGATGTGAACATTGGTGGTTGTGAAGCTGGAAATCCGGGAAGTTATTATCCACCCTATAAAAGCGTGCCGCTGGATGCACCCTCGGAGGCTTATTACCTCACAAATCTAATTATGGATAAGACCCTGGAGTTTATAGATTCGGCCAATGAGGAGCCTTTCTTTTTATACTATTCACCTTATGCTGTTCATACACCTATTCAGCCCGTAAAAGAATTATTGCCTAAATACGAAAACAAAGCAGCGTGGAACGGGCAAAATAATGCCGGATATGCCACCATGGTGGAGAACCTTGATATCCAGATTGGTCGCTTAATTAGAAAACTGCAAAATTCAGGAAAATTAGAAAACACATTTATTCTATTTACCTCAGACAATGGTGGCCATTATCGGGTAACAAAACAGCGTCCTCTCCGGGCAGGCAAAGGCTCTTATTATGAAGGTGGGATACGTGAACCGATGTTTGCCTACTGGCACGGTAAAATCAGAAAAGGCACCCATTCGGATGTTCCCGTTACGAACCTGGATTTTTACCCGACTATACTTGAAGCAGCAGGGATTTCGAAGCCAGAGAATAAAGTACTGGATGGTCAATCAATATTACCACTGTTAACAAAAAACAGGCCTCCCAAAGAACGCCCCCTTTACTGGCATTTTCCCATATATCTGCAAGATGGAAATTCCGAATGCCAGGATCCCTTGTTTCGCACCAGGCCTGGTTCGGCCATACGCCTGGGTGATTGGAAGTTGATTGAGTACTTTGAGAATAGCGATATCGAACTGTATAATCTCAAAAACGATATTGAAGAAGATAAGAACCTTGCGGAATCAAATCCTGAAAAAGCAAAGGAATTGCTTGAGATGCTTCAGAACTGGAGAAGCGATACAAAGGCTCCCGTACCGTCTGAATTTAATCCTGAATACGAGTTTTTTGAAGATGTGGCAAATTTAGTGCCTGAAGCACCAGCATCTGCACCTAATTATTGGTGTACCTGGTATGCCCAAAACTATTGGGTGCAAAGAGGAGGTGAATTAAGCGATCTGAATAGGATTACAAATCCTGCCGCACGAGAGGAACTTACGTACAGTCACCTTTATAACCAGGAAGATGGTTGGGCTCGCAAATTTCTTCCCAGGGGGAGAAGTGATTGGTATTTTCTTATCGACCATGGTTGGCAAACAAAAGAAGCATCAGAACGGATTATTCCGGGTGCCAGGCCATTTTTTTCCTTGCAAATTGACGCAAGGGATTTTCCTGAATACGGTGATGCTGAACCTGAAGAGGCCCTTCGTCTTTTTAACGAAGAAATTATCGCAAACGGTTGGAGAGGATTGGGAATATGGACAAGAGGTACCATTGATTCGACAGCAGCCCATAAAATGGTTGAATGGTCGAAATATGCCGGTATTGAATATTGGAAAATTGATGGCGGCGGTATTGAAAGCTTTTGGAGCTGCAAAATTAAAAAGAAGATTTTTCCTGAATTGATCCTGGAGTATGTGACAGGTGCAGGAGGAAACCTGAATCCAGGTTGGGATACCCCAAATCAGAAAGAATATCCATCAGTTTATGACATTGGTGGCAAAGAGCAGGAAAATATGCTCAGGGTTCTTCAAAACTCCGATGCTTTCCGTACTTACGATGCTACTCCGATATTAATGTCCGTAACAACACTCAGGCGTACTCATGATATCTTAAAGCAGACACATGGGCATTCAAAGTACACAGCGATCCTGAATTTGCAGGATGATTGTAATGTAGCTGCAGCACTTGGCTGCCTGGTCGCCAGTAAACGCCATCCCAATTTCATGGAACGTACACTTGAGGGTAAAGATCTTCATCACCAGTTATCAGGGAAAAGACACATGCAGGGACGAATAAACGAGGCTGAACGATTTGGGCGTTGGTCGCGCATTGCACCGGCTTTCCCGGCTGGTGCAGGAAGCTATCATTCATCCGAAAAGGAATTAATTGATTATAGCGAATTTACAAAGTGGGACACATGGAACAAATCCACCTATGGAAAAATGGTTTACCAGAGTGCACCTGCAATTATGTCCCGAAATATGCCCTTACCAAAGGTCGAAATTGAAGGGGAAGCACCTTATGTCATGGCTTCAACTTATCTCAATGGATCTGTTTGTGTAGCCACCGAGGGGCGGGTTCGTCCTGAAGACAGCTGGTTTCATCCACGGGCAAAAGTCACCATTCAGGTTAAAGATGCAACTCAGCCAATCGGAATTTTCGGGCACTATGATGTCCTGGTCATAGAATTTTCAGAAGCCGTAAAGCCGGATAAAATATGGGCACAGGATTTATTGGCTGAATCAGCAACTGATATCACCCCGGAAATAGAAATTGAAGGAAACAGCATTACTATCCCGGGTGAGTTGATTGATGAAATTGGAACATCAGCCGGTGATGAGGGTGATATTTCAGTTCCCGGAATGGTATTAAAAATTATGGAATGAATATTGCCAATGTGAACCGGCAAAAACCAGGCTATTTCTGAATAATTAACTTCAGGTATTGCACACTCATTTCATCAACGATTCGGAGCATATAAGTTCCTGGAGTATAATCTGAAACTGAAAGGTCCAACTGCTCATCAAAAGACTCAAAACGATCGACTACGCTTCCCAATGCGCTGATCAACTCTATGGTCGCACCCAGCGGGAGCCTGCTTATATGTATGTGCCCACTGGCCGGATTTGGCCAGAGAAGGACCTGGCCTGTTCTTGCACCTGGTCCGTACGAAACCGCAGTGACGATCGTAAT
>JAAEOI010000574.1 GCA_024244665.1 Bacteroidota bacterium | reverse complement strand
GCCACCTTTGTCAATTCGCTATTACTCCTGAGCGCATGGGCGGCTATCGTACCGGCCAGTTTGTTACACTGATCCTGGCCGGAACTCCTTGCCTCCTCAATAAGTCTTTGAGAAATATCTAACTGGAACCTGCGACCTCCAATATCAACCTCATCGGGTCCTTCTTCCTCCTCATCAACATCAGCGGCAGCAGTATCTTCAGAGTGTGTCTGTTCATCTGCAAAACTAGCCCCTTCCGGAAACATTCCAACTTTCTGTTCTGCTCCGTCATGAATAGCAAACTCCTCTTTAGTCATTCCGGTTGTACATTCCGATATCTCTTTATCACCGGACTCTTCTGCTTCATTCAACAGTGTTTTATCTCCATCGTCCTGTAAACGCAATACAGGTTCCGGCGATGCCTCTTTTTCGGTAACCGGCTCAACTGATGTCTGACCCTGATCCTCCGGTTCCGTTCCCGAGCTGTCCTGAAACTCTTTAACAGATTCATGAGCAATCTCATCCTCATACTGTTTTCTATGTCTCCTCTCTGATCCGGCAGGACGTGTTATCTTCTTGAAACGGTCCCCGATCTGCCGGATTATTTCACCATTTATTTCAGTCAGTTCATTGGTTTCTCCAGCCTTCAGTGACAGCTTGCATATTTTATTTATCAGACGGGGCACTCCATGTTCAGAGCATTCCCACATTGCATGAAAG
>JAAEOI010000573.1 GCA_024244665.1 Bacteroidota bacterium | reverse complement strand
TTTTTGGAC
The DNA here is from genome assembly GCA_024244665.1 of Bacteroidota bacterium. The sequence continues at coordinate 11,405 of JAAEOI010000573.1, read as the reverse complement.
CAGTGCGGCATGGAAGTGCCCGGGGTCCACGTTCATGAGTTTCACTTTTCCTTCAATGGGTGTGAACATGGTTTCGGGATTTTGAGCCTGAGAGCCGCACGATGTGAGCAGGGCATGGAGGATCAGGCCGGTGAATATATGGAAGGATTTCATAGGGCGTAAGTAAGTGGGTAAGTAAGTAGGTAGGTAAGTAGGTAAGTAAGTAAGTATGTGGGTAAGGAAGTGGGTTATTTCAGGATGTAGTCGGTTCCGTAGGGGAAACGCTGGGGCCGGTGCAGCATGGAGTTGGCCCTGTCGTTGTCGATGAACCTTTCACGTTGTGGATCCCAGTAAAGCTTGCCGTCGAATTTCATGGCCGTGTGGCTCAACAGGCAGGCAGAGCAGGAGCGGTGCCCCACCTCGGCAGGGGCTACCGGGTCCTTGCGTGAGCGGATGGCGTTGAGCCAGTCCTCATGCTGCTCGGGAGCCTTGTAAAGGTGGATCTCATCGGGTCCGATCTCTGACATGAGGATCTTTGGATCACTGGCGTCCAGTGCCTGTAATTCCGATCCGGATTTAGTCGGATCGGATGAGGTGACGGCCACGGTACCGCGGGAGACAAAAATCCAGCCCTCGCTGCCATAGAATTTTACCCCGTTGGGGAAGGATCCGCTGATCTCCATATTCACGCCGTTGGCATATTTTGCATGCACCATGAAATCGCCATGAACGTTCCACATCCCGGAGGTGGGGAAGGATGCCTCTGCCTCCACTTCTATAGGGCCAGTAAACTCGGTTCCCATGCCCCAGTGGGCGGTGTCAATATGGTGGGCGCCCCAGCCGGTGATCATGCCGGCTCCAAACTGCTCACAACGGAGCCATCCCGGCCGTGAGAAATCTACCTGGGGGTGGACTCTTTTTTCGGTATAGTACTGGAAGGAAGTTGATCCCAGCCACATGTCATAGTCCAGGTTTTCCGGTATCGGCATGGGCAGCTCTTCATTGCCCGATGGGTCGCCGGGAAGTCCGATTTCTATCTTCTTCAGTTCGCCGATGCGGCCGTTTCGAACCAGTTCACAGGCCCGGTGAAAATGGGGCCAGGGCGAGGAGCCCCGCTGCTGGCTTCCCTGCTGGAAGATGACTCCTGTACGGTTGACTGTATTGCTCATCTGGCGTCCTTCGGCGATGGTGAGGGAGGCGGGCTTCTGCAGGTAGATATCCTTTCCTGCCAGGGCCGCCTCTATGGCCGGTTGTGCATGCCAGTGGTCGGGCGTGGAGATAATCACCGCATCAATACTCTTGTCCTGCAGCATCTCCCTGTAGTCCTGGTACACCGCCACATCCACAGCTTTTGAACTTTCGGTCTGTGCAGCATAGAACTCCTCGACCCACTTTTTCCCGGCCCTGGCACGGTTGATGTCCACGTCGGCAACTGCCACGCCAATGGCTGCATTATGCTTCAGGGTTTGGGGCAGGTCATGGCTCATGGCGATGCGCCCGAAGCCTATCTGGCCGATACGGATCCTGTTGCTTGGGGCTGTTTTACCCAGGACATGGGATGGGATGATGGTGGGAATCACAATGGTTCCTGCTGTAGCTGCTGTAGCTCTTTTGATAAAGGATCTGCGTTGCATAATGTTAGTTAGTAGTTTGGTAGTTGCTTCGTTTCATTTGGGAACTGAAAGATAACTAATTATGGAATTTTTCCCAGTGCTTTTCGGCTGTTTCCGTATCCATGGCACCATCAAAAACAAACAGGCGGTATTTCAGAGTATACTCTTTTCCGGGTTCCAGTACCCACTCCTGATGGCGGATAGGGCAGAATTCGAAATAAACATTTTCAATCCCATTGTTGCTATCAGGAGGCCACAGCCGCATGGGTTCGGGGTGTGACTGGTTTCCGGTGTGGCTCAGAAAAAGGATGCCCGAGCGTCCATCAGCAACTGATGATTCCCCCTCGATAATCACCCAGCGGGCCTCAGTTCCGTCGGCTTCTGACCAGTTTTTCCCTTCGGAGGTGAGTACTGAGCAGTTGCCGGGATTCCATTTTTCCGTGGCCCGGAACCCGATGCCCCCGCCATAACGGTATGCTTCCAGGGTAATACCCGTTTCCAGCGGGGTGGTGAGGGTGAAGGTAAGATCGGCAGTATAGGCTTTTTCTCCTGCATCGTGGATGCTCACATCCCAGGTCTCATTGATTGCAACACCCTCGCCTCCCTCTTTTTTGAAATAGATATGGTCGTGGCGTGTTTTAAAACCCGCCTTCTCTTTGGTTTCATATTTGTCCGTGTACTCTGCAAACCTGACGGTTCCCTGTCCCTCGGCCAGGTTCCAGAAATCCACTTTGTAATCTCCGAAATGTGTGCGCGTCCAGGGATTCCAGATTCCATAGTGGTGGTAGTGGTCGGCCGGCTGGATCCTGGTGAGGATCTCCCCTCCGGGAGACCGTAAGGGGTGGATGTAGGCCGATCGCTTGTAGAGCGGGTTTGTTCCGTTCGGAGCCGGGGTTTCGGCATGCACATAGGTGAGCAGAGGCTGTTCCCCCAGGCAGATGCTTGTTGATTCCTCATCGGATGAAAGGGCTGGTGAGACGGGGGACTGGCAGCCGGATGAAATAGAAAGTATGGTAAGGAGGAAGATGGAGAGGAACAGGGCATCAATCACCCTATAGATCTGTTTCCTGCCATTTCCCGGAAGAGCAGATACTTCCTGAAAACGGCTTAACATATCCTGTTTCGGTTCGAAGGAAGTTTTGCCTGTCATATTGTAGTCCTTATTGAAGATGTTGAAAGTAATGGATTCTCCATTGTATCAGGTAGTTGGGTTGTTAGTGGGTTTTGACGGCGGTGATGAAGGCATTGATCTGGTGGGTGGTGACGCCAGGGGGCATGCCGCCACCACAGGAAAGGATCACACGGGAGGGCTCTTCCAGGTTGTTCATGAGGGTCTGGACCGATGCTTTGATCTCCTCTTCAGTGCCACGTGCCAGTACGTCCCTTGGGGGGATATTTCCCAGCATGGTGACCGAAGATCCGGTCAGTTTTTTTAACTCATTCAGGTCGGTGTCGAAGCCCATATTGAACAGGTTAATGCCCATTTCGGGGAGGTAATGGGCCGACTCCATGCAGGGGGCATCGTTGTGGAGGAACTTTATTTCCAGCTCACGATCGTAGATCTCCTTGAAGTAGGGGAGGCCGAATTCCACAAACTGCTCTGCGCTAACGAAGCCGATGATATCGTCCAGCATCAGGATTCCCCCGATTGAGGGGAACATTTCGGCTTGATGGTTGTGGAAAGCCACAAGGTAGTCGGTGATCTTCCTCATCAGGAGGTGGACCTCATCGGGGTGGGTCATTATGGCCAGCATGAATTCGGTGGCACCCATGAGGAAGGAGGCAATGTTGAGAGGGCCGCGGGAGACCGAGAAGCGGATCTGGTGTCCTTCGTCGTTGATTTTTTTCTCGTTCAGCTTTAAGCGGTTTAATACTATTGGCCCCAGGCCGTCCTTTTGCGGATTGGGCCGGACCAGTGATGGAATCTCTTCGGGCGACCTGAGGAGGGGGAATGCATGGGGGAACTCGTTGGCGGGAAAGGAGGAGCGGGCCCCGAATGCGGAGGGTTCGGTGCACATGCCGTATTCAGACCAGAATCCGGGCAGGAAGATCACATCGGGGAAGCTCTTTTCGGCCTTCAGGTTTGCCTTCAACCACAACTCGTCGCTGGTGAAGTAGTCGAGCAGTGAGATTCCGTACCAGTTAGGCAGCCAGGGTGAATCGATGATAAAGCCCATGGGGGCCGGGGTGAGTATTTCGCCATTGGTAGTTGCCTTCAGTTGTTTCCAGTGTTGATCTTTCATCTTCTCCTAATCCTTTGCTGTTTGTTATTTTTCAATTTTAATATCGTACTTGCTCAACAGTCCCACAACCGATGGTAGTGAGAAGAGCGCTCCCTTTACCCGGTTGATCTCCGGATCGATGGTATAGTTATAGGCTTCCCTGAAATCGGCCCGTTCCAGGTTGCTGTTTTCAAAGGAGGCCTGCAGCAGATCGCACTGGTCGAAGCTGCTGTTTTTTAGTTCCGACTCGGTGAAGTCCACCTCCTGGAGCCTTGAATTGATAAATTTTGTACGGCCCAGCCTCACCTGGTAGAAGGAGGAGTGGTCGAGCTGGCAGTTCTCAAAGCTGACAGAAAGCCCCAGCTTGTTGCAATTCTCGAAATGCAGTCCCAGCATCTTGCAATCTCTGAAGCTTGTATCCTGGAACAGGGTGTTTTTAAGTTTCGTATTACTGATGTTGCAAGCTGAGAAGCTGCAATCGATGAACCTGATTCCGGAAAGGTCAGAATGATTGAAGTCACAGCCGGAGAAGGTACATAGCTCATAATCGCCCTGTTCCAGCAGCGAATCCGTAAAATCTTTTCCCTGAATATTTTGCCCTTCTATGTGTGGATCCATTAGTGCTATAAAATTAGTGTAATGATTTGATTCGCCTTCGGTAGATTACGAAAGAGATTATAATTATCGTTTCACCCATTATAAATATCCACCATGGAAAATGGCCCGGTATGTACCGGGTGGCCCAATCCAGTACTTCGGGATCCTTATTTGACAGCATCTCCGGCAGAGAGAAGCGAATGAGCATATGCTTTGAATAGTCGACAATCCAGCTGAAGACCAGGATCAGGGATCCGGCTATTAACCCTGCCCATTCCAGGCCCCTGATGCGGGTTTCCTTCCCGCGTTCAGCATAAACCAGGATCACCACGGCCAGGAGGATCATGGTGAGGGAGACCAGCACAGGAGAGAGTACAGGACCGGTCCAGGTGGTGGGGATCAGGAAAAGCACATCCCAGGTAAGGAGTGATTCGGGCCAGTCCAGGATTGCCTTCAGGAATACATAATAGAAGATGTCCCAGATGGCAAAGCTGTAGATGAACCAGGCAAAACCGGTGCTGAATCTTTTTGCAGCTACGATACCGATGGTGATCAGCATGACCATCGTGGCCACCTCCCTGAACAGCTCTGTGACCACCAGTCTTACCGGTACAGGGGAGAGGGGGAACTCAAATCCGCCCGGGTAGAGGATCTCCCGCATGTAGACCACCACAGCTGCCTCCAGGAAGCCCATTGCAATGGCAAACAGGGTGATGATGACAAGCAAGGATCTGAGCTGCACTTTTTTGTGATTCATGGTTCCGAAATTCATGTTTCCGTGATTATGGACCTCCTGATACCCATTGTGGGATAAGGCCCGGTTCAATGTCAAACACTCCTTTTCCAAGTAGCCAGGTGACCAGTACTACCACCAGTATTCCCAAAATGTTGAGCAGAAATCCGGTACGCACCATGGTGGAGATTTTAATGCGGTTGGTGCCAAAAATGATGGCATTGGGCGGAGTAGCTGTAGGCAGCATGAAGGCCAGTGAAGAGGCGAGGGTGGCAGGGATCATCAGTAGCAGGGGATTGTTTCCGGAACTGACTGCAAGGCTCGCAAATATGGGTAACAGCATCTGGGTGGAGGCCACGTTGGAGGTGAGCTCGGTAAGGAAGGACATCAGGGCAACCACAGCCAGGAGGATCAGGAGCGGGTGGATCCCCTTTGTCCAGAGCAGCTGTTCGCCAAACCAGATGGCCAGTCCGCTGGATTGAAATCCAAGGGCAAGGGCAAACCCTCCCCCAAAAAGCAGAACGATGTTCCATGGGATGCGTTGCGCTGTTTTCCACTCCATGATCCGCTCTTTTTTCTCCTTCCCTGCCGGGATCATGAAAAGGATGATGGAGATGAACATGGCCACAGTGCCGTCGTTGATGAAGGCTGGTGCTTTGAACAGGCGGGCCCATCCCGGTATGGTAACAGAGCTGAAGGTGATTCCTGATCGGGTGATCCAGAGCAGCGCCAGTGTCAGGAAGAGGGCAAACACAATCCGCTCCTCACGGCTTGCTTTGCCCAGATCTCTGTAGGCTTTTTTGAAATGGTCCCTGTCAAGTTGCTTCCATTTCTCCTTTGGCCTGTAGATCAGGTGGATCACCAGCCAGACCATGACCAGCATTACCGCCGATATGGGCAGTGCAAATGCCATCCAGCTCGTGAAAGAGATTTCAGGGGAGCCGGGGTAGAGGAGGGTGAGGATTTTCGGGCAGACCAGGTTGGTGGGTGATCCCACCAGGGTAGACATTCCCCCGATGGAGGCGCTGTAGGCTATGGCAAGAAAAAGACCGGTGGCGTAGCGGGTGACTGCTTTTTTCTCGAGGCCTTCCTCCAGGCTGGTGATAATGGACATGACTATGGGAATCATCATCATGGTGGTGGCTGTATTGGAGATCCACATGGAGAGGAAAGCCGAGGTGGCCATGAAACCCACCAGGATCCTGCCCGGGCTCACCCCGATCAGCACCAGCAACTTCAGCGCAATCCTCCGGTGAAGGTTCCACTTCTCCATGGCCAGGGCCATGACGAAACCACCAATGAAGATGAAAATGATGTGGTTCATATAGACTTCCGATACTGCTTTCCCGTCCAGTACACCCAGGGCAGGAAAGAGGACCAGGGGAACCAGTGCCGTGACCGCCAGGGGGATGGATTCGGAGATCCACCAGATGGCCATCAGTACAGCAACGGCAAGGGTAGCGGTCACTTCGGGCTTCCCGGGTTCCAGGTCGGCAAACAGAAAAATTCCAAGGAAAGCGATAATTCCAAGGAAGAAGCCGATATACTTTCGTTGCATGTGCACTAAACTACTATTTATTGAAGGCTTATCCAAAGGGATATGATCCTGGACATGTGTGTGCGCACACACTGAAATTTTGCAGACAACATATTTTGACCTATATTTGTCTGCAATTCGATGTTTGAATATTTGTATTGTATAGAGAAACAGACAGTTAAGTATTATGAAAATTTCTATCCACGAAGCCAAAACTGAAGTTGGAAAAAACGCTGCATGGATGGGCGTCAGGCTGATTAATCAAGAGATACGTAAAAAAGGCCATGCATACATCATTGTGGCCACCGGTTCATCCCAGTTCGAGATGCTTGACGAGATGGTGACTGCCAGTGTCGACTGGTCAAAAGTGACAGCTTTTCACCTTGATGAGTATATCGGGATGCCCGCTACTCATCCGGCATCGTTCAGGAGGTACCTGAAGGAGCGCTTCGTGTCGCGGATCAATCTGAAGGCATTTCACTACATTAACGGCGAGAGTGATCCCGCCTTGGAGTGTGTCCGCCTGGGACAAATATTAGCTGATCACCCTGTGGATGTGGCATTTATAGGGGTTGGGGAGAATGGCCATCTGGCTTTTAATGATCCGCCGGCGGACTTTGAGACTGAGGTTCCCTACCTGGTTGTGGAGCTGGATGAGGTTTGCCGCGGGCAGCAGCTTGGCGAGGGGTGGTTTCCCACTCTTGATGATGTGCCGAATACTGCCATCAGCATGTCGGTTCGGCAGATTATGAAATCGGAATCAATTATCTGTACGGTTACTGAAAAAAGGAAGGCGGCAGCAGTTAAGAGCTGTGTGGAGGGTGGGATCACCCCTGAGGTACCTGCTTCGGTGTTGTCTGGCCACGGGAAGGTGTGGATGTATCTTGATCGGGATGCAGCCTCGAAGTTAAGGAGGCAATAGAAGATAGTTAGCTAGGCGGGGAGGTTTTCCCTGGTATAGATCATCAGATTCATCATCTGTTTGCTTTCGGGCATCTCCTTGTAAATAATGTGCCGCACCATGGTTTCAATGGCCATGAATCCCTGCCTGCGGCCCTCCTCCTCAATGAGGAAATCGATGGACTCATCCATTACCCTTGCCCTGTTTGCTTCAATCATGTCGTGCCCGATCAACAGCGGTTTCTTTTCAGGTTTCAGTCTTTTCAGAGCCGCGGCAATCTTATGTACCCGGGAGCCTGTGACGTACATGGCGTGTGGGAGTGCCTTCTCCAAAAATTCAGCCAGCTGGCTGTCGATCTCCTTCTGACTTCCGGTATCCTCAATCTCAAGGGTCCGGAACCTGTATTCGTCCTGCAGGTGTTTCTCTGCAAAATAGCTCATGAACCCGCTCTCCCGGGCCAGGAGTGAATACATCTGGTTCAGGTTTTTGGAAATGTTAAGGGTCCATACAGTTTTTCGTCCCGGGATATGCCTGGTTACCTGGTGTGTCAGCCTGGCAACAGTTTGTCCCGATTGTACCGGGTTTTTCCCTATGAATGAGAGGGAGGGGACTCCTTCAATGTCAGAGTCGATCAGGATAAAGGGTTTATCGTTCTGAAAGTAGGATCTTGCAAGGCGGACACTCTCCCTGTAGGAGGAGGGACTCAGAATAATCCCGTCCGTTTTTTCATTGATCATCTTCATCCCTTCGCGGTAAAACTGCTCCCGGTCGGTATATTTATGTTGTAAAGTACTTATATCGAAACCTTGCTCCCCGTAACGCTCTATTGACTCCCGGATTCCCAGGTTTGGCAGCTCCCAGAACTCCCCTTTACGGTAGGAGGGCAGTAGGATTCCCAGTTTCAGCGACCGGTTGCTGGCAAGCGCTCTTGCACTGGGGTCGGGTTTGTAATCCAGTTCTTTCATGATCTGGAGGATCCGGTTCTTAACCCCCTCAGAAACCTTCCCCCGTTTATGGATCACGCGGTCCACAGTCCCGATGGAACAGCCCGCTTTTGCTGCAATGTCCTTGATTCTGATATGGGTTCCGATTTCCCTTGCCACTATTCTGTTGTTGTGTTGGATTTATCGCGAATTCAAAAATACTGGAATTTGCTACTGTAAAACTACTCAAATTCTCAGATATAGCAATAGTGTGTCCGCACACACATTTTCTTTGGCGGGAGGAATAATTGTCATATATTTGTTTCCATTCCTCCCAATATATTGTAAAACAGTGGTGGTTATTGGCGGAATATATTAAGATTTCATAATTTGATTGGATGTTGAGTAGCATGAAATACGTGATTTCTGTCGCAATGCTGATTTTGACCTTTGTATGTTCGGCCGGATTGAATGCCCAGGGCAGGGGAGGGGTGAAGGGATTCCTGATGGATGCTGTGAATGGAGAACCTATGATGTATGCAAATGTGGCCCTGATCGGAACTACCTCCGGGACGGTCACGGATGACCAGGGGAACTACCAGCTGTTGAATATCAAACCGGGTACTTATACCCTGGTCTTCAGTTATATCTCTTACAAGGATATCGAACAGGAGATTGTGATCGTTGCAGGAGAGGTGAAGGAGGTCAGCGGTACCATGCAGGTGGAGTCGATTATGGGGGAGGAAGCTGTGGTGACAGCCATGATGCGTGGCCAGACTGCAGCCATCAGTCAGCAGGTGAATTCAAACACCATTGTAAATGTGGTCTCCAAGGAGAAAATCATGGAGCTTCCCGACCAGAACGCTGCTGAAACCGTTGGCAGGTTGCCGGGTGTTTCGCTGGTGAGGGATGGAGGTGAAGGAACCAAGGTGACCCTTCGCGGTATGGCTCCCAGGTTTAACTCCATTACCATTGACGGGGAGAAGATTCCATCCACATCAGAACAGGACCGTTCTGTTGACCTGAGTATGTTTTCAACTGATGCCCTTGCGGGGATCGAGTTCTATAAGGCACTACTTCCCGATATGGACGGAGATGCCATCGGGGGCCAGATAAACTTTACTTCAAGGACAGCTTCGGGAGGGTTCCATGGTAATGCAAGGATGCAGACCGGTTATAACCATCTTGCAAAGAGTTTCGGGCAGTATAAGGGAAGTGCCTTGTTTGAAAACAGGTTTTTTAATGAGAGGCTCGGTATCATTGTGGGAGGCGGTATGCAGAGGGCTGAAAGAAGCTCTGAAGGTTTTACAGGCGCTTTTGCCACCGAATCGGGGAAGGACGCAGATGGCAATACCATTTTTACTGTCAGTAAATTCAATTTAACAGATAACGATGAGGTGCGCTACCGTTATAATGCAAATGCCACAATCGATCTGAAGCTCGACAATGGCTCCATTGTATTCAGCACCAATTACGGCCAGACCAACCGCGAGGAGATCCGCCGCAGGCGCCGGTACAGGGTGGATGCTTCCTATCAGGAGCATGACCTGAGGGAGAGGCATTCCGAGAACCTGGTTCTTTCAAACCGTCTGAACGGGAAACACCTCTTCTTTGACAGGCTGGAATTTGACTGGTCCGGTTCATATTCTCTTACCCGGAACAACCGGCCCTATGTGGGCACCATGCGCTTCAGAGAACTGGGGGCATTCAATCTGAGCCCCGAACTCACCTATAACGACATTGTCAACTCGGCAAAGAACAACCTGGATGCCACCTGGCTGAAGGATGTCAAATCCGACGATTATAACACCAAAGATGACAACTATACGGTACAGGCCAATCTGAAACTTCCTTTCAACATGGGGAACCAGGTGAAGGGATATGTGAAGGCGGGTGGTAAATACCGCCATAAAAACAGGGTGAATGACATCAACAGGATATGGACCCAGCATTTCGTCGGACAGGAGATCCTCGATGCAGGAAGGGAACAGTCGGACTGGGATATTGATTATACCAATAACTGGATTTTGATGAGCAGTTTCCAGGGAAACTACCATGCGGATGATTTTGGAAGGTTTTTTGAAGACCGCTACCACATGGGTCCCGGACCGGAGCTGGTGAACGGACCCCTCCTGGATGCTGGCAATGTTGACGCTTTCAAAACAAACTATGCCGATTACTATGTTCCCGACCCCTCCAAGGATCTTTCCGATTACGAGGCCGGCGAGGTAATATCTGCAGGATACGGAATGGCAGGTTTCACCTTTTTTAACCGCGTTGACCTGATTGCCGGGGTACGGTATGAAGAAATCCGTAAAGATGCCATCCGAAGGGTGGAAGAGGGAAAAAAATCCAAAGGATTCATCCTCAGCACCGCCTGCTCCATCGCCCCTTCAACCCCGGCAGAAAACCTTGATGTACTCTTCGAGGTGGTGGAGAAGTACGGTTATTATTAGGCATCCTATACACTACTCCTCGCAGGACCTCATGAACCTATTTTGTATTCATGACGACCAATCTTAGTTCGGATATTATCAGGTGAAAATTCTCATCACGTTATGTGATACCACGATTGAAGGTTCCAATCCAATTAAAACAGGAGGAGTCCCACCATCCTCAAGTTTATATCTCATATTATTCTTACCTTCGTTCTTAGTCATTTGAAGTCAACTAATAGCGATGCCCTCAATTGCTTTCATTGATACTGAAGTTGAACCAAATTCAAAGAAAATATTTGATATTGGCGGTGTAAGCTCTGACAGGACAAAATTCCATTCCTCATCACTCAATGAATTCGAAGAATTTGTTCAATCTGCTGAATACCTGTGTGGCCATAAAATCATTGATCATGATAAGAAATACCTCGACCATTGGATTGGGACAGGTTTTACTGGCAAGTA
>JAAEOI010000572.1 GCA_024244665.1 Bacteroidota bacterium | reverse complement strand
GTACCTGAATTCCAGGATCCATACGGGTGCATTGTTCAATCCCACTTCCAGCACCAGTTCAGCCTGCTTCCTGGCCTCAACATCAATTACCTGAACACCTGTGATTTGCACATTGAAATCGCGGATACTGTTTTTCACGAAAGAGGAGAGGTATTTTTTCTCCACCTCCCGGGGAATGACAACCTGTTCTTTAAGCAGGAAGGGCTTCAGCTTCTTTCCGTCAATCTCACTGATAAAATAGATGGAGTTCTGAATAAGAACCACTGAAGGACTGTTACAGACAACCTCCACATATCCACCCATGAGACTTAGCCTCTTCTCCTGGTGTAGCAGCTGCAGCGAATAGGAGAGTTCCTTCCCGTATGTAAAGATGAAAAGAGGTTCTGCTGGACGCTTCTCTATGGTCAGAAAATCCTCCGGGAAAACATTCCGGTTGCTCTTATCCTTAATATAAACCGAAAACCTGTTATCTCTTGCAATCTCCAGGGCAGCGTACAGGTACTTTTCTATGAAGGGCCTGATATGCTCCTTGATCATTTCAGGAGAAACCTTATCCTGGAACTCTTTTACTGTTCCCTTTTTTGCAAACAGGCGATGAATGCTACGATCACTGTAGGAATCAATCAAACTGACCACCTCCCTCTGCATGGGAGTTAAGCGTTTGAAAGCAGCGGTGGAATCATCATTCTGAATATACTCCTTAGGGGTAAAAAACTCCTTTCCCGAAACCTTCTCCACATACTGGGCCTGCAGAATATTTCCCCAGAGCCGGTGCGG
>JAAEOI010000571.1 GCA_024244665.1 Bacteroidota bacterium | reverse complement strand
GAGCAGTTGACGCAGGATTGTTGTTCGTCTTCGAGGCGCGGAAACAGGCGTGTAGTCGAACTACACAACTGTTTTCGTAACGAAGAAGACGGGCAAAAAGACAAGTCAAATGTTTAACTTAATTCGTGAACGTTCCTAAACACCTCCATCCTGGAATTAGGTGTAGCAATAACCCTCTTAACGACACTCCGAATTCAGTCAACCTACTGTAATTTGCGGTACCCTGTAATTTACTTCTTCATGCTTTCATTTAGGATGGAATCCCAGTAATGACAAAAGAGAAAATATTTGAATTGATACGTGAAAATCTGCTGGAACTCTTGCCTGAATTGGAAGGAGTCAGTATAGATCCACAACAAAGTATGAAGGAACTGGGTGCAAATTCGATTGACCGGGTGGATGTCATCCTGCAGACAATGGAAGCCATGAGTATTAAGTTTCCACTTAGTGATTTGCGCAAACTTGAGAATATTCAGGGGTTGATCGATTTTCTTTATGACCGTTGTGAAACTGTCGATGTCTGATGAGACCGAATCGAATCCACCACATGTCCGCTGATGTGGTCGTCACAGGAATTGGTGTGCTCTCATCGTTTGGGAGAGGCGTTGGCGCATTTACAGAAGCACTCCGTAACGGAACAAATGGTATTACATTCAACAGTGAAGATGGTTTAGGTCTGGCGGCACGCCTCGAAGATGTGGCATTTGATGATCACCTTCAGGGACTGAACCTTGATGAGGAATATTTGCGCCGGGCAAGAAATGCAGGGAGAAGGGCGCCGCTGTCCGCCCAGGCATCAATCATCACTGCACTGGATGCATGGCAGGATGCCTTTGGCGTTGCACGGACCTATTT
>JAAEOI010000570.1 GCA_024244665.1 Bacteroidota bacterium | reverse complement strand
TCCTTTAAAGCACTGACACTTCAGACCGAGAGGACGCTTGTGCCTGCCGATATTGGTTTTACGCGGGTGGAGCCCGGTGAGATTTTTGGAGGCTCCACAGTAGAGGAGGCAGCCGGAATCTTCCTGAAGATACTCCGGGGAGAGGGGACTTTAGCTCAGAATAATGTGGTGTTGGCCAATTCGGCCTTTGCGCTCTACTGCATGGATGAGGCAAAGGGACTGGAGCACTCCCTGGAGAGAGCCAGGCAGTCGCTTGAATCGGGTGCTGCACTGGATGCGTTTACTAAACTTGTGGAGGGCAAGTAATGAACATCCTGGATACCATTGTTGAACACAAAAGGATCGAGGTGCTAATGCGGAAGCAGAAGCGCCCCCTGTCAGACCTGCAAACCTTCCCCCACTACCGGAGAAAGGTCAATCCGATTGTTCTTCCTGATTCGGGAAGGGCCGGGATAATTGCCGAGTTCAAGCGCAGATCCCCTTCCAAAGGAGCGCTGAACATGGAGGCGGATCCAGGGGAAGTTGCTGCCGGCTACCAGGCTGCAGGAGTTTCGGTGATGAGTGTCCTGACGGACAGGAAATTTTTTGGAGGATCGTTCCGCGATCTGTCAACCGTAAGGGAAGCCTGTCCGGAGCTTCCCCTGCTGCGGAAGGATTTCATCATTGATCCTTACCAGGTCCATGAGGCAAGTGCCTATGGTGCAGATATGATCCTGCTCATTGCAGCCATCCTGGAGAAACAGGAAGTGGCCGATCTTGCCGGGGAGGCCGTAGCTCTCGGTATGCATGTGCTGCTCGAGGTGCATGATGCGGATGAATTGGAGAAGCATGTACCCTCCATCAGATTCGTGGGGGTGAATAACCGGGATCTGAAGACTTTTCGCGTGGATACAGGTCGCAGCCTTGACCTGATCGGCCGGATGCCTCCCGGCGTTGTTGCAGTCTCTGAAAGCGGTATCAGTACCCACGAGGAGCTTACAAAATTGTGGGAGGCAGGGTTCAGGCTTTTCCTGATGGGAGAACGCTTCATGAAGCAAAGCGATCCGGGAGAAGCCTGCCGCGATTTCATTGAAAATTTGTGATGAGATGACCAGGCCATTGAAAATAAAAGTGTGTGGGATGAGGGAGCCGGACAATCTCGAGAAGCTATGCAGGCTTGGGCCCGACTTTGTGGGCTACATTTTTTTTAAAGGTTCCTCCAGGTACGTGGGGGAGAGGCCCGATGAGGCGCTCTTTTCCATTCCCGGGGACCCGGTTTCAAGAGTGGGAGTATTTGTGAATGAACCTATTTTGTCGGTAAGGAATATCGTAGAGTCTGGCATGGTGGATATGGTACAGCTCCACGGCCGGGAGACTCCAGCTTACTGCAGGTCACTGGTTAATGAAGGGATCAATGTGATTAAGGCCATCGGGCCGGAGCAGCTGTTGTCCATGGAGAGGCTGGAGGAATATTACGGCGTTGTGCATTATTTCCTTTTTGATGCAGCAGGGAACGGGCACGGTGGGACCGGAAGTAAATTTGACTGGGGCCTGCTGGAAAAGTATGCACTTCCGGTTCCCTTCATGCTCAGCGGAGGAATCGGACCGGGGGATGCAGAATCTGTCAGGGAGATTGATCAGCTGTTGCTTCAGGCAGTGGATGTGAACAGCAGGTTCGAGGATGCCCCGGGAAGGAAGAATCTCGCAGAGCTTGAAAGATTTATGAAGGAAATAAGAAAATAAGGTGTTATGGATTATCGCGTTGATAAAAATGGTTTTTACGGTGAGTTTGGCGGTGCATATATCCCGGAGATGTTATATCCGAATGTGAGGGAGCTCAGGGAGTGCTACCTTGGTATCATTGAGTCGGAATCGTTCCGGGAGGAGTTCAAGATACTTTTGCAAGATTATGCCGGGCGGCCCACCCCGCTTTTCCGGGCCGGTCGCCTCTCGGAACATTACGGGACAAACATTTTCCTGAAGAGAGAGGATCTGAATCACACGGGTGCACATAAGATCAATAACACCATTGGGCAAATCCTCATGGCGCGCCACCTGGGAAAGCGAAGGATTATTGCTGAGACCGGGGCCGGACAGCATGGGGTGGCAACAGCGACTGTCTGTGCACTGAGCGGATTGGATTGCATTGTATATATGGGGGCGCTGGATGTGGAGCGTCAGGCTCCCAATGTGAAGAAGATGAAGATGCTGGGAGCCGAGGTTATCCCGGTTTTCAGTGGGAACAGAACACTGAAAGACGCCACCAATGAGGCCATCCGAGACTGGATCAACCATCCAGTGGATACACATTATATTATCGGTTCGGTGGTTGGGCCCCATCCCTATCCCGACATGGTCACCAGGTTTCAGTCGGTGATCTCGAAGGAGATGCGAATACAGCTTGCTGAAAAAACCGGAAGGGAGAGTCCCGATTACCTGATTGCCTGCGTAGGCGGAGGTAGTAATGCAGCAGGAGCCTATTACCACTACCTGGATGATCCCGGTGTAAAGCTGATATCTGCCGAGGCAGCCGGGCTGGGTGTGGGGACCGGTTTTACCGCCGCCACTTCCATCCTGGGAACGCCGGGAATTATTCATGGAAGCAAAACACTTCTCATGCAGGATAAGGATGGCCAGATCGAGGAGCCCTACTCAATATCGGCCGGGCTCGATTATCCGGGAGTGGGGCCGCTTCATGCATGGCTGGCAGGTTCGGGAAGGGCGACAGTGATTGCTGCAACAGACGATGAGGCCCTTCAGGCGGCACTGCTTCTTACCCGGAAAGAGGGAATTATCCCCGCCCTGGAGTCGGCACATGCACTGGCTGTACTTGAGAAGCTCACTTTTGGGAAAGATGATGTCGTAGTGGTGAACCTTTCGGGCAGGGGAGATAAGGACATGGAAACCTATATTGATAAACTGGACATTTAAGGGAGATAATGATGAACAGAATTGACAAGCTATTTTCTGATAAGAGGGAGGAGATCCTCTCCATCTATATGACTGCGGGTTTCCCGGAACTGGATGATACAACCGGGATACTGCAGGCGCTTCAGGCCCATGGTGCAGATATGGTGGAGATCGGAATCCCCTTTTCCGATCCGCTGGCAGATGGCCCCGTGATCCAGAACAGCAGCCAGGTGGCTCTGGCCAACGGGATGAGTCTGGAAATTCTCTTCTCCCAATTGAAACAGGTCAGGCAAATGATTCATATCCCCCTGTTGCTGATGGGATACCTGAATCCCATTCTCAGGTTTGGGATGCAAGCCTTCCTGGAGAGGTGCAGCGTGGTAGGAATTGACGGTGTGATCATTCCTGATCTTCCGCCGGATGATTATGAAGCCCTGTACAGGGATGAGTTTCAGAAACAGGGGGTACATAATGTTCTGCTGATTACCCCGCATACGGATGAGGCGAGGATTGGTCAGATTGCCCGCTTATCGGGAGGATTCCTCTATATGGTTGCCGATTCATCCACCACCGGGGCACGTTCGGAGGTTCAGGATCACCAGCTTGAATATTTCCGCCGTATCGCATCCATGGAACTGGATATTCCCAGACTGGTAGGATTTGGCATTTTCAACAACCATACCTTCCGTTCAGCCTGTTCCCATGCAAAGGGGGCCATCATTGGGAGCGCGTTTATCAGGATGCTTGAAGAGGAGGGTTTCAGCGAAGAGAAGATCGGTGGTTTTATCCGGATGATCAGGGCGGGAGAGGATTAAATACCAAGCCAGAACAGAAACTTCAGCTGTGCAAACCAGCCTGTCCAGTCACTGGTCAGAATCCTTTCCCGGTCATTAGGATCGGACAGATCGTTATCGCTCTCCCGGTTGGTGAGTTTGCCGGGGATGTCTGCTTCATATCCTCCTTCCGCACCAAAGGAGATCTCATTAAAATGAAATAGGAATTCCAATCCTGCTGAACCTCCCGGACTCAGTGAGCTGTAACTGTTTTTATTATAGCTGGAGGCTCCCAGAGCAGAGATCGAAGTTTTAATGTCGATTATGGTATAGTTGATCCGGACCCGTCCAAATACTGAAAGTTCGAACCAATCTGCATCTAAGACCGAGTGGGAAACAAATCCCCCAACACGGTGTGAGACTGCATTGATTGTGCTGGTGACATATCCGGAGTAGTCTGAATAGTTTGATTTTCCGCCGGTGGTTGAGAAGCTGTACCCGGCCCCGATTCTGATGGTCGGGTACCACTGGTTTATGTATCCTAAGGACAACATTGTAAAGGGAGGAAATGATGAGGTCACTTTTCCAGGAATGGGGTAAGTTTCCAGGATCAATCCCTGGAGGTACTTCAGATCATCCATCCTGGAGACCTGGAGGCCGGCACCAGCCCAAATTGCATTTTGTCCGGCTGCATCGCCCGGAGCGAGCAGGGCCAGGGACAGGAGAAGGACCAGGAGCGTTCTCATTTTATCCCTCCCATATCTATAATATATTCTTCCTCAAATATGTTCGCCTCTACTCCCAATATGTCGGCCAGACTATTGGTGTTGGAGCTGTAGTAAAGAGTAAAGAGCATGCTGTTTATGCCTGGTAAGACCGGCATGTCTCTCCTGATCCAGAAGGAGTCACTTAGTACAAAGGGCCCCGTTATAGTGTCGGGATCATAATCGGTTTCGTGCTGGTGGAGAATGAAGTTGTCAATGGAAGCCTCTGTGAAATAGAGCTTTCCTCCCTCGATTACAGCCCTGTAAGTGAATAAGAGGCTGTCGGTAATGATAGCCTCTCCGACGGTATCCAGGCTTGTGGTCAGCACCATCAAGGCCGAATCGTTCGGAACCGGTTCCACGTAATAGATCTCAGTATCCGAGTAGGAACATGCGCCCATTACCATTGTAAGCAGTGTAATCAGAAGTAGCCCTGGTGTTGTCTTCATATGAGGGCCAAATGTAGTAAAAATAGTAATCCCCTGCGATCAGACAGGTTTGCCGGTCTGATCGTCAATAATCGACTGCAGTACATCCTCCATTTTTAGCCCCGCACTTTGAACCTGCTGCGGAATGATGCTCTCTTTGGACATGCCGGGTATGGAGTTAAGTTCCAGGAAGTAGAGCTGATTCCCCTTGATAATAAAGTCCACCCGAATGATCCCTGAAGAGTCGGTCAGATCGTAAATCTGGCAGGCGAGTTCCCGGCACTTTCCGGAAAGCTCTTCGGGGATCTGGGCGGGAGTGATCTCCTCAGCTTTCCCTGCCGTATACTTGGCTTCATAGTCGAAGAACTCATTTTTCGGAAAGATTTCAGTGACCGGTAAAACAGTGAATTCACCCTTGCTTTTAAATACCCCGCAGGTAATCTCCCTCCCTTTGATGTAGCGTTCAATGATCACCTCACGATCCTCTTTCATTGCTTCATCCACCGCGGGTTGCAACTCTTCAAAGCGGACCACTTTTGCGATCCCGAAGCTTGAACCTCCACTGTTGGGTTTTACGAAACAGGGGAATCCAACGTGCTCGGCCACAGCTTCAAGGTCGGTTTCCAGGTTTTTCCGCACCAGGTTTGCCTCCGGTGTGAGGACATTGAGCTGTTTCAGAAAGGTTTTGCAGGTGTACTTATTAAAGGTCAGGGCGGACGAGAGGTGGTTGGAGCAGCTGTAGGGGATGCCGATCATATCAAAGTATCCCTGTAATTTTCCGTCCTCACCCGGGGTTCCATGGATCATATTCCAGGCAAAGTCGAAGCTGATGTCTCCGTTCCTGCCCTTGAATCCAAACTTGTTTTTATCCAGTTGAATCTTCTCCTCCCCGTTGTGTACCAGCCAGTCTGCACCTGATATCACAACTGTGTGACATTTGTGCCCCGCATTTTCCAGCCATTGGCTTACCTCTTCGGCGCTTTTCACCGAGATCACTGATTCCGAGGAATCTCCTCCTGTAAATATTGCAATGTTCATGGACCTCTCTCGTTGTTAACTTAAAGTTACGATCTTTTATGCGATTTTGATGGAATATGGGGTTCCCCATTTTGACGAATGGGCACATTCGTCCATGAATGATTCAGTGGAGCGGATAACCGGGTCCTATTGATCGGTACGGCCCTGGATATAGGTTCGCCATTTTCTCAGCACCTCCCCGAAGCCGGGATGGAGTTCAGAATCGTAGCTCACCTCTTCCCCGGTTCCCGGATGAACGAATCCCAGTGTTTTCGCATGCAGGGCCTGTCCGGGTATCAGTTCGAAGCAATTCTGGACAAACTGTTTGTATTTGGTGAATGTGGTTCCCCGGATGACGGTGTCACCTCCATATTCGGGATCGTTAAACAGGGGATGACCGAAGTATTGGAAATGGACCCTGATCTGGTGGGTCCGTCCGGTCTCCAACCTGCACTCCACAAGGTTTACATATCCCAGGCGTTCAAGAACCCTGAAGTGCGTAACTGCCACCTTCCCCTGGTCCCCGTCAGGAAAGATGTGCATCTGTTTTCTGTTTTTCGGATTGCGCCCGATGTTCCCTGTGATGGTTCCCTCTTCCTCCTTCATATCACCCCACACCAGAGCATGATAGGTCCTGGTGGATGTTTTATTATAGAACTGAAGGGCCAGTTTATTCAGGGCTATCTCATTTTTTGCCACCACCAGTAGTCCGGACGTGTTCTTATCGATCCGGTGAACCAGCCCCGGCCGCTCCTCTCCACTGCTAAATAACTCATTGTCCTTCAGGTGGTACATCAGTGCATTCACCATGGTGCCGGAGTAGTTTCCATAACCGGGGTGAACCACCATTCCCGGGGCTTTGTTGACAATGATTACATCTTCATCCTCGTAGGCGATATTCAGCGGGATATCCTGCGGGATCAGCTCAATTTTTCTCGGAGGGTGGGGCAGGACAATGCTGATGACATCGCCCGGTTTAACCTTGTAATTTGGTTTAACAGAGGCCTCACTTACCAGGATATTGCCAGCATTGGCGGCCGACTGTATCCTGCTGCGGGAGGTGCCCTCCAGGTAATTGGAGAGGTACTTATCGATTCTCAGGGGAGACTGCCCCGGATCGGCTTTGAACCTGAAGTGTTCAAAAAGTTCATTGCTATCGGTCTCCGGGATGGCCATGGCTTATCTGTTTATCAGTACTTTGGCATAATGTAATCCCTTCCCGGATTTCAGTCTCAGGAAGTAAATGCCCGTGGGTAACTCGCTCACATCGAGGCTTCCCTTTCCAATCACCTTTTGTTGTACCAGCCGACCCGATGCATCATACAGATCGACCAGCATATCCGGTTCGAAAGATCCGCCTGGCAGCTTGATGAAAAGATGGTCAGAGGCTGGATTCGGGTAAACCCGTAGTGATCCTGAACTCATTCCAGGCTCAGAAATCGCAGTGGTTTCATCGTAGAGGAAGGGCCTGAGAAGGATGACCCCCGGTTTATTGGACAACTCCCATTTTCCCTGGTAGTTGTAGAAGAGGACATGGGGTGTTGGCCAGTTATTCTTGTCAAAGCCCACGTTCAGCATATACTCATTGTATTGTTTCCAGCCCACATAAAAGGTGCCCTCCACGTGTACAGGTTCTGAGAAATAGTAACGGATAAAGCCGGGAAACTCTTTGGAATATTCGGGGATCAGGTCGGCCTCATCAGCAAATAACAAAGAGCCGGGTTCGCCACCGTTATCGGCCCATATATGTAGCTTGAAATAGTAACCCAGGTTCAGCGAGTCGTACAACTGGTTGAAGCTGATCTCCACACCTCCTATCTCATCAGCGGTATAGGCGTTGTACTTCACCGCCACGCTTCCGTTTTTGGTCCCCTGTCCCCTGAGTCCGTATCCCGCTTCAGCGGTCCCATCGTCATAGGCGTAATAGTCTTTGAATAACTGGTCGTAGACAATTGTATCGTTAACTTTCGGATCAAATTCGTCGGTTCGAAGAGATGCTTTTATCCTGACAATTGCAGAGTCGCCCCGCTCGGAATTGATGGGATAGAAATAGTCGAATTCCACCAGGGTATCCTTCTGTGCGGGAAGGTCCTGTGCCGTAGGCAGGGCTGGGGTGTAGGTTTCTCCATAAAGGGGCTCCTGGATACTCAGGGAACGGGTGATGTTTCTTGAAATGGTGTCGTTGTTCCTGTACCTGGCCTGAATTTTTTCATCGAAGACGTTCTCCCTGGCATCTTCAAAATGAGACCAGGGCAGGGCGGTGAGATCTTTCAGCACAGATTTCACAGGTCTGTTGAAAGCTACATCACGAAGGATGGTATCCGCTGCAAACCTGTTCCTGTCTAGTCTGACATAGTCCACATTCCAGTGGTCCACGTTGGCCCTTTTATCCAGGTAGTCATTGTTCTTTGGCAGACTGGCCATGTTCCTGAAACGGAACCTGAAACCATCTGTCAGGTAACGCGCCTCTGTAATCGGGATCATCACTGTTTTGAAGGGGTGCAGATCTGTGCCCGGAGTACTCCAGATTGTGATCCATGCCGTATCGGAAATGGAATAGAAATCAACCAGGAGTGAGTCCTGAACCTCGGGAAGGTCGCCCAGTCCGCCCGGCTGGTACAGAAAACTGAGATAGAGGCTATCGTCTGGCAGGTAAGAGAGTTTTATCGGATGACTGGTGAGATGATCGGCCGAAAAACTTACCGGGTCGAGGGTTGCCCCTGCGTAAATGCTTCCCCTGAAATCAATGGCATCCAGGGTAGCCACCCCGTTTGTGACAGGGTCAATGCAGTAGTTGTTGTTGACAAATGCATCCGCATCACTCCAGATAGATGGGTCTGGTTCCACCCTGGAGACAGAAAAGTCTTCAAAAAAAGGAAGCTCCAGCGTATCGGTCTGGGATGACTTCATGATCTTCTTTCCTGAATTGTGATAGGCTGCAACCGTTGGACTACCTGCCAGTGGTGTGATCATCTCCTGCGCCATGATACTGCTTCCCATAAACAGGAGGAGTAATAATCCCGTTAGTTTTTTTTCTGATCTATTCATGCATTATTCCATATCCGCTTCAATATTGAGGGTGTCGGCCACCGGCAGAAGGGTCGAATCGATCGTAAGCCAAATGTCCAACTCCATACCCATGTTCAACCTCCTGAATTCATCGTATTCAGGATATTGCCTCCATACAAAGGCATTTGCACTGTCCTCTTCATTGACCATGGATTCATCATAGGTGACTGCTCCTAAATTAAGGAAGTAATCGGTAATGATCTCTCCGGCCAGGGCGGGGTCCAGTCCAAGCAGGTCGGGAACCCTTGTTTTTTTGGAGCTTTCCATTCCAAGTACGAGGTCAATGACATCACCCTTTCGGATGGATGTTCCTTCATTAATAACGGAGTCTGCATGCATTTGTTGCAGTACATTGTTGACTGCAAAATCGGGCTTGTAATTAATGTCGCCCAGGGCCAGCCCGGCATTCTGCAGGGCAAGTCTTGCCTGCCTTATGGAGAGCCCCACCAGCCTGGGCATGTATACCATTTCGGGATTCACGGCATTCATGGTCAGGAAGACCTTCCGGTCCTTCTTGACTTTGGACCTGGCGGTGGGATTTTGTTTGATCACAGTACCTCTGGGCATTTCCTGTGAGTAGACCGAATCCACAATTTCGAACCTGAGGTCCCTGGCTTTAATTACATCGCTTACCTCCTCCACTGTGAGGCCGGTCATATCAGGGACCATGATTGCCTGGCCATGGTGTGTATAGATTTTCAACCACACAAGAATTGCCAGCAGGATGATCAGGGCGATGGCAAAAGCCAGTCCCAGGTGCCTGAAGAATTTTTTACTGATGAGGAATTTTAAGAAATCCATCCCTTTGATTTGTTTCAAATGTAAGGTTTATTAGCTGATTATGATACCGGTTTTTTCACAAGGCCGGTTTTTGTTATAACCGATGATTCCTGGTACACTTCGTAGTCGGTGTTGATTTCCCAAAGGTTGTGGGCGGCCTGTCTGGTGATGTTTGCGGCAACCCGCATGCCCATTAGTATACTGTGATCCTGGTTGTTGTATTTATAGGCCCCGTATCGCCCGATTACGTGCAGTCCGCCGATGGTTTCCAGGTACTCTTCCACCGGAGCCAGCGCTTCCCTGTACCGGCTGAAATAGACAGGGTAGCAGCGCGGCAGCCTTACCATCTCCCCCTCCATTTCCTGCCCCTCAGGGACCAGACCTGCTCTGACAATTTCCTCCTTTGCTTTAAGGATCACCTTTTCCGCCTCCCTGGACCAGAGTTCGTCTTCAAAATTGCACCAGTACTCCATGCAGAGGACAGAAGATTCAGAATCGCCATAAACCGAAGGGATCCAGTTCCGGAAATTGGTGACACGTCCAAAGGTCACCGACTGGTCGTGGATATACAGCCACTGGTCGGTAAACAGGTCGGTCCGGTCCACCTTCAGGTAGACCAGAATGGTATTCCTGAACCTCAGGGTTCCTGTCAGTTTCAATATATCGGCCGGGACCCCTGGGAGCCTCTCAACCATCTGTGTGAGAGGCATGGTAGAGATGACATGGTCATATTCAAACACCTCCCCGCTTTCCAGCTGAACAGAGCTTACCCTGCCCTGGACGGTGATGATTTTTTCAACCCCTGTTCCGGTCATTACCTTCCCGCCCTTTGACTCCACGAAGAGCCGCATGGACTCGTAAACGGCACCTGTACCACCTACCGGGTATGCGAATTGATCCACCAGTGTGGCATGTTGCCCCCCCTGACCCTGGAAGATCGCATTTTTGATTGTCTCTAACAGTGAAAGTTTCTTAATACGCTGTGAGGCAAAATCTGAATCCAGTTCGGTACAGGGGATTCCCCATAATCTTTCCGAATAGGTTTTAAAGAAGATGGAGTAGAGCCTGTTCCCAAACCTGGAGATCACCCAGCCCTCGAAGGTGGAGGTATCTTTGGGAGGGGAGACGCGTACAGCCATATAACTGATCACGCACCTGGCTGCTTCAAAAACACCCAGTCCCCTGAGCGCATTAATTGCCTTGATCGGGTAGTCGAAGAAACGACTCTTATAATAGATCCTGGTTTGACGGTCCACAATTTCGTACCGCTCCTTTACCACTTCCAGCCACAGCTCGTTGATACTGCTATCGTGACTGAAGAAGCGGTGTGGCCCCAGGTCAAGGCGCTGTCCCCAGAGGGAAATTGATTTTGAGAGCCCGCCGACCGAGTCGCTTTTTTCATAAACATCAAGCTCGCTAACCTTGCCTCCAAGCTCTTTTGAAAGTTCATATGCAGCGGTCATGCCGGCTGCCCCGGCCCCAATAATAGCGATCCTCATTCCTGTTGATTTATCCCGGTAGGTTACTTGCCCTTGCCCTGATCTGACGGGCCTTGTCATCTTCCCCGGTAATCTCGTAAAGTTCAGCCAGTTTGTTGTAAGCCGCCTTAAACTTCGAGTTGAACTTGATGGATAGCCTCAGGTTGTATTCGGCGTTAGCCAAGTCGTCTTTGAGTCCGTAGCAAATGCCCAGGTTATAATACCCCGAATAGAATTTGTAGTTTGAATTGATGGCAAGGCTGATGATCCGGATTGCTTCATCGATTAGCGCCGGATTGCTGGTGTATTCCGCTTCCATAAGGTAGGTATAACCTTTGGCATTCAGCGCTTTATCATAATCCGGATAGATCTCTAACAGATCATCCATGGTTGTTCTTGCATCATCAAAGCGGAGGAAGGCTGAATAGGCGTTCCCCAGTTCCAGCCGCGCAATTTCATTGGTCGGATCATACTCCACCGCACTCTGGAGTAGAAGAAGTGCCTGGTTCAGTTTTTCCCGGCTCTGTTCCTGCATTGCCTCAATGAGTTTGACCGATCCATGATAGTCGTCACTGTTTTTCCTCTCAACAATAGCTGCCACCACCACACTATCCACCTTTATTTCATGAATGGTGTTCTTGGGGGGCCACATCCCGTTTTTCATCTGTGAGGGGTGAATATAGTTGCAGTAGAGTATGGCATAGTCCCACTCCTTTTTTCCCCTGTCGTAGTACCTGCTGTACAGGGTCTGCACCCGGTCGCGGTGCTCCCTGAAGTAGTATCTGATGGAGAAATTGCTGACCACCCTGACCGGTCCATCCTTCTTGCTTTCCCATTCAGGAAGGATCTTTTCAATGAAATGGTCTGATGCGGGCTTCAGGCTGTTGGTGTAATAATCGGTTTCGAAGCGGCCCACTGTATGGTTGATCCCGCCCGATAATTCATTGAAATAGATATAGGTGTTAGGATGATTGCGGATCACATGCCTCACCGGATGGAACAGGGCGGCGGCCACCAAGCCGATGGCGGCATACCTGATTCCGTTTTCCGGGACTTTTCTGATCAGGCTGGTGAGGGCCATGGCCGACAGTGCTGCAATGGAGGGATAGATGAACATCATGTGGCGCCAGCCACCATAGACGTTTGATTCCCTGTAGATGATAAACAAGACAGGAAAGAGGATGGTGAACCACAGCATGAAATACCAAAACCCATTCCCCTCTTTCCGGCCGGTGAACCAAGTCAGCACAGAAGTCGCCCACCCCAGCAGGATGAGCACAGGTACGGTGAACAATATATTCTTGGGGATATAGTGCCATGGGAGTTTGTCGGACCAATGGATGGTCCCGTCATACAACACCCTTATTGAGACCTGAATATCCGTCATCACCTTGAAAGCCTGAACCGGATGGTTGATGATGTCCTGGAGTGCGTAAGGCCAGGTAAGCAGACTCAGCAGGTATCCGGCAGCTGAAATCAGCAAAAGAGTGCCCATTCCCCTGAGGGTGAATCTCCACCATTGGGCTGAGAAGAATTTCCAGGGCCATTTATGGACCAGGAGGTAGAGCCCTGCAAACAGAAAGACATAGGGAATCAGCAGGATCCCCCCGATCCTGATCCCATTGGAAAAGCCGATGCCCACGGCAATCCAGATTGCGGAACGGGCGCTGATCCTGGGCAGTTTCTTCAGGAAAAGAACCAGGTGGTAGAGAGTGAATATGTTTCCCAGGGCGAAGGGGATATCCATGGGATTGTTGAATGCATGGCCCAGGAACCTTGGGGAGAGGAACATCAGGATAATTGCCAGCAATCCGCCCGAATAGCCGGAAAACAGTCTGACCAGGAGCCCGGTGAAGAGAATGGCAGCAGCCCCGGAAATGGCCACTAAAACATGCCTTGCTTCGTAGGGGTGATCTTCCAGTCCGAAAAACCGTATGGCCAGGTAAGTGAAGAAATCAAATGACTGACCGTAGAAGTTGAGTTTATGTTTGGGGTCGGTCAGTGCAGCAGGATCATCCTCGGCGAAATAGCGGAAGACTTTAGCTGCATGCTCGTAGTGTTTTTCATCATCGCCCGACAGGCCGGCATCGAGGCTCAGGATAGGGATAATCAGGAATATGGCAATGGCCGTTGCGAAAAATGCCAGTCTGAACAAGGGGTGTTCCTGTGTGAAAAAGAGATTTTTAAGTGCCGGGATCCGTGCCTCTTTAAGTGGAAGGCTGGTGTTCCAGGCCAGGTTCAGCATGATTTTTTCTTTCAGCAGGGAGACTTTTCTATTAATCTCCGGGAAGGGAGGTTCCTGGTTGATGACCCGTTTCTCCAGTCCAAATCCAAGCTTCTCCACGATGTTGCGGATGATCCCAACTGCGGGAAATCCTTCACTGGAATGGACCAGAAGAAGGTAGCTCATCAGATCTGAGGGCACAATCAGGCCGCCCTTGCATGCTCCCTTTTTGCCAGCGAAAGAGAACTCCCAGCAGCGTTTCCCGGGATCTGCTTCCGGAAGCGAAAGCTGCAGGAACTCGCCCGGATTCACCTGGCGCTCCATATGGTGGGATTCAAAAATCACCACATATCCTTCACGGACGCTATCGGGATCATTGTCCCGGACGATCTGGTCGGGGCTCAGTTTTTCTAAAAATTCGCTGATGAGCCCTGGGGCATCGGAATTGTGTTCCTGGTTCGGAAGGAGGAACTGTATCTCGTATCCGGATTTTTTATGAGGTGCTTTATTTGCCATTGCTGCCATTGGTGAAATAGTTGGCAAAATACGAAATCTGATTAAAAGTCGGGACAAAAAAATAACCAACCGGGGTCCGGTCAGTTATTAGTATCACTACAGTTTACAAAAAACTTTATGCCTTGTGCCTGGGCTCGTCGGAAACGGTAAGTTTCTTGCGTCCCTTTTTCCTGCGTCCGGCAATAATAGCGCGGCCGCTGGCTGTTGCCATGCGCTCCCTGAATCCGTGTTTGTTCTTTCTTTTCCTGTTGGATGGTTGAAATGTCCTCTTCATAACAATGCGTGTTTTGAGGGTGCAAAAGTAGTTATTTATTTAGATAAACAATCGTTTTAGTAGAAAAAAATGACTCTTCGAACCACTCAGAAACAGGAAATAACTGCACCCTGTTCCTGAATAAACTTAATTCCGTATCCAGATCCCCACCCTTAAGGGCGATCATCCCGTTCCTTTGCTCAGCCCTGGCGGGCTTAATCAACCGCCAGGTCCACTCGTAAAGTTTCGGGAAGGCAGTTACGGCCCGGGAGACAACAAAGTCAGCCCTGCTCTCCAGTGATTCTGCCCGCTGGTGGAGTGCTCTTACGTTTTTCAGCTCCAGTGCTTCGGAGACCTCATTGACCAGATTGATCTTTTTTCCGATTGAATCGACCAGGATGAACCTGGTTTCAGGGAACAGGATAGCGAGGGGGATGCCCGGGAAACCGCCACCGGTTCCTGCGTCGATCACCGATTGCCCGGGAGCAAAAGTGAATTTCATGGCAATGGCCAGGGAGTGCAGAATGTGTTTCTCTTCAAGGTGTTCAATGTCTTTTCTGGATATGATGTTGACCTGCTGGTTAAGGCCGGGAATGACTTCCAGGAGTTTCCCGAATTGTTTCTCCTGGGTGGAGTTGAGCAGGGGAAAGTATTTCTGGATCAGATCCATGGACTAGGGTTTCTCCTTTGAGCGGCTGAGGATATTTAGTAGCAGCTCTCTTGCCCTGAAAAGTTGTGCCTTGACAGTCCCGATGGGAATGTCAAGTTCTGTTGCAATCTCATCGTAGGAGTACTCTTTGAAATAGCGTAGTTCAACCAGTTGCCGGTACCGTGGTTTTAGTTTTGAAACCACGTTTCTCATGTGTTTGATCTTCTGCTGGTTGATCATATTCGATTCGGGATCGAGGGTGTCCGACTGGATCATTGAAGAGGGAGCCAGTGAGTCCTCTCCGTCTATAGTCTGGTCCAGTGAAACATGGCTGGCCCGCTTCTTCCGGATAAAATCGATGCAATTGTTAGTGGCAATTTTAAATAGCCATGTGGAGAAGGCATAGTTGGGAGTATACTGATCAATATTCTTAAAGGCCTTCCCGAAAGCTTCAATGGTCAGGTCCTCTGCATCGACCGGACTGTTTACCATTTTCAGAAGCATGAAATAGATGGCATCCCTATATCGCTCCAGCAGCTCACCGTACGCAAGCTGATCTCCTTTCCTGGCTTTCCCCACCAGTTCCATATCCTGCTGAGCTTTCAGCGAAAGATTGGAATTTAACTCCATGGCTGATTCTTTGTTACAAAAACGTTACTGATCCATATGATTCCCCAAAGTAGTGGTAATAATGGATCGAGAAAAAGCGAAGGTAGCAATAAATACCTTTCATTCAAACGCATCATCGCCAATTTGAAAATGCACATCCTGAGGATCATAAAAAGGCCGAAAATGATTATTGCGGGCCAAAGCCAGGAGGTCAGGGTGATGCTTATAAAGGAGGCATACAGGAACAGCCGGCTGATCAGTTCCAGTCCCAGCCTGAACCTGGACCCTTTGTTGTAAAGCGAGCCTGCGGTTAGATGGCGCCGCTTCTGCCTGATCCATGCCCCTGTGGCCGTCTTTGGGATGGAGATGGTGTGGCTCTCAGGCATGATCTCAATGGCCGTATTCTCCTTAACCGCGTTCCAGTTTACAAACAGGTCGTCATCGCCTGAGGCGATGTGGTAATGGTCCGAGAATCCATTATTCATAAAAAAAAGCTCTTTCCGGTAGCCGAGGTTTCTTCCCACACCCATATAAGGCCTCCCTTTCAGGGCGAACGAAATATACTGAAGGGCTGAAAATGTTGTTTCATAGCGGATGATGATATTCAGCAATCCCTTGCGTTTTTCGTATTTTCCGTAACCCAGGACAATATCTTTTTTCCCGCTAAGATGTCCGGCCATGGATTGAAGCCACAATTTTCCCGAAGGATAACAATCGGCATCGGTAAGGAGCACGTAGTCGTAAGCGGCCGATTTCAAACCTACGGTGAGTGCCAGTTTTTTTCCGTGGGTGAATTTTTCGTTAAGTGGTATGTTGGTATAGCGTAGATTGCCGTACCGGACTTTCATCTCCGAAAGCAAGACCTCGGTGCGGTCGGTCGAGCAGTCATTGACTACCACTACCTCAAATTCGGGATACTCCTGTTCCAGGATCAGGGGCAGGAACTGCTCCAGGTTGTCCGCTTCGTTTCGGGCACAGATGACCACCGAAACCCCCTTGCTACTGCTCACGGCTTTCACGGTTTTAAAGAGGGGCAGCCTGATATATATAACAAGGTAATAGTAACTCTGTACCAGGAATGTGGTAACAAACAGTGCAAGCAGGATCCAATCAGGTACCCCAGTGCTTCCAATTATTGATTTTAGATCCATGCCCTGCAAATTTAACAGAGAATGGACAAAAAGAAAAAGTTGATTTTCAACAATTGCTTATCTTTGGCAGGTTATTTCTCCCATGGAATTTAAATTGTCACATAGAGATCCGGGCAGTAAGGCCAGGGCAGGCATCTTGAAAACGGATCATTCTGAGATACAAACCCCTGTATTCATGCCGGTTGGAACAGCCGGTAGTGTTAAGGGTGTTCATCAGCGCGAATTGTCTGAGGAGGTGGATGCCCCAATCATCCTGGGGAATACTTACCACCTTAATCTGCGACCAGGGCTGGATGTCATGAAAAGTGCAGGCGGATTGCACAGGTTTATGAACTGGGACCGGTCGATCCTTACCGATAGTGGTGGTTACCAGGTTTTTTCTCTTGCTGCCAACAGGAAGCTGAAGGAGGAGGGTGCCTGGTTCAACTCTCACATTGATGGTTCAAAGCACCTCTTTACACCTGAATCGGTAGTTGACATTCAACGAATTATCGGTGCAGACATTATGATGGCCTTTGATGAGTGTACACCCTGGCCCTGTGAGTTGAAGTATGCAAAGGATTCGCTGGGCCTGACACATCGCTGGCTTGAACGGGGGTTGAAGCAGTTTCATGAAACAGACCCGCTTTACGAGCACAGCCAGGCCTTTTTTCCCATAGTGCAGGGAAGTGTTTTCCCGGAACTGAGAGAGGAATCAGCCCAATTCATTGCTGAACAGGGTGCAGTCGGGAATGCCATTGGCGGATTGTCGGTGGGAGAGCCTGCTGAGGAGATGTACGCCATGGTGGAAGTAGTTAACTCTATTCTCCCTGACGATCGTCCCCGTTACCTGATGGGGGTGGGTACGCCGGTAAATATCCTTGAAGCAATTGCCCTGGGCGTGGATATGTTTGACTGCGTCATGCCCACTCGTAACGGACGCAACGGGATGTTGTTCACGTCAAAGGGGATTGTCAATATGAGAAACCGAAAGTGGATGGATGACCATTCACCAGTGGACCCGGACGGCCACTGTTTTGCAGATACACAATATTCCAGGGCATATCTGCGTCATTTAATTATATCGGGCGAAATGCTCGGGGCACAAATCGCGAGTATTCATAACCTCTCATTTTACCTCTGGCTGGTCCGGAAGGCATTTGAGGAGATCAAAAACGGCACATTCAGCCAATGGAAAGAAAAGATGATACCAGCCTTAAGCACAAGATTGTAAGGATGCTCGGGCTGAAGATTCTGGATCTCTATGTGATCCGGAAATTCCTGAGTACCTTCTTTTTGGCCATCGTATTGATCCTGTCGATCGTTGTAATTTTCGACCTCTCGGAGAAGATTGACGATTTCATTGAGAGTGGTGCAGGAGTGAAGGAGATTGTATTTGACTATTACCTAAATTTCATTCCCTACTTCGCAGTTTTGTTCAGTTCTCTGTTCGCCTTTATTGCTGTGATCTATTTCACCTCCAGGTTGGCTTATAATACTGAGATCATAGCTATCCTGAACAGTGGAATGAGCTTCAGGAGGTTCCTTGTTCCCTACCTGATCTCCGCCTCGCTGATCGCAGTCGTTGCCTTCTTCCTGAGCGACCAGGTGATACCCGGAGCCAATAAGGTGAAACTCGACTTCGAGGAGACCTATGTGCGAAAGAGGCCAATCAAATTCAAAACAAAGGATTTTCACAGGCAGATCGAACCGGGGGTTTATATCTACCTTCAGAACTACAGTAACGTATCGAAGCTGGGGTATAACTTCACAATTGAGAAATTCGAGGATGGAGAACTGGTGTCGAAGATGTTTGCCGACCAGATCAGATGGGACACTGCAATAAACAAATGGCAGGCCAGGAGATATTACATTCGGACCATAGATGGACTGGTTGAAACACTGGAAGAGGGTAAAACTATTGATACCACCCTTGCCATTCACCCCGATGATTTTAAGATGCGCCTCAGTATCGTGGAGACCATGAGTCTGAAGGAGCTGGATGATTTTATTGATAAACAGCTGATGCAGGGGGAGACTAATGTGAAATCATACCAGATTGAAAGGCAGAACCGGATCGCGTTCCCCTTCTCACTGTTTATCCTGACCCTCATAGGGGTGGCGGTTTCATCCCGAAAAATGAGGGGGGGGATCGGTTTGCAGATTGCCATCGGGGTGGTGATCAGTTTTACTTATATCCTCTTTACCCAGTTTTCCAAACAGTTTGCAATCGGGGGGTTGCTTCCTGTGATGGCGGCGGTGTGGCTGCCAAATGTCTTCTTCTTTATCGTGGCCATCTTTTTGTTTCGGATGGCTCCGCGCTAGCAAATATTCTTCAACAGTTTTTTTAGCGTTTAGTTTTTCGTAAAATTGTACCTTCAAATCAATACCAAGAATAATGGCCTCTACAAAAAAGGTTCAGGAATTAATAAAGAAACGTGAGGAAGTTCTCCAGGGCGGTGGCGAGAAGGCGATACAGAAGCAGGTTGCCATGGGTAAAATGACAGCCAGGGAGCGGATTCTGGAGCTGCTGGATAAGGGTTCTTTTAATGAATATGATCTCTTTGTTGAGCATGAAGCGCGTGATTTTGGAATGGATCAGAAGATCCTGCACGGAGATGGCGTGATTACTGGAACGGGTACTGTTGGCGGACGCCCGGTATGTGTATTTGCCCAGGATTTCACCGTTGCAGGTGGATCGCTTGGAAGCATGCATGCCAGGAAAATCACCAAGATCATGGACCATTCGCTGAAAATGCGCATGCCTTTAATCGGAATCAATGACTCGGGTGGAGCCCGTATCCAGGAGGGGGTAAACTCTCTTGCCGGATATGGCGAGATTTTCTTTCGCAATACACTCGCTTCAGGTGTGATTCCACAGATCTCGGTAATCCTCGGCCCCTGTGCCGGGGGGGCTGTCTACTCACCGGCGCTGACCGATTTCGTGTTCGTGGTGGACAACATCTCCAAGATGTTTATTACCGGTCCGGAGGTAATCAAGACCGTTTTGGGTGAGGATATCTCCATGGAGGAACTTGGCGGAGCCAGGGTTCACAGCGAAATCACCGGGAACGCACACTTCTTTTCGGAAACCGAGGATGAGTGTTTCGACCAGATCAAAGCGCTGCTCTCCTATCTTCCCTGGTCCAATACTGATGTTCCTCCAAAGAAAGAGGTGAGAGAGCCGCTGAAGAAGTACAATATTTCCGAGATCGTTCCTTCCGACAAGAGACAGCCCTATGATATCCGCAATGTGATCAGGTCCGTAACGGACGGATCCGATTTCTTCGAGATCCAGGAGAGCTGGGCGGCAAACATGGTGATCGGGTTTGGTACCATGAACGGCCGAACCATCGGTTTTGTGGCCAACCAGCCGCTGGTGCTTGCCGGTGTACTTGATGTTGACTCATCCTGTAAAGCGGGCAGATTCATTCGCTATTGCGATGCATTTAATATCCCCATTGTAACTTTCGTGGACCTTCCCGGATACCTTCCCGGAGTGGACCAGGAGCATGCGGGTGTGATCAGGCACGGGGCCAAGGTCCTCTATGCCTACAGCGAAGCAACAGTTCCCAAAATTACCCTGATCCTGCGTAAGGCCTACGGAGGCGGATATATTGCCATGAACTCAAGGCACCTGAGGGCAGACTTTGTATTTGCCTGGCCCGATGCCGAAGTGGCAGTCATGGGCCCGGAGGGAGCTGCCAATATTATCTTCAGGAAGGAGATTGCAACTGCAGCGGATCCTGATAAGATGAGGGCCCAGAAGGTACTGGAGTATAAGAAGAAATTTGCCAATCCATATGTGGCTGCTGCCAAGGGTTTTATCGATTCGGTTATTGAACCCAACGAAACCAGGAGATCACTCTTGCATGCCCTGGAGGTTTCAGGAGAGAAGAGTGTAGGCATGCCTGCCAAGAAACATGGGATTCCACCATTTTAGCAAGAGCATATGAGCAAGCAAGAAAAATCAGTTCAGGCAAATGTTGTTCAGGAACCTCCCATGGAGGAGCTGGAGGTGGGCGGAGCTCTCTACGCAACCCGGCTCACTTCCAAGTTCAGGAGCAGGAAAATGTGGGAGCGACCCGATCAACGAAAGGTGACAGCTGTGATCCCCGGAACCATTCAGAAGCTGATGGTTTCTGAGGGTGATGAGGTGGTGGCCGGCGAATCCATGATGATCCTTGAAGCCATGAAAATGCGCAATGAGATCAAGGCCTTCCAGCAGGGAGTGGTTAAGAAGATTAATGTTAAGGAGGGGGAACAGGTTCCCAAATCGCACCTGCTGCTGGAGTTTAAATAATTCAGGCTTTCCCTTCCCAGATTACATGCCGGGAGATTGTTCCGGGCAGGTCCGGTTTTCCTGAGAAAATACCGTAAAGGGAGGAGCCGCTGCCGCTGAGTGAGGCGTAGCGCGCCCCTGCATTGTATAACTTCTCTTTAAGTGAAGCCAGTTCCGGATGTTTTTCAAATATTCCTGCTTCAAAGTCATTAACGACCTGCTCTCTCCATTCATCCACAGGGGCGGCCACCAGTTGCTCCAGGTGGGCCCCAGGCATAACCGGCATTACTCCTGAGTAGGCTTCGGCAGTGGAGATATGGATCCCGGGGAATAGCAGTACCAGCCATAGGCCGTCCAGGTTCACCGGTGACGGAGTGAGGATTTCGCCCCTGCCCTCCATCATCATGGTTTGGTCGTGGAGAAAGTAAGGGCAGTCGCTTCCCAGTTTGGCAGCCATTTCATTTAGCCTGTCTCCTGTGAGAGGAGCCGGGGTAATCCGGTTTAGTCCCTGCAGGGTCATGGTGGCATTGGACGATCCGCCCCCCAGTCCGGCCCCGACAGGAATCTGTTTGTGAAGGTGGATCTCCACCTGGGGAATCTCTTTTTGACTGGTAAAAATTTCGTGGGCCTTTTCACAAAGGTTTATTCCTGAATCGTCCGGGACAGGAATTCCCGACTGACTGAATTTCAGGGGTAAAGCTGCCCGTCCGGCTTCCCTGATTTCGAGGATATCCTTCAGTCCCACCTGGAACATAACCGAGCGCAGATCGTGAAAGCCGTCGGGTCGCCGGCGGATAATCTGCAGGCCTATATTTATCTTGGCGGGGGACAAAAGTATCATGGCTTATAAAGATATGTCATTTTTCAACATTTGTTAATTAAAACTTGGGCTTCTCTGTTTATAAGTGCGTTGCAGAATCACCCTTTCAACCATGTCCGGTTTATTACCTTTATCACCCCAAAAAGAACATAATGGCAAAGCAGCAATCATCTATTTCGAAAAAGAATCCGGCCATAGCCCTTGATTATGGCAAAATCCCACCTCAGGCACTAGATCTGGAGGAGGCTGTGCTGGGTGCCATTATGCTGGAGAAGGATGCCATTCTTTCGGTTCTGGATATTCTTGAACCGGGTAGTTTTTATAAAGAGGCACATCAGCATATCTACTCGGCTGCTCAATTACTTTCCCAGCAGGAGAAGCCTATTGACCTGCTGACGGTGACCGAGGAGCTGCGTCGGCAGGAGAAACTTGAAGCCATCGGTGGTGCGGTTTACATTGCGCAGCTCACCTCCAGGGTGGGTTCAGCTGCTCACCTGGAATACCACGCCAGGATTGTAGCCCAGAAATATATCCAGAGGGAGCTGATCCGTGTTTCATCGGATATTCAGGAGAGGGCATTTGATGAGGGCAGCGATGTGGATGATCTGCTGGACTATTCGGAACGGGAGTTACTGAATATAGCCGAGGGGCACATTAAGAAGGAGACAGTCAGGATCAACAACTTGTTGAAAACCGCCATCGAGCAGATTGAAGAAGCGGGTAAACGGGATGACAGCCTGAGCGGAGTACCGTCGGGTTTTACGCGGCTCGACAGGCTTACTTCGGGCTGGCAGAAGTCGGACCTGATAATTCTGGCAGCAAGGCCCTCAATGGGGAAGACCGCTTTTGTACTCTCCATGGCGAGGAATATGGCGGTGGACCATAACAGACCGGTGGCCTTCTTCTCCCTGGAGATGTCCTCCATTCAGCTGGTAAATCGCCTTATCATCGGAGAAACCCAGCTGCCATCGGATAAGATCCGGACAGGAAGGCTGGAGAATTACGAGTGGGAGCAGCTGGAGTATAAAATCAAGGACCTGGAGCAGGCCCCCATCTATGTGGATGATACCCCGGCACTCTCCATTTTTGAATTCAGGGCCAAAATCAGGAGGCTGAAGCAAAAGTATGACATCCAGGCGGTGGTGATCGACTACCTGCAGCTGATGACCGGATCGAAGGATTCGGGCAGCAGGGAACAGGAGGTTAGTAATATTTCCAGGTCGCTTAAGGCTGTAGCCAAGGAACTGGACATCCCCATTATTGCACTTTCCCAGCTGAACAGGAGTGTCGAGATGCGCTCGGGAAACAAGCGACCCCAGCTTTCCGACCTTCGTGAATCGGGTGCCATCGAGCAGGATGCCGACCTGGTAATTTTCATTCACAGGCCCGAGTATTACGGTATTGATGTGGATGAGGAGGGTAACTCACTTAAGGGTGTTGCGGAGATTATTGTTGCCAAACACAGGAATGGGCCAACTGACGATGTGCATCTGAAATTTGTAAGGGAGTTCGCCAAATTTGTGGACCTGGATGATAATCTGGCGATGGTTGAGGATGATGAGAACGGCAACTCCCAGGCCACCTATGCTTCAAAAATGAACCAGGAGGAGCGGCTCGCTAATAATGATATCGCCCAGAACAACGGATTCGATCCGCCGCCTTTCTAAGCACCTCCTGAATTCCGGGAAATAGAAGAGGCCGCCTCGTGTTGAGACGACCTCTTGAGATATTTTTGGGGAATGTCACAGAGCCGGGTGTGGAATCTACTTCCAGAGAGCCGAGGTCATCCAATTTTCCATTTTGATCAGTTCATCCGTTTCAAAGGGTGTTGTCATCCAGGATTCCAACGGAAGCTCTTCCTGCAACTTCTCTTCCTGGAAGGGAGTGCTCATCCATGGTTCCATGTAGAGATTCTCTTCAAAATTCACCTCCTCAAAAGGTGAGGTCATCCAGCTTTCAATGCTTGATTCATTTTCATAGGAAACGTCCACGAACTCAGCATAATAGGTTTGTGAGATTATAGGCAGATCAGCTTCATCAGTGTTGTTGTGGCTGATGCGGTCCTTGATGGTGGATGCCCAGGTTTCGAAGCGGTTCATCTTGGGTGAGTATTTTACAGTTACAAATAGGCCCTCTTCGGTCTGGGCGAATGTGGTAACAGTGACCAGGGCCAGAATGGCGGCGATTAATGTTATTGCTGTTTTCATGGCTCTTGTGATTTGTTAGATGTTTGCCTCATTAATTGCACATTGTGTGCCAAAGATTGTAATAAACAGTAAAAGAGACGGATAGCGATCGTTTGGGCATTTGTTAATAAGGGGTAATTTTGAACGAAAGCGTAACAGGAGTGTTCGAAAACGCACATTGGGAAGCACTCCGGATCCCTAAATATTTACATATTATAAATTTTCTTCTGCCGCGGTGCATCCTTTTAATGAACGGACTGTCTTTTACAATAGAGAGGTTTATAGATTAATCTTAACTGTAATCATGATGAGAAAAATATTGATAATTGGAGCCTTTGTTTCCTTTATAGCATTTTCAGGATGTTCATTTTTGGGCCCCTGCCTTCAGGGATACGGGCCAGTGGTCAACCAGGTTCGTGAACTTGAAGATTTTATTGCGGTCAGTAACACTTTTTCCTATGAGGTCAGGGTGACACAGTCAGATACTTTCGGGGTTGAGGTCGAAGCGCAGGAGAACCTTTTAGGTGTTATTGAAACCTATGTTTCGGGATCCACCCTTGTCGTAAAAACCAAGAACGGTACCTGTATCAACTCTGCAGCGCCTGTAGTGGTGTATGTTTCGATGCCTTACATCGAGGAAATCCGGAACACTTGTTCCGGCAGGCTGTCGGCCGACAGATCTGAGGCTGTTGAATTTGAATGCTCCAACTCAGGATCGGGTGTGATCAGCATTGACTCTGTCTTTGCGTCAGTTATCTCCCTGAAGAATTCGGGTTCGGGCAAGCTAAATGTAAGTGCTTCATATCCCGATGAGATTGATGTGACACAGACAGGTTCAGGCAGCATTGATGCTGGGATTATTGATCGGTCGCTGGAGGTTAATATCCACCACACCAGCTCCGGGAAAATATATGGAACCATACTTGACGGACTGGTTGTTGATGCAAGGCTGACCGGATCGGGACTAATCCTGCTGGAAGGTGGAGCTTCAACAACCGACCTTTCATTGAGTTCCTCCGGGAAGATTGATGCCCTGGAGATGGTTGTAGAAGATGCCATTGCGCAGATCTCCGGATCGGGCAAAATATTTGTCCATGCTACAGATAACCTGGATGTTACCATTACCGGGTCGGGTGATCTTTACTACAGGGGAAATCCTATAATCACAACCAGAATCACAGGCTCAGGAGATATCAGGCCTTACTAGTGGCCTGACGCTCTCCGGATTCGGCACCGGTTACTACAATAACGATTTCACCTTTGACCTGTTTGCCGCCGAAGTGGTCAGCAATCTCAATGAGTGTTCCCCTGGCATTTTCCTCGTGCAATTTGGAGATTTCCCTGGAGACTGATGCTCGTCTCTCCGTTCCGAAATATTCGGCCATCTGCCGCAGGGTCTTTTCTACCCTGTAGGGTGATTCATAGAAAACCATGGTCCGCTTCTCCGAAGAAAGCTCTGTAAACCTTTTGTTCCTCCCTTTTTTTGCGGGAAGGAATCCCTCAAAAACGAACCGGTCACATGGAATTCCCGAGTTTACCAGGGCAGGAACAAATGCTGTTGCCCCAGGCAGGGTCTCCACCGGTATCCCTTTTTCAATACATGCCCTTACAAGCAGAAAGCCCGGATCGGAGATGCCGGGTGTCCCGGCGTCGGTAACCATAGCCATGGAGGTGCCGGAGGCGAGCTGCGAGAGCAGTGACTCCAGTGTTCCGTGTTCATTGAATTTGTGGTGTGAGCGAATGGGCCTGGAGATCTGGAAATGTTTCAATAACAGCCCGGTTTTCCGTGTGTCCTCCGCCAGGACCAGGTCGGTCTCCTTCAATACCTCCAGTGCCCTGAGGGTAATATCTCCAAGGTTGCCTACAGGAGTTGGAACAAGGGTGAGTTTTGACATCTCAGGATTTACTGTATTTTCTTTTTACCAGATTGTCCAGTATGACCACACCCTCATGATCGGGGGTCGTGCTGAATTGCTCCTGAAGTTTTTCTGAAGCACTCGCCAGGCTGCCTGCGCTATCAAGTTCCTCGATCAGTTTACCAAATCCGTCGGTATCACCGTCAAACAGCTCACGTATGATCCGGAACCTGTCATTGATTCCTATATTCCTTCCGATGTGGTCAATGGACTGCCCGATCACCCTGGAGTCCATATCAGGTTCCCGGGTCCCTGCCAGATTTTCGTTGATGCTGGATTCGGCTGCGAATTTCTCCGCAATGATTGCAGCGTCTTTTCCAGCGCCTGTCTCGTGTGGTGGTTTTGGTGTCTCTACAACCGGTTCCGGAATTGGTTCCGGTTTTGGTTTTGGTGCTTCCACAACCGGTTCCGGTTTTGGCTCCGGTTTTGGTTTTGGTGTCTCGACAACCGGTTCCGTAATTGGTTCCGGCGGAACGGAGGCTTCGGGTGACTGCCTGTAGAGCTGTCCGGGTACGGAGATATCGCCCCGGATGACGGTCAGTATATCGTAAACATTTCTTAGTTTGGAAAGTGCCAGGTCCAGCTCAAGGGTTGAGCCCTGCGGAGAATTTTGGAGGTTCTCCACCAACTTTCCTATATCTTGTATATCTTTAGTGAGTATTTCTAAGGTGTATTTTATTTCCATGACGGATCGGAATTTTTGGTCAATAGATTCATACAAAACTAACGATAATCTTCATATAATCGTGCATCATGTTTCTTGAAAACACGGTAGATAAGTCACGTGGACAGGGTTGGATCGAGGTT
This sequence comes from Bacteroidota bacterium, assembly GCA_024244665.1. The sequence goes on along the minus strand of JAAEOI010000570.1, from coordinate 10,973 downwards.
ATCTCGGGATCCATGTTTTCAGGGAAAACTGAAGAGTTGATCAGGCGGCTGAGGAGAGCGACGATTGCCCGCCAGAAGGTAGAGATCTTCAAGCCCCTGATCGAGGTTCGGTATTCAGTGGAGGAGGTAGTCTCACACGATGATAACGCCATTCACAGCACCCCGGTCGATTCTGCAAGCAATATCCTATTACTGGCAAACGAGGTTGAGGTGGTGGGGATTGATGAGGCCCAGTTTTTTGACGACGGACTGGTGAGCGTATGCAACCAGCTTGCTGATTCGGGTATCCGGGTCATTGTTGCCGGCCTGGATATGGACTACCGTGGTATCCCTTTTGGTCCCATGCCCAAACTCCTTTCCATCGCCGAATATGTCACTAAAGTACATGCCATCTGTGTCAGGTGTGGAACACTGGCAAACCATACTCACCGGTTGTCGCAGGATGATAAACTCATTGTCCTTGGCGAAACTGATATCTATGAACCCCTCTGCAGGGCGTGTTATGCAAAAGCTAATTCAGGGAGGTAACAGGCTATGGGAACTATCTGGACGCTCAAAGATATATGCCGAATTGTAGAAGGGACACTGTCCGGAGAAGAGAGCATCAGGGTGAGTACCCTGGCGATCGACAGCAGGAACCTGCTTCCTTTACCCTCCACAATGTTCATAGCCCTGAAAGGGGAGCGTCATGATGGTCACCACTATATTGAACAGCTCTACCGGCAGGGCATCAGGGCTTTCCTGGTCTCCCGCACCCCTGATGCAGGATTGTACCCCGGGGCCGGGTTTTGCCTGGTTGAGGATACCCTTCTCGGATTGCAACGGCTGGCAGCAGCAAAACGAAAGGCATTTAAGGGGCCGGTCACAGCGATTACAGGGAGTAACGGCAAAACCATTGTCAAGGAGTGGATCTACCAGTTGCTTGCCCCCACCTTTAATATACACCGCAGCCCCAAGAGCTATAACAGCCAGGTGGGTGTCCCTCTTTCGCTATGGATGTTGGAGGATTATCACGCTTTGGGTGTCATTGAGGCCGGGATCTCATTTCCGGGAGAGATGGAGAGACTGGAGAGCATTATCTCGCCTGTTACAGGGATCTTCACCAACCTGGGGACCGCCCATCAGGAAAATTTTGAGAGTTCTGAGGAGAAACTAAGAGAGAAGCTCTCACTTTTTAAGAATTGTGCCAGGATCATTTACAGGAAGGATGAGAGGGTGGGCCGCCTGTCAGCATGCCGCCTTCTTAATGAATTCAGTGCAGAAAAGATTACATGGAGCCTGGACGGTGATGCTCTGTACCGTTATATTACCGCTGAAGTGGAGCCGGATGGGAGGTGGATGGAGGCCCGTACACCCGGACGCAGCTTCAGGTTCCACCTGCCCTTCCACGATGAGGCCTCTATCGAGAATGCCCTTCATGCCCTGACTTATGCGCTGGTAGCCGGACTGTCCTGGAGTGAGGCAGCAGAGCGGATCGGGCACCTTGAACCGGTTTCCATGCGTATGGAGATCCTGCGCGGGATCAATGACTGCACACTGATAAATGATGCCTACAATTCGGATATCGGCGGGCTCTCCGCTGCGCTTGATATGGTGGATCAGCAGAAACAGAATAACCTTAGGATCCTGATCCTCTCAGATTTGTTCCAGAGCGGCCTGGAGGAGGAGGAATTATACGGCGAGATAGCCTTACTCTCTGCAAAGAGAGGTATTAGCTGTTTCATAGGAATCGGACCGGCTATGATGAGGCAGCGAAAGCAGTTCCCGTCAAACAGCCTGTTTTTTTCTGATACAGTGGAGTTCCTGAAACGAATCGACCGGACCCTTTTCCGGGATGCCACTGTCCTTATCAAGGGCTCAAGGAAATTTGGGTTTGAAAGGCTGGCTACTGAACTGCAGCTGAAAACCCACCAGACCTTACTGGAGATCGACCTGGATGCCATGGTCTCCAACCTGAACCATTTCAAATCGCAGATCGCTGACAATGTGAAGGTTATGGTCATGGTGAAAGCCCTTTCCTATGGCAGCGGGAATATTGAGATAGCAAACATGCTCCAATACCACCAGGTTGATTACCTGGCAGTTGCATTTATTGATGAGGGTATTGAACTGCGCAAATCGGGGATCCAACTTCCCATCATGGTGCTGAATCCCGATCCTTCGGGCTACGGACAGATGATCGACTTTAACCTTGAACCTGAAATTTACAATATCCGGGGTCTTGAATCACTTGACAGGATATTGAGTTACAGGGAGATTAAGTACTATCCGCTGCATATCAAGCTGGATACGGGGATGCACCGGCTGGGATTTGGGGAGGAGGAGCTGAAGGAGCTTATCCCTATGCTCAGACAGGACCGCTTCAGGGTGGTATCAGTCTTCTCTCACCTGGCAGCAAGTGGTGAGCCGGAGCATGATGAATTCACCTTTGAACAATTAAATCGTTTTGACCGGTACTCTTCACTGTTATCAGAGGAACTTAAAGCCCCTTTCGACAGGCATATTCTGAATTCGGCCGGCATAGAGAGGTTCCAGTCCGGCCAGTACCAGATGGTAAGGCTGGGGATCGGGCTTCACGGGATCGGTGCAGATCGGGCCCTGATTCCTGCGGGCTCATACAGGAGCACCATCTCACAGGTCAGAGTGGTAAAAAGAGGTGAAACCATTGGCTATTCAAGGGCCGGAAAGGCAGATTCCGATTTGAAAGTGGCCACCATTCCGGTGGGATATGCCGATGGCATGGACCGGAGACTGGGAAACGGGGACGGCATGGTATGGATCGGAGGTACCCTGGCACCAACAGTGGGTAATATTTGTATGGACATGACCATGATCGATGTGACCGGAATGGATGCAGTGGAGGGAGATGAGGTTGAACTCTTTGGAAAGAACCTACCGGTACAGGAAGTGGCCCGGATGGCCGGGACCATTCCTTATGAAATCCTTACATCCATTCCCGAGCGGGTTAAAAGAGTATATTTGCAGGAATAATATGGAAGTCAGGATTTCAGCGGTTATTATCACCTTTAATGAGGAGCGGAACATCAAACGGTGCCTTGAGTCACTCGTGGGTGTGGCTGATGAGATCGTGGTGGTGGACAGCTATTCAACCGACAGCACCGAAGAGATATGTAAGTCATTTAATGCGAGGTTTATCCAGCATCGCTTCTTCGGGCATATCGAACAGAAGAACTGGGCTATCCTGCAGGCTTCTTCACCCTATATCCTATCCCTGGATGCTGATGAGGCACTTTCAGACAAGCTTCGGATGTCCATTCTTAAGGTAAAGAAGAACTGGACCCTTGACGGTTATTATTTCAATCGGCTCACAAATTATTGTGGTAAATGGATCAGGCATACCAGTTGGTATCCCGCCCGGAAACTGCGTCTGTGGGACTCCAGGAAAGGGCAGTGGGGCGGGTTCAATCCACACGACAGGTTTTTGCTCACAAAAGGGAGCACACGGCAGTTTCTTTCCGGGGATATCCTTCACTACTCTTACTATTCGGTTTCGGAGCATGTTGAGCAGATCAATACCTTCTCCACCATCATGTCACGCTCCTATTTCAACCGGGGGAAGCGTGTGTATATCTACAGCATCGTCATACACCCTATGTGGCGATTTATCAAGGATTTCCTGCTTAGGCTGGGATTCCTGGATGGCTATTACGGATTCATTGTCAGCATCAATTCGGCTCATGAGGTTTTCCTTAAGTACATTAAACTCAGGAATATATACAAGGATGAAAAGAGGAGCAGGAAGCAGGCCATCTGTTTTTTTAACAGCATTGATTCATGGGGTGGTGGTGAGAAATGGCACTTTGATGTGGCCATTTACCTGAAGGCTCAGCAAAAAGAGGTGCTGTTGATCTCTTCACCCGGGAGCCCCCTATCCAAAAGGCTCGACGCCTCAGGCATTTCAAGCTATGGAATCCGGATATCCAACCTCAGTTTTCTGAATCCGGTGAAGATATGGAAACTTATAAGGATTTTCAGGCGAGAGAAAGTCAGGTGCCTGGTAACCAATCTTTCCAGGGATATGAAGGTGGCCGGCATTGCAGGAAAGCTGGCCGGAGTTCAGGAGATTATTTATCGGCGGGGAAGTGCTATTGCCATCAGGGACAATACCATGAACCGCTTCATGTTCAGGAAAGTTATTACCCGGATTATTGCCAATTCCCTGGAAGTTAAAAGAACCATTCTTACAAAGAACAGCAATCTGGTTCCTGACAGCAAGATATCTATTATTTACAACGGAGTTCAGCTGGAGAAGTATCATCCCGGAGTGCCAAAGGCCTACGAAGCCTCTGAAGGTGAAATCGTTCTGGGTTGTGCAGGCAGGCTTTCAAAAGAGAAGGGGCACGACTCTTTGATGGAGCTCTTAAAACAATTAGGTGAAAGCAAGTATGAATTTAAGATGCTGATTGCAGGTGAGGGGAAACTGCTTGGCCATCTGAGAAGAAAAGCAGAGAGTCTGGGGGTTGAAGATCAAGTTGAATTCCTTGGCTTTGTAGAGAACATGCCAGCCTTCTTTAATTCCATCGATATTTTTCTTTTAACATCTAAGTACGAGGGATTCAGTAATGTGATTCCTGAAGCCATGGCCAGCAGAAAGCCGGTAGTTTCCTTCGATATTAAGTCCTCTGGTGAAATTATACAGAATGGAGTTAACGGCTACATTACTGAACAGAACAACGTGAGGGAGATGGCAGACCGGATTCTGGATATCGTTTCAGATGCTACACGGATGGAACAGATGGGCCAGAAAGGAAGGAAACTTATTGAGGAGACCTTTTCCTTTGAGAAGATAAGGGAGGAGATAAAAGAGCTACTCACACATTCCGAATCATTTTAAGTTTTCCGGTCCGTGACCATAGTCCCCTTTCTCGGCTATAAATCTTTCATAGGAATGCTTCCAGCGTTTATGTGACCACAGCCAGTATGCCGGATCCTCCCTGATAAGGTTCTCCAGAATCCTTACGTGGGATTCTGTGATGGCGTAAGGCTCAAGTTTCCCGGGCTCTTCGCAGATCAACTCAAACTCCACCTCATACCTTCCCCTGGACTTTTTCCTGATCTTGATAAATACTACCGCTGCATCCAGTTTCCTGGCAAGTTTTTCCGTACCCAGGTAGAGGGGTGTATCCAGCCCAAGGAATTTGGTCCAGTACTGGATCTGATTAAACTGGGGCCGTTGATCAGCCAGGAAGAGTGTAAGAACCGGTTCTTTCCGGCGTTTATAATCGATCAGCTGCCTTGCAATTTTATCCATGGGTACGGTAATCACCCCGAAAGAATTTCGATTTCGCTGTGCAATTCTGTCGAAATGCTTATTTCTCAAGGGTTTGTATATGGCCACTACGGGATAGTCAATCGCCAGTCCCAGGGTGGAGAGATACTCCCAGTTACCATAATGCCCCAGGACTGCCATGACCTGCTTGCCGGTACCGTGCAGCTCATTCAGCAGCTCCGGGTTAATGTAGGTGATCTTTTTAAGTGCTTTTGACTCCGAATAGAAATGGGAAACTGCCGATTCCAGGAACAGGTCACACAGGTGGCGATAAAACTTTTTTGCAATTCGCCTGATTTCGGCATTATCATACTCCGGGAAGGCTTTGCCAAGGTTGTCAAATACCACCTCTTTTCTGTACCCTGCCACATGGTACATGAGCAGGTAAAGGAGATCCGAGAGCAGATACAGGATGCGTTCCGGAAATGTCATCTCTTATCCCAGATCGCTGATGCGTTCCAGTTTGTGCAGGTCCAGGATCCGGATCTTTCGGCCGTCAATGGAAATAACCCCTTCCTGGGCAAAGGTGGAGAGTGTCCGGATGGCGTTAGAGGTGGTCATGTTGGACAGGTTAGCCACATCTTCGCGCGAGAGATAGATTTTGATGGTAAGCCCGTCATCCTCATACCCGTATGTGTTCTTCAGGAAAATGAGCGATTCTGCCAGTCTGCCACGAATGTGTTTCTGGGTCAGTGTGACGGTCCTGTCGTGCGAAAAGCCCAGTTCTGAAGCAAACGACTGAATGATGCTGACGCTGAGTTCGGCGTTGCTCCGGATGACCCGGTAAACACTCTCTTTGTCAACAATGCATGAGACACAATCTTCAATTGCCACTGCAGTGGCTGTATGGTTCTCTTCTGCAAAAAGGGCCCTGTACCCAATAAAACCTACCGGTTTGGCCATTCTTACGATCTGTTCCCTTCCGCCGACGCCCTCCTTAAAAATCTTCGCCTTTCCTTCCGCCAGGATCATCAATCCCATGGGTTTATCCCCCTCTTTGAAAATGATCTCCCCCTTTTTATAGAAGGCACAGGTGTAATTTTGCTTCAGGAATTCCTTCTCTTTGGGAGTAAGCACCGTAAATACAGATTTTGGATTGTCTATACAATCATCTGCATTGTAGTTCCTTTCCTGCATTATCGTTTAATTGTTTTGTCGTATAATGTTGAATAACATCAAAAGTAGAAAAAAATATCAATCCCCGCTCTTAAAAGCCTACCCATATCTGGCAACAAGGGGAAGACGTCTCCCGACACCGAATGCTTTGGAGGAGATCCTGAGAATGGGTGGTGTCTGATAGCGCTTATATTCATTCCGGTCAACCATTCTTATAATTCTGGAAATAAGTTCTTTGTCAATTCCTGATTGCGCCATTTTTTCCGGAGACTGCTGTTTTTCGATGTATGATTCAAGGATATGGTCCAGTAAATCGTAGGGTGGTAAAGAGTCGGAATCCTTCTGGTCGGGCCGGAGCTCGGCTGAGGGAGGTTTTGTAATAATATTCTCGGGGATGATCTCCTCTTTCAGGTTCAGATGTAAGGCCAGGGTATAGACATCGGTCTTGTAAACATCCCCCAGAACTGAAAGCCCGCCGCTCATGTCCCCGTATAGAGTGCCGTACCCCACAGCGGTTTCACTTTTGTTGCTTGTGTTCAGCAGGATATTGCCAAACTTGTTGGATAGTGCCATTAAAAGAGTTCCCCTGATCCTGGCCTGGATATTCTCTTCCGTGACATCCTCTTTCTGATCACTGAAGAGGTCCTGAAGTGATGACCTGAACTGGTTAAACAGGCTTTCGATGGGAATGATATCGTATCCTACTCCCAGGTTCTCAGTCAGTTTTACAGAATCATCCACGCTGTGGCCAGAGGAATATTGAGATGGGAGCAGCAGGACATGGAGGTTTTCGGGACCGAGTGCTTCCGCTGCCAGGACCAGAGTCACTGCGGAATCGATACCTCCGGAAAGACCAAGGGTTGCAGTAGGGAAACCCATTTTTCCAAAATAGTCCCTGACACCACAGACCAGGGCTAAATGAACCATCTCCATGCGGTCTGGAATCGCACCTGTGGCAGAGTCAGGTTCTGACACTTCCAGCTCTTCCAGTTCCACCACTTCAAAATCCTCCCTGAAGAAGCTGAGCCTCCGGGCTACCTCACCTTTTGCATTGATGGCCATTGAGCCACCTTCAAAGATTAGCTCTGTCTGGGCTCCTGCCTGGTTACAGTAGATCAGAGGGAGTGAATGACGCTTTGCTTTCCCGGTAAAAATAGATTGCTTCACCCCCATTTTCCGATGTGAGAAAGGGGATGCAGCCAGGTTAATAATTGCATCCGGATCGAATTTCATCAGCTCATCAAGCGGACTGGTATTGTAGAGCCGGCTCCTTGAGAATTCGCTCTCAAAAGGCTGCTCATCCCAGAGGTCCTCACAGATGGTAATGGCCAGTTTTTTACCTCTATATTCAAGGATATTGAATTCCCGGTTGGGCTCAAAATACCTGTATTCGTCAAAGATATCGTAGGTGGGTAGAAGCGTTTTTCTGAAAATCTGCTTGATTTCACCGCCAAGAAGGAAGCTGACACTGTTAAAAAGGAGCTTCCCCCTTTTATCAGGATTGAATTCAGGTGCCCCGATTAAAACCCCTGTTTTCGGATCGATGGATGTAGCCAGTTTCAGCAACGATTGATTGCTTTTAGCAATGAATTCTTTTCGTTCAAGCAAATCGAGGGGGGGATAGCCGCATATAGAGAGCTCGGAGAAGAGGACCAGGTCGGCTCCCTCATCAGTGGCCCTGTTCACTGCACTGATGATATTCGCAAGGTTCCCTTCGAAATCCCCAATGAGGTAGTTGAGTTGTGCTATGGCAATTTTCATGGGTGGTCAGAAGAGAATTCCCAGGTGAATGGAGATTGAATTTGGTGAGAGATTTGCCCCGTCCTGTTCGGTTATGTTGGTTAAACCGGAGGTCCATCTGATCCCTCCTATGGCCGCTGTATTCCCCCCAAGTCGGTATTCGATTCCGGCTCCCACGTGGTATCCCAGACTGAACGATTTGACACTGTCTTTAATAAGCTCTTTGTCAAAAGTTCCGTCCTTTGTTGAGATATGAGCATTGATGTTGAACATTGGATTGAATCCCAACTGTAGATAGAAGGTGCCATATCCCAGCTCCTCGGTTTTCAGTTTTAGTCCCAGGGGTATCTCCAGGTACTGAAGGTTCATCTTCACACTCTGACCGGGTTCAATGACTACCGGCTGACTATCATTTTCGTAAAACGTAGTGTCTGAATATTGTAAGTTGCCCCCCAGGTTGTTAATACCGAATCCGAGGACAAATGCGTAGTTCTCCTGAAAGAAATAGTCCATCTGGATACCTGCCTGCATGTGAAAGATTGAGCCGTCCGGGTTAACCTTATCATGGTCCGATGAACTGAGCCAGGCAAACTGGGGGTCGAAATGCACGTTGAAGCGTATTTTGCTCTGTCCGTTCACTGCCTGGAATGAGATTACAAGGGCAATGATTAAAAATATCCGGTTAAACCAAAGCATATTTTCTAATTTTGCAAAGTAGATCATATTTCAAATTTACATATTATGATGAGACCTTTTCAATGGATGTTGCTTTTTCTGTGCGGTTTTTTCCTTTTGTTCATCGGATGCGCAGGGAATTCCCTTGATGTGGATGTTTCAGGAATTGACGCAGATGTTGAGGTGGAACGATTTGATATCAGCTTATTCGGGGTCTCTTCCGACTCGGTTGATAGCACTGTCGGGGTCATATATTCAAAGTACGGGGATTTCTTCGATGTGTTTAATGTACATGTCGTCAATATCGGCAGCGCTTCAGCGAAGCGCTACTCCTCCTACCTCTCCATGTTTATCAATGATCCCCTCAACCGGGAAGTGTTTGAGTATACGAGAGAGATATTTGATGATATGGATGAGATCAATAATGAGCTTTCAGGTGGCTTCAGGCACTATCTCTACCACAATCCCGATTCAATCCTTCCGAGGGTTGTGGGTTATGTGAGCAGGTTTAACCTGGGGCTCTTCACGGTGGGCCGTTTCGTGGGAGTGGGGTTGGATCAGTACCTTGGAGCCGATTGCCCCTACTACCAGCAGATGGGTACTCCGCGTTACCTTGCAGAAAAAAAGGTGCCGGAGCGGATCCCCCTTGATGTAATGATGGCCTGGGCCACACAGATCTATCCCTATAACGATTCGCTTGACAACGTGCTGAACCGGATGATCCATAAAGGAATGCTTGCCTGGTTCGTGGATGCCATGTACCCCCTGGTAGAGGAGCAGTTCAAAATGGGTTTTACCGGTGAGCAGATGCTTTGGTGCAGGAACAACGAAAAGCAGATGTGGACCTTCCTGGTGGAGGAGAAGCTACTCTTCTCCACCGATCCGATGAATATGCGGAAGCTGACCGATGATGCCCCTTACACGCAGTTCTTCACAATTGAGTCCCCGGGACGTGCCGCTGTCTGGCAGGGGCTGCAGATTGTCCGGGCCTTTGTGGACCGGAATCCGAAACTCTCCCTGGGCCAGGTTATGTCGCAACGGAACTACCAGGAGGTGCTCCGCCTGTCGAAGTACAATCCCTAGTCTTCCACCTGGTTAAGGATACTTCCAAACCCGACATCAGTGATCATCCTGAGCCTCCAGGAAGCTTGCTGTCAGAAAGACCAGGATTGCCATCAAGGCAGGTTTCATCATACAGATTCCTTCAATGGTTTACCGCAAACCTTGCAGTGTTTTGCATCCTCATCATGCTGCTTACATCCGCATTCCACGCAAATACGGCGATTCTCTTTCCGGCTGGATATTACTGCTTTCCCAATCTCAACGGATATGATCCCGGTGGGGACCGCAATGATGGAGTAACCGGTAAGCATGGCAATGGAGGCAAGAATTTTACCCAGTACGGTGGCTGGCGCTATATCTCCATACCCGACAGTGGTGATGGTTACAATAGCCCAGTAGACACTCTGGGGTATGGAGGTGAATCCGTTCTCCTCACCTTCAATCATGTAGAGCATGGATCCCAGGATCAAAACAAGTGTCATGACAACCCCGAAGAAGACAATGATCTTATGGATGCTCAGTTGCAGGGCCTTTACCAGGACAGCAGCCTCCCTGAGGTAACGTCCCAGTTTGAAAACCCTGAACATCCTCAGTAAGCGCATGGCCCTTATGGTCAGGAGGAAGGTTGACTGGTCAAACAGAAAACCAAGAAAGGTGGGAAGGATGGCCAACAGGTCGACTACACCATAAAAACTTGTGATGTACTTCAGGGGGCGGGGTGATGAATATATCCGGAGCAGATATTCAATTGTGAAAATGATGGTGAATACCCACTCTACGTTTAAAAACAGTTCATGATAGCTGTCCCTTATGGTTGATACACTCTCCAGGATCACTACGGTGACACTGGTAATGATCATGGTGAGCAGGATCACGTCGAATCTTTTCCCGGCAGGGGTATCAGTGCCAAAAATGACGTCGAATATTTTCTTCCTTAGCTTCACGTTCAAATCAAAGTTATAACATTTCAGGTAAAGGAGGCTAAACCCTGTTTTGTTCGAAAGGACAAAAAAAAAGGCCGCCCGGGGGCAGCCTTTAAATAGTTGTTAAACAGTCCTTATTCAGGGCTGATTGCCTCTACCGGACACAC
>JAAEOI010000569.1 GCA_024244665.1 Bacteroidota bacterium | reverse complement strand
CTGGAGGTAATGAGAGACAAAAAGGACAATGTTGTTATAATCTGCTCTATAGAAAATCTTGATCCTATGGGAGTGCATACAGGTGACAGCATAACCGTGGCTCCGGCACAGACACTTACCGACAAAGAATATCAAATAATGAGAGACGCAGCAATCAAGATTATTCGTGAAATAGGGGTTGAAACCGGAGGGTCTAATGTTCAATTTGCTATCAATCCGTCTGACGGTGAAATGATTGCTATTGAAATGAATCCAAGGGTGTCGAGGAGCTCTGCACTGGCTTCAAAGGCAACAGGTTTTCCTATCGCGAAGATCGCCGCGAAACTGGCAGTTGGCTATACACTTGATGAAATCCCCAACGATATTACCCGTTATACACCGGCTTCATTCGAACCTTCCATAGATTATTGTGTAGTTAAAATCCCGAAATTCAACTTTGAAAAATTCCCTGATGCCGATCAGGTACTTACGACACACATGAAGTCGGTTGGTGAAGTAATGGCCATAGGGCGCACATTTAAAGAATCCTTAGGGAAGGCAATCAGGTCACTGGAAATTAGCCGTGATGGTTTAGGTGGTCATCAGGGCAAGGCTTTTCCGGATGATTCGGAGAAAAAGGAATTCATAAAGAAGCATCTGTTAAATCCATCGTGGGACAGGTTATGGTCTGTTGTAGACGGTATGCGTATGGGGATGACTATCGACGAGATCCATGAAGTTACCAGGGTAGATAAATGGTTCCTTTATAATATTGAACAAATTCTTAAACTTGAACTAGAGATTAAAAGCCAGCACAACTCAGGGGGGCTGCCTTCCTCTTCAGTGGGAGATAATGGGTCTATGATAGACCTCGGCCTTTTAAAGAAAGCAAAACAATTTGGTATTTCAGACATTCGGTTGGCAGATTTGCTGAACACGAGTGAATCCGATGTTCGGAACTGTCGTTGGAAGAATGGCATTCGTCCCGTGTTCAAAGTAGTGGATACCTGTGCTGCAGAATTTCAGGCATACACACCTTACCTGTATTCCACCTACGAGGCGGAATGTGAAGCAGACCCAACGACAAAGAAGAAGATAATTATTCTGGGAAGTGGTCCTAACCGTATTGGCCAGGGTATCGAATTTGACTACTGTTGTGTGCATGGTGTTTTGGCATTGAGAGAAATGGGATTTGAAACAATAATGATTAATTGTAATCCTGAGACTGTAAGTACTGATTACGATATTTCTGATAGATTATATTTTGAGCCCCTTACCTTTGAGGATGTCTTTGAAATCGTTGAAAAAGAAAAACCTGAAGGTGTTATTGTACAGTTTGGCGGCCAGACCCCTTTGAAGCTGGCCGTACCGCTGGCCAATGCGGGAGTTAAGATCCTTGGCACTTCACCAGACAGTATTGATATGGCGGAAAACCGGGAACGGTTTGCTGAATTACTGTCCAGGCTCGGCCTTCTACAGCCGAACAACGGCAATGCCAGGTCATTCACAGAAGCCAGGGAAGTCGCGGATTCAATAGGTTATCCTGTTTTGATTCGGCCATCTTATGTTTTGGGAGGCAGGGCCATGAGGGTTGTATTTGATGAAGGAGAGCTTGAAGAGTATATGCTACATGCCGTTGATGTTTCTCCTGAGCATCCGGTGTTAATTGATAAATTTCTGGAGGGTGCTATTGAGATAGATGTTGACGCTGTGTGTGACGGGGAGGATGTTTTTGTAGGTGGTG
>JAAEOI010000568.1 GCA_024244665.1 Bacteroidota bacterium | reverse complement strand
GGATGAAATTTAAAGCTGTAGGTATTGTCCTTGAAATTAAAAACAAAGAAACCGTTTGGTGTACCATCCTGTGCCACGGCTAATGGAATACCGCGCTCATCCTTCACCTTCGACCACCATGATCCACAGGCTGCACCAGCTACAAGATAGGGAAAGTGTACCGGCTGGGTCCAGTGTTCCTTTTCACCATAATTCCCGTTTACGATCTTATGCTGGTGCCCGGCAAGAGCCAATAGATGTTTTCTGTTTTTCAAAATATCAAATACCTTCTCTATAGTCTCCTTTTTCATGGGACCGTCAAGGATTGGGATATGTGTGATGAGAACAAGCAAATGATCATCAGGGACAAATTTCAGGTCATTCGCCATCCATTCTAGTTGTTTGTAATCAAAACCACCGAAATACCTGCCTTGTGTATCTTCCTTTTTGTTCCATCCCTCATACTGTATGGAATTCAGAACCAAAAAATGCACCTGCCCTTTATTAAAGGAGTAATAGTCCGGTCCGAATACCGTTCGGAATGTTTCTGCTTTGAAGCTGTTGCTTTTGGCTTTCAAATTCATGTCGTGATTTCCGATCACATTGTAAGCCGGTAGTTCAAGATGCCTGACTCCCTCGTTAAGTTGGTCATAAAGGTTTAAATCATCATCAACCAGGTCACCCAGGGCAAGATAGAAATCTGCATCGTAGCTCAACATCTCGGTAACGATGTCATTCAGGTAGTAATTTACCTGTTCGGCTGTATAGGGTTGCGGATCGCCGGTCACAATTACATTAAATTCATCTTTTTGTTCCGATGATATCAGTGCAAAATCCAGGCTCTCAGGCAGGTCTCCAGTGGGCGAAATGCCCGTATAATCAAGCCCTTCGGGTGACCCCCCTGGCTGATGGATGTAATAGAATTGGGGTAAATTATTTTCATCGAGAGGAACAGTGAAAGCACTTGGCTTTGACACGAATATTATGGTCCTGTCGGTTGCCGGCAGTGAATACCTGCCTCTGGAATCGGTTTTTACCGCTTCAAGCTGATTTGAAACGACCACATCAGCAATCCCCGGTTCATTTTCATCCAATATACCATTGGTATTCAGATCATGAAACACGATGCCCGTCACTTGATCATGGTCTTGTGCAAAACTACCTGCCTGAATCAAAAACAGAGTAAAGATTATTGCCGGTAAAACTGTGAATTTGTTTCTCATTTTTTTGATTATGCTGTTTCAGGAGTTTTACCTGGTAGAGTCACCCTTTCTTATCTTGTTCAGCTTCTCCGAAAGCTTAAGGGCCATGTCTGGATTGGTCTGGATAAGGTTTGTGGTCTCACCCGGATCCTTCGCCAGATCATATAACCGGGCTTCAAAGTCCTTTAATTTCTCCAGCCTCTCCTCAGGAAAACCCTCGGGAGGGGTATCATCAATAAATTTCCAGTTTCCATCCCGAAGGGCATGCATCCCGTTGGCATCGGCAGTTACCATGGAAGTTCGTGGATTGGGATTGCCTTTGCCCAGCAGTGAGGGCAGAAAACTATAGCTATCCGGAGCTACATCTTTTGATGCAGGGACACTGCCCTCAGTGATATCGCACACGGTGGCAAATATGTCCAGGAGGTTGACCATATCATCAGAGACTGATCCCTCCTCAACCATGCCCGGCCAGGATACTATGAAGGGAACATTGCATCCTCCCTGGTAAATGGTATGCTTATCACCCCGCAGCTCACCGTTAATTTTCAGTCCATTTTTCTGGGCCAGTCGCTCAGGAGCCTCAGGCCTGTGAGGCCCGGGAATATCACCCCCGTTATCGCTGGTAAAGATGATCACTGTATTCTCCATCAGATTCATATACTCCAGGGTTTCAATGATCCGACCCACACTCATATCCATATCCTGGATGAAATCGCCATAGGGCCCACAATCGCTCATTCCGCGCATATGGGCCGAAGGTGTGCTGGGATGGTGAACCGCTATAGATGCAAAATATAAGAAGAAAGGATCTTCACTGCTTTGTTGTTTAATCCAGTTGATAGATTTTTCTGTCAGGACCTCCATCACCTCCTCGTTAATTCTCTGGGGTGCATCGTAGCCAATGTAGCGATCTCCGTAATAGGACCGCGAATAGGGCTGTATGCGATCACTCCTGATGCCGTAAATTTGATCGTTTTCAATATATACCCCCAATTTGTCATCATGATTCTGTGGTACTCCAAAATGATAATCAAAACCTAAATCCAGGGGCCCTGGAGATAGTTTCCCGGTATATGCCATGGGATCCTGATTGAGCCCGTGACCGTAGCCTAAATGCCATTTCCCAACAGCTGCAGTATGATAGCCTCTCTCCTTTAACCAATCAGCCACAGTGGTTCTTTCCGGATCCGGAAGCAGGTCACCCAGAGGATGTGTTACCCCATATTTCAGCGGTGACCTCCAGGAATATTGCCCCGTCAGGAAGCCGTAACGGGTAGGGGTACAGATGGATGCAGGAGTGCTTGCATCGGTGAACAGCATTCCCTTTTCGGCAATTCTGTCAATGTGCGGGGTCCGAAGCAGATCCGGATCGGCCCCATAGGAGTTTAAGCTGCCGTATCCAAAATCATCAGCCAGGATGAATATGATATTCGGCCTTTGCGGATTTTCCTGGGCCATGGCTGAGAATGCCATCCCGGCTATGGCAAGAAATACAATTATTCTTCCAATTGATTTTCCCTGTAACATATCTGCTTTATTATTTTGTTCTATGGAATTCTGTCCAACCTTTTGTCTTTATAATTATCCAGCACATCTTCAAGCATTTGGTAAACACCTTTCGCTTCCGGATCCAGTTCTTCAAATTTAAGAGGATTCAGCTCTTCATAATCCCGGGGAATTTCATAAAATTCTCCTGATTCATACAACTTGTAGCGGTGGTTTCGGGCAAATACTCTTGCCTTGCTGACTTCACCCTGTACTGAATACCAGCTATATATCCATTTTCTGACTCCCCCTTCTTCACCACGTAATTGCGGAAAAAAACTTCGTCCATCAATATCCAGGGTATCCTTAACTTCAATATTAGCTGCTTCACAAATGGTAGGTAGCAAATCGCTGAAGTCTATTAAACTGGTATCAATCGAACCAGCCTCAACCACCCCTGGCCAATGTGCGATTAAAGGAACACGGGTGCCGGCATCCGTGGATTGACCTTTTGCCCCGGCAACCTCCCGGCCGTTCACTACGGAAATAACTGGTGTATCTGTTCCATTGTCTCCTGTGAATATAACAATGGTGTTGTTTTGAATGCCCAGTTCATCCAATTTCCGGAGTATCTTTCCAATTATTCTGTCCGTTTCACCCATCATATCTTCAAAATAATGAGCCTGCCCTTTGTAGGTCATAACCGTTGAGTCGTCTTGAATCCATTCAGGAGAGTCAGGAGTAGGGCTAAAGGGGCAATGGGTGAGAATCATCGGATAGTATAGAAGGAATGGTTTACCTTCCCGATGACTTCTTTCAATGAAATCCAGGCCATATTCACTCACGATCTCCGGACCATAATCTGTTTCGGCATACGTTTTTAGTGTTCCATCCACTTCAAGAACCGGCTTGGAATAACGGGTGTCCCGCCCGGCAGAGTCCACTCTTCCTCCCCGAACCTGCCACAAACAGTGCTTATCAAATCCCGCATACTGAGGACCCGATGGGTCTTTTCCTAATTGCCATTTGCCGACAATACAGGTAGCATAGCCTGCATTTCTGAACAAATGGCCAAAAGTTGTTTGACTCGTATCCAACAATCCAAAACGAATGTAATTACGCACGTTATAAATACCTGTCATTAATTGTACCCGGCTGGGAGTACAGAGGGGCTGGGCATAACAATGATCAAATCGCATTCCTTCAGATGCCATACGGTCTATTTCAGGAGTACGGTAAGAAATGCCACCGTATGCACCAATCGTTTCGTAGCCCAGATCATCTGCCATGATTACAATTACATTGACGGGTTTGTCAACAGTTCCGGACTGTCTGTTTGGATTACAGGAAATTACTGTCAAAATAAAAACCAGTGCGCCTGCAAACTTCATAGTGTGATTCTTCATGGTGTCCCTCATGGGTTCTAAATCTTTCAATTCGATGAGCGTTGTTTTCCTAAAACGATCCTGAAACCAATCTGTCCGCAACAGGTGCACTAAACGCAAATTCGTCCTTTAGCATCTGAAATATCATCTCCCCGCCAGCGAGGCGAGGTGACAATTATTTAGCAACAGCTCCCCACGACTTATTGGCTTTTGGCCCCATTTCGAATACCAGTCTTCCACCGCTTATCAGGGCCTCATGAGTAATCCATGGAGTTTCCAGTGTTTCGCCATTCAGGGTAGCAGACTGGATATACTTGTTTTCCGGGGATGCATTCCGGGCCTCAATTTCAAATCGTTGGCCATTACCCAGGTCGAGCGAGACCTGCTCAAAGACTGGACTCCCGATGGTATAGAGCGGATCTCCAGGCGTTACAGGGTAGAATCCCATCTGGCTGAAAACCACAAATGCTGACATACCTCCTCCATCTTCATCACCGGGTACTCCCATTAAATCGTTACGAAACCACTCATGCAGCAATTTTCGTATGGATTTTTGCGTCTTCCAGGGCTGACCTGCATAGTTGTACAGATAGGGCACATGCAGGGAGGGCTCATTAGCCATGGAAAACTGACCCACGTTCCCGGTATGATCCGGGAGCTGGGAATAAAACAGGTATTTGCTTCTCCCCAGGGGTTCTGCAAACATGGCATCCAGCTCCTCCGTGAAAGACTCATCCCCACCCATCAGTTGAATCAGATCCGGGATGTTGTGCTGCACATCCCAGCGGTATACCCAGGCATTGTTCTCCCCGTAATAGCCGCGGGCTCCCATTCCTCCGGAATATCTGTAATCGAAGGGCTCGATGAAATTGCCATCCCAGTCTCTCGGATGAAAGAACCTGGTATCCTGGTTGAAGAGCTTCCGGTAATTGAGTGAAGCCTCCATGAAATAAGCTGCATCCCCGGTCTTCCCAAGCTCCTCTGCCAGTTGAGCCAGACACCACTGGTCGTATGAGGTCCCCAGGGTGACAGCTACCGGTTGACGGCGCTCGAAAGCATCCACTTCAGGGATGGTCTCTACTTCCCCCTCGTATAATGCCGGGATGTAGCCCTTTTCATGGTAAAATGCATCCAGTTGTCCGCCGGGCAGTCCCGACCAGGGAGCCAGGGTTTTTTCCATAATGGCGCCCCGGGTCGCATCGTACGCTTTTTCCAGGTCAAAATTCCCCAGCCCTTTTCTATGGGCATCGATTACGGAAGCTACTCCATGGTTAGAGTTCATGCGCCGGCTGTCTCCTGTTATCTCCGGGAAGGTAGGCCACCAGAATCGCTCCATCTGTTCTGACATCAATACAAAGGAGTGGAGGATATCTTCCTCCTGTTCCGGATCAAGAAGAATACGCAGGGGATGGTGGGCACGATAAGAATCCCAGATCCAGTCGTCCGTGTAAAAGGGCCTGCCTTTGTCCTCATGGACCTGACCGTCAAAGGCACTGTAGTATCGTCCGTCTTCCGAAATGCATACCGGTCGTTCATAACAACGGTAGAGGGAAGTATAGAATACAGCCAGGTCATCATCGGACCCACCCGTAAGCTGTATTTTCTCAAGGGCAGCATTCCAGGTCTTACGTCCGTCTGATTGCAGTTCTTTCACTGTTTTGCCAAGCACTTCACGTTCCATGTTTGCCCGGGCCTGCGCTTCATCGATAAAGGATATGCCGTATTTCACCTGCAGCACACTGGTCCCCTGAGGGTACTTCAATACCAGGCAGGCATTCTGTCCTTCAACCCTGACAGCATCCCGGAATGTTCCGTCTACCAGTGCACCGACCTCCTTGGGAGCTGTTTCAGGGAGGAGGTAGATATAAACCCGTGTATCATTCTCAATGACCTGGAATCCGCTCACTGCCTTGCCATCCCATCTCATCTCTCCCATGATGGAGTTCAGAATCAGATCTACGGGAGCATCCTGTTCAAATTCCAGATCATAAACTGCAGATTGATGAGACAAACCGTAATCGACCTGGACCTCTATTTCATCAAGGTAGACCGAATAGGAATATGGTGTAAGATTCTCCTGGTCATAACTATAATCAATAACCGGACTCAGTTTGTCCGCATCCCCCTGGAACGGACTCATATTGAAAGCAGAACTGCCCCTGTGGCTGGTCACTACCAGGGGAAGGCCATGCAACATAACCCCGGTATAGTCTCTTCGTTCCGGGTAAACCCGCAGCATGCTGTTGGGAAGGTGAATGGTGGGGAATGTAGGTACCAGCAGATGGCTGATGTTTCCCATGTATGGGTTCACATAATCAACCACTTGTTTTTCCCCTCCTACATATAATTGAGGTTGGGATTTAGAGCCCGTACTAAGAAGAAAGATCAGGCCTGTGGTTGCGGCAAAATACAATATTTGTTTATTCATTTGTTCAATTTTTCAGGTATAAAAAACCCTGTTGATTTCAACAACAGGACACCCGGCTTCCTGAAGTTCAACATGAGCGGCACAATATAGAACCAGAGGAATAATTAAACATTAATATTTTGCTATTATTTACCACTAGCGTCCCCAATCCCTGTTGGGATTCTTCCCTAAACTAATTCTGAGCTCTCCGCCCCGGGCGAAAGTCTCGTGGGAAAAGCTTACGCTATTCCATTCCTTCCCGTTGAGCTGTGCCGTCTGGATATAGGGGTGATCAGCCGCATTATTCTC
>JAAEOI010000567.1 GCA_024244665.1 Bacteroidota bacterium | reverse complement strand
TTTGTGAGCGAGAAATATTTCCTTGGAACCTTTCGCCGGGAAGGCATCCACCGCTACTCGCAGGGGCCATATCCCGGTGAGGTGCCGACTCCCTATCTGGGTTTTGCCGGCGGACTGCACCAGCATTTTAAAGACAATACGATCCCAGCAGCTGCGGTGAAGTCAGAAATTTTAGACTGGGGGGAGGTCTGGGCCATGCAGGAATTCATGACACGCATCTTTCCGGATGATCTGCCCCTGCCGGAGGAGGGTTACTGGATCTGGCAGAATGGCTGGTGGGCCGGTCTCTGGGATCCCAAACCAGAGATCCTGGATACACTCAAACGGGCCGGTGTTCACGATATCATGACGGCCCACACCTGGTACGGCAGAGGAAATCATCCCCTGAATACGCCTTATCTTGTTCAAATGCGGACAGAACCCCTGGGCTTTCCCGGGGACAGAGGGATTGCTGGCATGCCTGGACCTGCCGGTCCGGCCGCAGGCCTACATGCCAATCACGAAGAGGTGTCCCTGGATAAATTCCAGCCTAATGAGTTTACCGGTGAATTCCTTTTACCTCCTGCCATGGAAACATTCTATACCTATGGCCGTGAAATTGGTGTACACGTATCCAGTTTCTCTGTGCCCGGTCTCTTTTTCGATAAACATCCGGAATGGGCTTCCATTGATAAAAATGGCAAGGTGACGGAGTATCTGTTTGGTGCCCGGGTGGATTGTCCTGCTTCCGATGAATATATGAATCATGCCTTAAATATTCTCGACCATGTATTCAGCAAATTCAAACCACGCTGGTGGGGATTTGACGGACGCTGGATGAGTTATTGGGAAGTCCCCTATTACAGGCCTGGAGAGGAAGGCCTGGGTATGGATGCCTGCTACGCTGAGAATCACGGACACCTGCCCGGGGACAATTTTTATAAAGAATGGAAAAATATCATGAACCTGCTTCAGGAATTGCGCAGCCGGCACCCCGATGTGTGCCTGGAACCCTATTATGGGCTCAAACGCGGTGAGCCATGGGCCTTGCGGAGTTTTAATTCTGCCGATAATTATTACGAATCCAGTGGTGCGCTTATGAACCGCTTCCAGACCTGGCATAACCAGAATGATCGTTTCAGGCCGGTATATAAGAATTACGCGGCCATTTTCGGAGCTGATGCAAAAGATTTCCGCATTAACGTATTAAGTTCCATTAGTACAACTGCCTACTGTCAAATAGGACCAGGTTACAGGATGTTGTCCCGGGAGGATAGCCGGCAGTTTTTAAATAAGTGGCGTAGCTGGGCGACTGACAATTACGGGTACCTAAAAGTTAAACGTGACCTTTTTGATTCTCCTGGCTTATCCCCCATCGATGGCAGTGCACATATTAT
>JAAEOI010000566.1 GCA_024244665.1 Bacteroidota bacterium | reverse complement strand
CAATAGATAATTCAATTCTGGTCGGGGTAGAATATTTTAACGGATGGTGGAAAGAATCACCCAATAAATGGGAACGACAGGGTAAGGATTGGAGATCACAATATCCTGATAGGATTCCACTGTTGGGAGAGTACAACAGCCAGGAAACCATGGATAAGGAGATCGAGGCTGCTTCAGCCTACGGGGTGGATTTCTTTTCGATTCTCTGGTACTACCCCGGACAATTAAAAGAAAAGGGCAATTGTGACCTGTTAAACGCCGGGCTGGATCAATTCATGCAATCCCCCAATTCGGGAAAAATGAAATTTATGGTGGAGCTCTGCAACCATTCACCATTTGCCATCATTACGGATGAAGACTGGGATAATTGCATGGATGTTTGTATAAAAGCCATGAAACATGCCAGTTACCTGCGGGTGGATGGAAGGGCCGTTGTGAAGATTCACGGGGGCGATCAGTTTCACCTGGATAATAGAACAGATGTGGAGCGCTCCACCCAAATTATTCAGCGCATGCGACAAAAAGCAAAAGAGGCAGGTGTTGGTGAGTTACTGATCACGGTTGGAACTTATGGTGTGGTGCCTGTTGACAGTAAACATGTTTTTGTCCAATCAGGAATTGATGGCACCATGCAATATATGGACCCTACAGAACTACCACAAAAGGAGACGGATTACTCATATCAAATATTGGCCGCCAGAGCAAAAGAGATGCGTGATTTAAGAAGGAATGATGCCCTCTCCTGGACTCCCTATTTTCCCGCCGGTTGGAATCCCAGACCATGGGGTGACCCAAGGGCAGCGTTTAGTTTCCCAACAAGAAAAGAGTGGAAATCAAGCCTCAGGGAACTAAAAAATGATTTACTGAAGTCCACCAACCTGGGATTCCCCCGAAAAGATGGCACCACTCAAAAAGCTTTCACCATTTATGCATGGAATGAGTGGGGAGAGGGTGGAATGTTAGCTCCAACCGTGGGTGATCAGTATATGAAGCTGGAAGTTTTACAAGAAGTTTTTTGAAGCGAATAAGAATATAACAAGATAAAAACAAGTCACCTAAACCATTTAATATTTAGAAAATGAAAAATAGGATTTTCAATTACCTGATCGCAATTTCAGCGACTCTACTTCTTTATAGTTGTAGCCAGGGCAGCCAGGTTAGCTATGAGAACAGTTATTACAAACTCACCCTGAACAAGCAAAACGGGGCGATAGAGTCCATTGAAAAGAATGGTAAAAGTATGATTGCCGCTGACAATGCAGAGCATGCCTTATTTGAAATCTGTTTTCTGGATAAGTCAAATGGCGGTGAGGTCATAAGGACCAACAGCAACCATGCGGCAAAGTGTGAAATTTCTCAGGCAGAAAACAAAATAACCATAGCTTATTCTCAATTTGAAGGGATGGATATCTCTGCCATGGTATCAGTTGATGTGTCTGAAGGTTCTCCATTCATGAACTGGAATATAGAAGTGGATAACAACACGGAATACCTGATGGATTATATTGATTTTCCAAATGTGGTAGTGCCAAACGACCTGGTAGCTACCGGTGGAGACAGTCGCATTTTCTGGCCGGCTCAGGAAGGTGTTTTGGTGGAGGATATGAAGGTAAGGGAAGAAGGCATACGTAAATACCGACCCATCGAACATCCCAACCTTTTAGGCTGGATCGGATTATATCCTTCATCTGCACAGATGCAGTTCATGGCTTACTACTCAAACGAAGGTGGTTTATACATGGCTACACATGATGATCAATTTAATGTAAAAGGAATTGAATATTGCAGGGCCGGGGAAAATGGCATTAAGATGGAGTACCACCTCTTCACTGAAGGAGCAGGCAAAGGAACCTATAAATTACCCTATGATGTAGTCCTGGGAACTTTTGATGGCGATTGGTACGATGCCGCCGATATTTACAGAGATTGGTCAGAATCTTCAAAAATACCGCGTCCTGCAAAACTTGTCGACAATAAAGACTTGCCAGATTGGTATTTTGAGTCACCGGTGGTAGTCACTTATCCGGTCAGGGGAGAGCATGATATGGATGATGGTACCATGCCGCCCAATGCGCTTTATCCTTATACCAGGGCACTGCCCATCCTTGAGGGCCTGGGGCAGGCTTTTGACAGTAAAGTGATGTCGCTGTTAATGCACTGGGAAGGAAGCGCTCCCTGGGCTCCACCCTATGCCTGGCCTCCTTATGGAGGTACTGAAAACTTCGACAAGTTTGTGAAAAGACTACACGACAAAGGTAACTATATTGGACTATACGCCAGTGGGATAGGATATACCATCCGAAGCAATACCGATACTACCTTCAACATGCGTGAAGAGTTCGAGGAACTGGGACTGGAAAAGATCATGAAAAAAGCACCTGACGGTGGATTCTCACCAGTAAATGTGTGTGCCCGACCACAACCGGGAGTAGGCCAGCGTTTTGGCTATGATATGTGCCCGACCAACCAATTTGTAACAGATGTGGTGGTGGATCAGGTAGCACAAATGGTAGAGAAAGGGAATGTGGATTACATTCAGTATTTCGACCAGAACCTGGGAGGTTCCTGTTACGGTTGTTACGATACCAGTCACGATCATGCATATGGCCCCGGAAAGTGGCAATCGGAGGCAATGAGCGATTTATACGAGGCTTTGATGCCTGTTCTTAAGTCGGGCAAACGCAAGCCATTGCTTGGTTGTGAGGCTGCAGCTGCTGAGCCCTTTATTCCGTATTTGTTGTTCAATGACAACCGGGCGACAATTAACTTTGGATTCGGGACCCCCGTTCCTGCTTATCAGTATGTAAACCATGAATACCTCAATGGTTTTATGGGGAATCAGAACTCCATGCGGCATACCGTAGACCTGGAGAAAAGCCCGATGAATATGTTGCAGCGTTTGGCTCTGGCCTTTATTTCGGGTGATATGTTCACCGTGATCCTCCGTGGAAATGGCGATATGATTCAAACCTGGAATTCAGACTGGGATGCAAATATCCCAAACCAGGAATACATGAAAAGCCTGATAAAAAATCTGAACGCCTGGCGCAAGAATGCAGGAATGGATTTTGTGGTTAGCGGTCGAATGATAAAACCTTTGCCGTTTGAAGGGTCCAGCAATATGCCGATGGTAGCTAAACCCTCCGGATTGCCTATCAATTTCCCCACCGTGTTAACCTCTAACTGGCAAAGCCAGAAGGGGCAGAATGCACAATTCTTTGTAAATTACCTTCCCGATGAACAGGAGATTATTATTGATGCTGAAGGTTTAGAAGATGTTAGAGTTCAGAAAGATGCCGCAGGAAACAGTGTGGCAGCAGAAGCCGGTAAAGAATTGAAAATCACACTAAAACCATTGAGTGCCGTAATGATTTCTTATTCGAAATAGGTATAAATTCATAATACCATATTAAACAGCGGAGTAACAAAATTGGAAAAAGCATTGGGAATATGAGGAGAATAGTCAACTACGCGGTGTTGGTTTTTATTACTGGCACATTCCTATCGTGTAGTACCAAAGAAAGTAAAATTGATTACGTCGATTGTTTTATCGGCACAGGTGGTGATGCAAATCTTGTACCTGTAGCATCTGTCCCCTATGGCATGGTGCAATTAGGGCCCGATATGGCTTTAAACAATTCGGGGTATAAATACGATAAGGAAGCCAGATGCATTTACGGCATGGAGGAGACTCTTAAAATCTTTGGCTTCAGTCACACACACATGTCAGGCTGCGGCTGTGGAGACTTTAAGGATATTATGTTTTTTCCCCTTAACAAAGAAGGCTTGTTAAGTGCCAATGAATTTCCAGCTCAGGTTCATTCGGAATTCTCACATGAACAGGAAGAAGCAGAACCCGGATACTATAAAGTAAAACTACTGGATTCGGATATTGATGTGGAACTGACAGCTACTAACCGTTGTGGAATGCACCAGTATGCCTATCCTGCAGGCACAAATCAGCAACTGGTAATCGACCTGAAACACGGGCATAATGCCGGTTGTACCGTTTGTTCTGAAGAGAACTATGATACAGTACGGCTATCTGGTATTGAAGTCGTGGATGAGAAAACCATAAGAGGATACCGAATCTCTGATGGCTGGTTAAAAGGAGTGAATGCTCATTTTTATGCAGAGTTCTCAAAACCCATTAAAAACTACAAAGTTTTCAATGATAAAAAGGCAGAAGAAGGGATAAGCAGCCTGGAAGGACAAGATGTAAGAATGCTTCTGGAATTTGAAAACACCGATGAATCACCGCTTTTGGTACGCGTAGGTATCTCTCCGGTGGATATGGAGGGAGCCAGGAAAAATCTTGAAGCAGAAATACCGGGATGGAGTTTTGAGGAAGTGAAGAAGAGTGCCCGGAACAAATGGGAGGAAGAGCTTTCGGCCATTGCCGTGGAAGATGATAATGAGGCTAATAAAGAGATGTTTTATACGATGCTTTACCGCTCATTGTTTTACCCCCAGACTTATTCCGACGTTGACGGGCGTTTTCGTAGTTCTGATAACAAAGTACACCAGGCCGACTTTACCTATTTTGCCGGTGCCCTCTCTCTCTGGGATATTTTCAGAGCCCAGATTCCCTTAATAACCATACTCAGACCTGACATTTCTAATGAAAT
>JAAEOI010000565.1 GCA_024244665.1 Bacteroidota bacterium | reverse complement strand
TCTCCAAGGATCTGGTTGTTCGCATATGTGGAATTTCCTCCCAGTACCCTCCCATCATGCAAATTTGCTTCTTCAAGTAATAAATTCCTTGTTGCTTCATCCTGGATCAGATTGGGATCCCATAAAACCGGATACGCATTGGGCTTGATGTTTGAAAATTTATCCCAGAAATCATCTTCACCGGCTGCAGTGGATACGTTTGGGCCATCATAGATGGTCAGTCTTGCCACAGCCTGAACTCCCATTTTCATGTAATCATTGATCTTAAAATCAAGATTACTCCTGAAATTGAAATAATTGTAGAGATCAGGTATCTCCGTGTTCAACCAACCGTTACCCTGTCCCCATTCACTATTTACATAGTACTGTGCATTTTGATTACCACCGGACAGGTCAAAAATCACATTTGTGTTGCTCGTGTAATTCCTCAAGTAATCTTCTGTATAAAAATCGTTATCCGGATATAGTGCCGGTGAGCCTCCGCTACGCGTCATATCAATGTCATCCTGACTGTAAGTGGGATCCAGTCCGTCATTAGCCAGCGCTTCGTTATATTTTTCCATATAATCTGCTGCGTTGAGGTAATTTGGAAGCGCCCTTGCCTGAGAAATCGAATGCTGCGCACTCACCCTGATCTGAGTCTTTCCGGGCTTCCCTCTTTTTGTATTGACCAGGATTACTCCCTGATCACCCAACGCACCATACATCGACTTGGAAACAGCATCTTTTAATACCACAATTGACTCAACTTCAAGCACATTCAACCAATCATAATAGAATCCATCCTGAGGCACCCCGTCAACAACCACAACTGCATTCCCGGTTCCCCAGGTATTATAGGTATCAAAGAGTCCCACAACCTTTCCGTTTAGTGCAGAACCAATATTGGTCCTCGAATCCCTTTGATACTCTTTCTGAGCATCAACTACACTTACGGAACCGGTCATCCTGTCTTTCGCTATCTCATAAAAACCCAGGTCAACATTATTAGCTTTTGCTCCCGAGCTATCTGGATCGTATGCGCCTGGTAAATCGCCCTGGATCTCCTGGGCTGTAAGCAGTCCATACAATGCTGTGGACATTATCAGACATGAAAATAATTTCTTGATATTCATAATTCTATTATTTTCTTACCAATTAAGGTTATATAATTACCATCCGGGATTTTGCTCCCAGGTTTCGGCAAAAAAGACATCATCATCTAGGAATGGCATCCAGTAGTGAGCATCCTTGAACACATAACTTCCACTGTCCGGAGCTTTTAAACGAACTACATTCGCATCGTCAACCTCGCCTCCGACCAGATCGAATTTCAGGATTTGAATGGGTGTTCCGTCCTTATAATGGGCGATTTTCCATCTGCGGATATCATACCAGTATTGCCCCTCATATGCCAGTTCAACGGATCGTTCATTGCGGTAAAGTACCCGGAACGGATCCGTGTTGCCGGCATATGCATCCTCTTCAGATAACGGCATCAGATAATTATAATCGCCAACTGTCTCCAATGTGGTAGCAACATCCGGCATACCAGCTCTTAACCTGACTTTGTTAAGTGCGTCTGCTGCTGACATCGTTCCACCTGTCGCCACAGCATTATAGTTTCCACTGAGTTCGTACGCTGCTTCAGCATAGGTCAGATAAATATCGGCTAACCGCAGATATGGAGTGGCATAACCATTGCTAGCATAGTCAGGATTGTTTACTCCATCGTCCCAATACTTACGCACGATGAAGCAATTAAATTCTTTCGCTCGCGCACCCCATGACTGATTAACCACCTTCGTTCCAACCGAATCTCCGTGGACATAGAATACTTTATAAAACCGGGGATCACGGCCTTTCCATCTCCGTGTTGGATCCTGATCATATGCAGGTCTGTAACGGGACCCATCTGCCATTTCAAATTTATCGGCAAGCTGACAGTTTCCCTGTGCACCGTCCTGATTAGTCAGGTTTTTATCGCCATACGCTCGTCCGGCAGTCTGCCTGATCGTTACAGCACCAAAAGCACCATTTGGCTTTTTCCATAGTACTTCCGAGGTGCCGGACTGAATGCCTCCATCGCTTAAAACAAATAATCGTTGGTAATGATCACCATTAACCGGATCATTCATATAGGAGAGTCCATCGGGATTCACCTGCGGCATACCTGAAGGTTGCTGGCCAATGATGCTTTTGGCTTCATCGATTACCGCCTGGCAGGCAACTATACACCGTGCAAGAAGCGCATCATCATAGTCCGCAACACCTGTGGAGTATTCATTAAACAGGGGACTGGCAGAGTTATGCATTGCTTTGGCCGCAAAACCAAGCGCAGCAGCTTTGGTGGGGCGTCCCCAATTAATAATGGGATCAGGCCATACGGAAGGCAGAAGATCTGCTGCAGCTTCCATATCGTCTATGATACGTTCAAAAACAGCCTGGCAATCATTGTAGGTCTTTCCATCCTTTTCATAGGACCAATGACGTTCCATAAAATCATATTCAGAACCACTTGCAACAATGGTATCTACATAAGGAATTGTTCCCCATATTCTTACAAATTCATAATGCCAGAACGCCCGGTAGAACAGAGCCTGACCTTTTAACCAATCCCGCTGCTCAGGTGTGCCTTTAGCCGGCGCGCCTGTCCTTAGCTTGTCAAGGCAGATGTTGGTAATCCGCACTCCTTTCCACATGTGTGAGTAGAGTCCGAAATTAGCACCCTCGTGAGCACTACCTTCATTGTGTGGAAAAAATATTGAATGGGCTTGCATTAATCCACCCCCTGACCTGGCATAAAGACCGAGGTTTGCCTTTGTGACGGAAAAGCCAGCATATGCAACGCATTCTCCTCCTAAAGAATGAACACGTCTGGCCCCGCCCCTGGTATAGTCTTTCATCATCACCGGTAGTTGATCCTGGAATCCCTGAAAGTCTTTGTACGTGGAAAATATATCATCCTCGGTGAGCCCGGCCTCAACCGGAATCTCAAGGTAATCTTCACAGCCCGTGAATGAAACCATCAGGCCCAGTGTCAGAATAAAACAAATTGCTGTATTTTTCATTGCGTCAGTTTTAATCGCCTCTTCGTTTAAAATTGGACTCTCAGACCGAAGTTTAACT
>JAAEOI010000564.1 GCA_024244665.1 Bacteroidota bacterium | reverse complement strand
TACGACCGGACTACCGGAAGATGCATCAAGGCTAAATTCGAGTTTTTCAACTTCCCTGTCATCTGAACCTGAGATGACATAGTTTCCTTGTGTCGAATCAAAATGACTGTCTGATGCACCTGAACGGATAGTCAGTTTTGGTGGTCTGGACCAGGATCTGGCCAATGAGGTTAAGGATGTAATCTCTTTGTTAGTCGCTCCATACATCCATGTCCACCAATACGTATTATTTTCACCCTTATGCGGCCTGGGACTTGCCCATGCCAGTGAAAAACTTGAGGCACGATCGGCTGCCTGACAATAGCGCCCGTCGGAGGGGATCATCGCCACAGGCCAATGGTTCCACCATGGAAAATGTGATACATCCTTCCGGTGCTCATGGGCAAAGCAGGTGAGGTTACATTCCAGTTCAAAGATCTGAAATGGTTTATATGATGACTTGGTGTTCACCATCATTATATTTGGTTTTTCACCCAGAGCGTCTCCAAAATGAATATATGAGCCAATCTCCCAGCGTCCTGCAGTCCGAAATTTGGGCGAATTGTCGGCCCATGAATAAGTGTGCTGTTTACCATTCAGGTTTGCCAGTGTCATTGCATCAAGATCGATTATATCCTCAGGTCTCTGACCTGGCTGGCACAGGACAATAACTTCTTCGGGCCATAAGGCTTCACCATCAGAATGGAGTATCACTTTCCTAAAGCCCTTCTGGTCAGGATAAAAAGTAAAATACTCATCGACCCAGTCTTCCCAGCCTGATATGGGATTAACCTGGGAATGATTACCATTTGCTGAGGTTGGCAGGTAGCGCCAATGCACAACCACCCGTGCATCTGTGTTTTCAACTATCCTTACATGAGAAAAACGGCAACGGGGATCAAGCATGTGTTCTATACAGCCATCAGTATCATTAAAGTTTTCTATACTCTGGTCGCCCATCCATATGTCATTTTCCATTACCCATGCAGGCCCGTACCGGGTTCCCCGCCAGAACACAACGCGAACGGGAGAATCATCGAATTGAACCACCACATCCGGATCTGACGAAAGTCGCCACTGGGCATCCCACTCGGGGTAATACTTCAGATGCGTATATGAGGCACCGAACTTCCCCTCGCCGGCAGGTCCCGAAGGCATAAGCCTGGGTGGAAGCCCTTCAGCCACATCAGGCCTGGACGAAATATAATTATTTTCAAGAGCAGTCGAAGAAAGGGCCTCATTATACAGGCGCAGTTCGTCAAGAACACCATCAAATGAATACCAGGATGGCAGGGTTGCAAATGTACGAACAGGATCGGATGCTTCGATTTTCTGACGCGGCATCCCGATTCTCAACTCTTCTGATTCGGCAGGATCAAATTCTCCCTGGAGCTTCATCTCAGCTGTTTTCTTCCCGTTGATATAAAGAATCACACCGGCCTCATTGTCAAAGGTCGCTGCAAGGTGAGTCCATTTCCGCAAGGGGACTTTGTCTGCTGAACGGCAGATTTCCCACTGGCCGGTGCCAAGGTGTAAACCCAGATGGCCCTGCGGGCTGATCCCGAAAAAGAATCCTTCTCTGGGCGAGTTGTCCAGAATGTCATCGGGCCAGCTGACCTCATCCATACCCGAGTTTGCACTTACCGTATTTTCCTGCGCTATAATGGGTGCCCAGTTCCATGGATAAGCACCTATTGCGACCCAGGCTTCCATTGTGAAAGCCTTCTTTAATTCAGGGACCTGATTCGCTGTCCTTGATATGCAGCAGGTATACCCATCCATCACAATTGCCTGACCTTTTACGCCATCGACCAGTCGATGATAACCACTGATAGCGTCCTGTTTTCCACTGGCATCGTCGAGCACTTTATTGCCCTCAACAAGGTCAAAGTTCCAGTGGGCAATGGGATTTACATCCTTTGTCTGAGAGTAGCTTACAAGTGTCAAAAATACTAGCAGGCTACTGAGTACAGCTTTTTTTATTGATTCCATGTACATGATTATTTAGATGCAGCTTCCTGACGTGTCACGATGGGAACATATCCGACCTCCATGCCCTCGGGAGGGGTAACCAGCAGAGCCGGATCGAGCGTTGCAAGTTCACCCATTGTTGGCGGAGCCATGTAATCTCTGTCAATAGTCCATTCAGCATGGATCTTCTCAACAAAAGCTTGCAACTTCTCTTTTTTAGCTTTGCTGAAGTTATATTGCTGGAAGGATGGCTGATCCACAAAACGATACCAGGAGTAAGTGACTAAAGAACCGTCTGCAAGAACCACTTTGAAAGGACCTGCGGCAGCACCGGGATTGGTCCAGGCACCCTTGTCCGGAGAGGTGAAAGGCTCGCCCGGATCAGCAATTTCAAATTCCTTTTCCAGGAGGTTTGTCTCCTCAGGCACATCCGAAGCCGGTATTGCAACCAGACGATCTTCCTCATGCCTGAAATAAGCAGGGAAATTTCCAAATTTATCGCTCGTACCATCAAGCCATTCCAATCCCCACACGTTTTCGCTATGCACCCTGGTATCAAAAACATCCTCAATACCGGTTATTTTCTTACCAGCCTGATCGTAACCGGGAGTCCGTGTTGTTAGTGTTGACTTCCACGCACCCTTTTCATTGAAATTTCCCGAGCAACTTTCACCCCCGTCGCGCCAGGCCTTGAAGTCATCATAAAGCGCGGACTTGGAGTAATATATCACATCCTGAACAAGCAGTGTTCTGCCCTGATCATCCACCGGGAATTGCAGCTGGGGTATCTTTGAATAAGTCACCCCCTTTTTGTCCCTCGACTCAAAGCAGGGGACAGTATTGATCTCCATGGCACCACCGCCCATATTGCCGGGTTTTGCATCCAGTCCGCGTCCATAAATAAACGGGTAGTTGAACAACTTGCCGGTCTTACTCCAGGTCTCCGGTATATAATAAGCTATGGGCCCTTTGAAATTAGCAGTACTCAGGAAACAGGTCCAACTCTGGTCTCCCGTTGGCGGATCTCCCGTAGTCGGGTCTGTAAAAGGTAAAGCCATGTAAGAATACCCGAGAAATTTACCGTTCGGATTGCCCTGGAAGGGTAAGGCATCGGGAGGAATGAGCAAACAATTGCTCAATTGAGCAATCCCCAATCGATCGTCGGGCAAAGCCTCAGTGTCGTAGAAGAAAGACCAGCCTGGCGAACCGATCTCATAGTCGTAACATTGTGGCGTGGCATTCATACTGAATTTAGGCGGACCATAGCGAAATCGATTCCTGGCCCAATAGCCCAGACCGCCTTCAAGAGTTTGAAACACACTACCCCATGTGGGACCCCGTTCCGGCCAATTGTCACGAGCATGTGTTCCAATTGGAGCAAGCGGTGTATCTTTATTGTCCGAATTGTCGGGAGAGATCCAGGCTCCGGCCAAACCAATCTGAAAACCGGAAATCGGTTCGGCAATCAATGGCCATACCGCGGAATAAAAGCCCATACCGTAGCTGAATTCTGACTGTTCAGACGGCCTGTCCGCACTGTAACCGATGTACCCGTGCAGGCCACGGTGATGCGACCTGACAACTCCAGCCCCGTTATCTTCTTCAAGATTTTCCTGCCCCTCACAAAGACAAGAAGGGAAAAGAATAAAAAAAGCAACAGTAAACAATAGAAAATGCTTTATCGCATACTTTCGGTTCATATTTTTACAACACATAATTTGATCTTTTATAATACAAAATATTCTACAAATATATGACTACTAATCTAATCCCTGGCGCGTAACGACAGGTACATATCCTGCCTCCATGCCTGCCGGCGGGGTCATGATCAGGGCCGGGTCAATATCTGCCAATTCTCCTATCATAGGTGGTGGAAGGTATTCTCTATCCTTTGTCCAGTGTCGGTGAAGTAATTCCACCCGCCTCTGCAATTCCTCCCGCTCCTCTTCGCTCAAATCCGCATTGAGCAATGCTGGCTGGTCGGCAAATCGATACCAGTAGTATGTCACCGTACTGCCATCTCCCAACACCGTCTTGAAAGGTCCGGCTGCCGGTCCGGGAATTTTCCAGCAACTCTCTTCATCTTCCGGAGTAACATAAGTCAGAGAGGCTCCTTCGTCAGGCCTGCTGAAGCTATGCTCGTGCAATCCGGTTTCTTCAGGCACATCTTCGGATGCCACAGCGATCCACGTACCAATATCGTTATAACCTGTTTTCACAAGATGATAGTATTCCGGAAGTGTCACTACAGCACCATTTCCTGTTTCTCTACTTTTAATCAGCTCACCCTCCCAGCGTACCCGTAAGGTAGCCGCATCAGTTACATTTGCATCCATGTAAGAAGTGATATTCATCAAGGCACGTTTATCCTTTGGTATATGCTCTCCATAAAATTTCCAGTTTGACATGACTCCTTTCTTAAACTCCTGCATGGTTGCACCTTCCAGATCAATGGTACTCTCCGCCGGATCACCTCCCTTAAACCAGACCTCAACATCGTCCCAGAGTGCCGTCCTGTTATAGACCATCAGCCGGTGTAATAGATTCGAATTGCCATCTGATCCAACAGGATACTGCGTTGGAGCCATACGGGCGTATCTCTGACCTTTTGAGTCATTGGCTTCAAGGGAATGAATATGCTGGGTTTCCATCTGAAAGGGTTTGTTTGCCTGTGAGGGACGCTGATCTAAAAACAAGCCATCCAGGCGTGGATCCTCAACCGATGCGCGGGTCCAGAAATAAGGGGTGAAAAATGCAACCGGGCCTTTGAAATTTCCTGTATTCAGAAACAGGGTCCAGCACTGATTCCCGGTTGAAACGTCTGTACCCGCCGTAGTTGATTTCGGCTCAGTGAGGGGCAAAGGCAGATACCCGCTGCCAAACAATTCACCGCAGGTACCCTGCTTCAGGTTCAGTCCGTCGGGGGGCCACAAAACCCAGGGGCTCAGCTGAGCCACACCATATTTCCCTTTGGGATTGCTCCAGTCCCTGCCCTGACCGGCGCCAGGCCCGTTGGCCCATCCCACAAAATTCATCTGTACTCCACCCATTATAAATTTTGGGGTTTCTGTTGCATACTCTGTATCACGCCACCAGCCTAGTCCTCCTTCAATATCCGTATAAAACTTTTCTACCGGCAAAGGCCCGTCGTGCTCCGGATGCATCCACGTACCGAACAGACCCGATTGAAAACTCCTCCCCGGATACTCCTTCACCAGGGGCCAGGCCGCTGCATACATGGAGTAACCTGCATTATAGGATTCATCAACTTTCTCTCTCTGGGTAATCAAATACCCACCCGCATGTGCCTTCATAATCCGAATTTCTTCCCCGGCCGGCTCCTCTATGACCGGATCGTCCTGTGAGCAGGCAAAAAGAGCTATCAAAAAGAAAAGGATCAAAGCGATAAAGGCTTGTCCCTTTCTAATGTTGTTCTTCATAATTCCTTTATATTTCCGGAAGCTCAGTTGGCAATCCTCGTCTATTATCTTTTTTGAAAACAGGCACAGCAGTTTCATCACTCCTTTCATATTTAGTCAGAAAGTAGCCTTCCCTGTATAAAAATTGCTTCTCTTTCGTCTTATCAAGTGTTGCAGTCCCCACGGTATAATAACCTTTTGCTCTATCCTCTTCGGATATGCTTATATTTTCCAATGGCCTGTTTCCTCCCACCTGCCAGAGATGTTCACCCTGAGGTAATATATTAATCTCCTTGATTTCAAATTCTATCTTTTGCCCGCTAACACGAACCACCATGTAATTGATGCGCGTGTTATACCCTATTAATCCCCCATGGGCAATTTGCATGATCCCATCCCTTTCAGTACAGGTAATTGCGTGAACCTCTCCGCACAGGAATGCATCTACATTGTGTTCCTTCATTGTTTGCCATAATTCGGAATCCCTGCCTTCCGATATCATCAATGCACTGGAACTCCATTTTCGTACAGGTCCGAGAATTGGTGCATGACCGACCACTATCTTATGATCCACATCTGCATTTTCCTCCAGTATTCTTTTCAACCAGCTTAGTTGGTCGCCTGAAACTCCAAGCTTAATCAAGCCATTGCGACTTTTACCTTCTTCAAAAACATCCACTGAAATGAACAGGACATTATTATGCCTCCACCAGAATGCAGTACCTTTCATGTGTTCGGGTCCATTCTCGGGCATCTGTAAATATTTTGCAAACTCCTGCTTATAGAACTTAACTGCATCAAATCTCTTTTGAGTGGTCCAGTCGTTGTCGCCAATTTCATGATCTCCAATCGTGGTATAGAATTTCAGCCCAAAATCATTCATCCTGTTTATCCATGCCGAATAATACCTGTTTGCGTACTTTGCGATTGAATCTTTATCATTCCACTCCGGGCCATCCCACTCTCCCATCACTAAATCGCCCGCAACAACAAGAAAATCAGGATTCTCTTTTTTAACTGACTCCAGCACATAGGAAAGTGCATCTTCCCATCCTTCCTGGGGATAATCACAGTCAACATTTAAAAAATCAGGCATACTTACAAAAGACCATTCTTCATCG
>JAAEOI010000563.1 GCA_024244665.1 Bacteroidota bacterium | reverse complement strand
GTGGGTAACAGGGATGTTATCCATAGCCTGCCAGGGATGGCGGGTGAAATCCAGGGGCTGTCCACACGGAGTCCGGTAGCTGAAGCTTCGTCGAAGAGTTCCTGGTACTGGCCTTGTTGTCGAGATAAGTGGTTTCATACGTGATCTCCTGTGAAAAATGAAATTCACAGAAGGTGTAGATTTTGGTGCTTCGCGCCACTGGGATGGCTTGGGGCCCCCCGAAGCGAATTCAGGATCGGAAAACCGAACTAGCCCCCGCCTCCGCCAGAAGGGGGTGGGGGCCCCTGAGCTCCAAATAGTGGGAAATTTTTCACCAGACCATGTCTATGCAGGTTAGTTACTGCTAGTATTTAGGTCATCAACCTTCCAGTGAGCTGGAATAAAAAATGAAAAAATATAGAAATATCCTATGAGGTGGGTGGGTACCCACCCACCTATCTATCTACAGTTCTGTTTTTATTCTGCCGTAGCGCAGGCTGGTAGTACCCACAATGCGAACAACTTGAAGCACGCATGAACACATTGAAAGGTATGCTGAATAGTAAGCTGGGGGCTTACCGAGATACTAATGAAGCGAGGGATTGGCTTGAGCGTAATCTCGACAGGGTTAAGGAGTTATTTTCTAATGTAAGCCTGCGTGATTTTATCTTCGAGCCTTTCCGAGGAGTGTTCAGCCTCCCCGGTGAGGATAAGGAATCTCGCATCAAACAGGTGATCACTCAGGTTGCAGTGATCAATATGGTGTTAGCGGGATTGCCCGGCAAGATGGGTGTTGGCGTAGCAGTATCCATGGCGATGGAGGCTTGGATGGCGTACACCATTGCGCAAGCTGTGGGCATCAAACTCCGTTCTGTCTCTGATATATGGCAGTATTTTGGCGTGCTGGCAGGTGCGGTGGTAACTATCCTCTGGTTGTTTCGAGTACTGCTCGGGCTAGGCTACTCAGCCTTTTCGGTGGTTCCAGGTATCAACCCCCTAATTTTTGCTGAACTCTTTACCACCAACTTGGTGGGGGTACTAGCCGTTGGCGAAAGGTGTTGAGAAACTCATGAACTTTTCTTTGGAATCAATGGGTTGGGATAAAGATCGCCCAGAAAATATCTCC
>JAAEOI010000562.1 GCA_024244665.1 Bacteroidota bacterium | reverse complement strand
GTTGCCTATACTCCTCAAATTTAGCTAGAATTAAGATTGTTTAAATAGGATTGTTGGTTTTATTGTGCTACAGGGGAGTGGTATGTACTGGTTTTGATAGATGGGTTGAGATGGAATTGCATGACAAGGAAGAGGAGTTCCTGCTGCTACTCTTATCATTGTAGGAATAGAACCATGATAAATGGCAATTCCCACCAACCTTTCCCTCAAATCCTGGCAACAAACTGGCAAGAAAGAAAAAACCACCTAGACAGGCTGTGAAGAAAAGCTCCGGTGGAGCTTTTTATGCAGGGGCCTGAGTGCGACCCCCTGATTATGAGTCTCCTTTTTTCTATATATTATCCGCTTCGAAAATATCGGAATCTTTGTGTTATCTTCATCATATACAGGGATTTATGTGTTTGTGTCAATATAATTTACAGTTTTGTTATGTAAATTATTACACTGGTTTACATGAATTTGTTGAAATACTGGCGAAAAAACTGGCACCTTATTTCAGTACCTCACAATTAATTAGATAGTTGATTTTATTTCCATTATTATATATATTTGTATATAAATGGAAATATATGTGGATTGAGTTTCAGGCAAAGATGAGACCATTCTGGGTGTTCTCAGTGCAGGATGTAAGAAAACAATTTCCATCTATGAACCTAATGAACCTGGTCCGCTGGCAGGAAAAAGGGTACATTCTGAAACTGCGCAATCGCTGGTATGCCTTCAATGATGCAGAAAGTCACAAAAACATTGCATGGTTGGCTGCCAACCTGATCTATTCGCCTTCCTATGTTAGTTTGCATTCCGCTCTTTCCTGGTACAACCTGATCCCGGAAATGATAGCCACATGCACCTCTGTAACTACACAAAAGACCAACAAATTCTCCACACCTCTTGGGTCATTCGACTACCACAGCTTGAAACCGGAATTGTTTGGCTTTGGATATGTATTGGAGAATATGAATTCCTCCGGCATCGGAACAAGCAGACAAATCATGGTGGCAACACCCCAGAAAACCCTACTGGATTTCTTCTATATCAATAGCTTCTACAACACTGAAAGAGACATTGAGGATCTGAGGTTGAATGAAACAGAACTAGGAAAGATAATTAATCCTGAATTCTACCAATATCTTGGAAGGTATCAAAACAAGGCGCTTGAACGCAGAATAATGAAATTGACTAAACTTTATGGTCTATGATAAGTTTTGATGAGATAAAATCCTTTTTCGCAGAAGGCCTGCGAGGAAATCCAGCTCGCAACGAATATATGCTGAAGGAGTATTTTCATTACCGGATGCTTGATATGATCTTTTCCGGGGAATACGCTTCAAAGATGAGTTTTATTGGAGGGACCAACCTGAGGATACTCCATCAAATTCAACGTTTCAGTGAGGATCTTGATTTCGACTGTTTCAATCTATCCCGTGAAGATTTTATAGGTCTGACTGACAAAGTCATAGACAGACTACGGCAAGAAGGCATTAAGGTTGAAGCTGATGACAAAGAAAAGGATAAGAAGCTGGTTGCATTCAGAAGAAACATCATTTTCCCGGGTTTAATATTTGATTTGGGCTTCACTGGTCACCGAGAAAAGAAACTCCTGATCAAAATCGAATGCGAACCACATAAATATGAATACGAACCCGAAAAGCCTATTATACAAAAGTTCAATGTCTTCACTCAGATTTTCGCTCCTTCACCTTCTATTCTTCTTTCTATGAAAACCGGAGCCGTTCTTGAAAGAGGAAAGGGCCGGGATTTTTATGATTTTATCTTCCTGTCTGGAAAAACAGATCAGGATTTCGGTTATCTGGAGGCTAAATTCGGTATTACTTCATACGCTCATTTGTACAACAAAATCCTGGAATCCTGCCGGGAAACAGATTTCAAACTAAAGTCACGTGACTTTGAAAAACTGGTGTTCGACCAGGCTGAAACCAAAAAGGTAATGTTCTTTCGTGAGTATATTCAACAAAAAGCCTCCCAGTTAAAATCCTGAGAGGCTTGTGGGCCCAGATGGGCTCGAACCATCGACCCCCTGATTATGAGTCAGGTGCTCTAACCAGCTGAGCTATGGGCCCGGTAATCTTCCGGTCTGGTCGTTCTCCGGATTTGGGATTGCAATATTACACAATTTAGGAATATCTGGCAATAGTTTAGCGACGCCTTATGGAATATACCAATCCCCACTCGATCCAGTCGGATCGAATACCGTTCCTTGACTTGACACAGATATGGCCTGCAAGGTGGTCTGTGAAGTGTATGCGGGCACCCGCCCTGGCAAAATAAAACCTCCTGTCGTACGAGTGGTGAAGGAAGTAGGTTCCAAGGTTTACGAGAAAGGTCAGTTTATCGATTGTAAACTGGTAACCGAGGTGGCCGCCCATGTACATTTTCTGGAAGGTAGTAACATCATCGGGAGGAAAGCCTTTAATAGCATTCTTCAGGGACCCGTCGTACATCACATCCATTCCAAGGGTCACTGCACTCCTTGCTTTGTAGCGGTATGCATAGTCGGCTGTGAAGGAGGATGTAAAATAATGCACCCCTTCATCTACATCATCAGGTTGCCACTCGGTTACCCCCACGGACATCATCAGCTGAACCTCTCCGAAGGGATCAAATTCGGGTGGTTCGGTGTAGATGAATTCTGCCCGCCTGAAAGGATCATCAGGTCCCCCGAAAAGGTAGGTCATACCCACCAGCCAGCCCCAGTTATTGAGTCCTTTCTGGGGCATGTGGATCCGTCCGTTCGAGTAGTGAGTCATTCCGTAACCCAGGTTCAGATCGGTACGCTGTCCAAGCTCCACAGCCAGGTTCAGATCCAGGTCCAGGTAGAGATTAATATGTGAACCCACAATATCGTTAAACGG
Organism: Bacteroidota bacterium; assembly: GCA_024244665.1. The sequence goes on along the minus strand of JAAEOI010000562.1, from coordinate 11,026 downwards.
ATTACTTACCGGATCATGGATCAGACGGACATAACTCAATCCGGCCGACAGGTTGGTATATAATGTGAAGCGGCCAAAACGGGCCAATGGTACATTGTAAAAAGCAAAAAAACTGAAGGGATTTCCCAGGGCGGTATCACTTCGATCCTTTATTTCATCAGCATAATGGATCCCCAGACCGTATTTCGGATAGTGATTGTACTGCTGCCAAATCTCCCCTCCAAGGGTCTGGAAACCAATTCTCGCCTCAATGCCCTTGAAGCCATCCTCCATCGGCTCCTGCAGGTATTTGGTCCGGTTCCAGTGTACTCCCTGGTGGTAAATCAGCTGAAAAAAGGGCTGTCCGTTTGAGGATCCCCGCTCAGCCTCCTGGCTGAATGCAGGTTGCAGGCCGAAGAGTATAAGGAGAGGCAGTAGTATTCTCAAAATTTTCATCCTTTAAACAACTTTTGGATTGCTTCCTCTGAGGCCGGGCAAACTCCCTTTTCTGTAATCAGCCCGCTTACCAATCGTGCCGGGGTCACATCAAATCCCGGGTTGGCAACTTTCGAACTGGCAGGAAGCACCCTGAGTCGTGAGGACTTGTCCTCCTCATCGTTCCACCCATCCATATGACATACTTCCCCGGAATCCCTGTTCTCAATCTCAATTTCACTTCCGCTGGCCAGCACCCTGTCGATGGTACTGGTGGGAAGGGCAACGTAAAACGGAATGTTGTTGTCACGGGCCGCCAGGGCCTTCAGGTAGGTCCCGATTTTATTGGCCACATCACCGGTACGGGTGGTGCGGTCGCTTCCCACAATGACCATGTCCACCTGCCCGTTTTGCATCAGGTGTCCACCGGCATTGTCCACCACCACTGTATGGGGTACTCCGTGTTCCCCGAGCTCATAGGCGGTAAGCCTGGCTCCCTGGTTGCGGGGCCTGGTCTCATCAACCCACACATGCAACGGGATGCCTTCATCGTGCGCCCTGTATATGGGCGCAGTGGCAGTCCCATAATCCACACAGGCCAGCCAGCCGGCATTACAATGTGTCAGTATATTCACCATGGTATTCCTCTTTTCATAACAATCCCTGATCAGGGCCAGGCCATGCTCCCCGATCTGCCGGCTGCGCTCCACCTCCTTTTCGGCAAGGTTCATGGCCAGGTGAAAGAGTCGTTCGATCATCCCCTCCCTGGATCCGGCACAATTCAACTCTCCCAATCCAAGATCCACAGCGTATTTCAGGTTAACAGCGGTGGGCCTGGTGGCAATCAGTTGCTCCCCTGCCCCTTTTACCTCATCGCACCAATTCGATGCATCACTGTTCAACCCGGCCAGGTAGAGCCCAAAGGCTGCAGTTACACCGATCAAAGGAGCGCCCCGCACCACCATCTCGCTGATGGCAAAACAGGCATCATCCAGTAATCTGAGATCCATAAACTCTAATTCAAAGGGGAGTTTTCGCTGATCAATCACCCTGACCACCGTGGGGTCATCGTCCAGCCATATGGTCCTGTAATGGGTATCTCCAATGCGCACGGCTCTCTGCTTTTTCTGTTATCTTTGACGTTTACGAATATACAAAATGCCAAAAGAACACAGCATTAAAAACATTCTGTTTGACCTGGGGGGCGTGATCCTGGATATTGATGTGCAGGCCACACTGAAGCGTTTCTATGAACTTGATTTCCCATCGGAGCTGCTTCAGTATCCCAACAACATGACCAGTGACCTGTTTTTCAGGTATGAAACCGGGAAAATAAGTACGGGGGAATTCAGGAATGAGGTGCGGAGAATTACCGGGCTTGATGTGTCAGACGAGGAATTAAATAAGGCATGGAATGCCATGATATTGAGAATTCCAGGAACGAGAACACAATTACTGGATAGGCTGAAAGAGCGTTATGACCTGTACATGTTGAGTAATACATCCCCGCTGCATGTCCCTGTATTCGAGCAGATGTACCTTGAAACAGCCGGAAGACCCATGAAAGATCTCTTTAAAAAAATCTACTATTCCTTTGATATTGGCTGGCATAAACCTGATGCTGAAGCGTGGGAGTATGTGATCAATGATGCAGGGATTGTGCCGCAGGAGACACTCTTCCTGGACGACAGCATCCACAACATCAAGGCATCAAAGGAACTGGGATTCCAGGCCATCCACATTCATGAAAGGACCAGCCTGACGGACCTGGGTTTCGACCTGTAGAATCCCATTGGCTGAAAAAATTGAGCTTTTTTACATCTTAACCAATCTGCGGATCACGAGCTCTCCTTCGTTTTGGAGTTTCACCAGGTAAACACCCTTTCCCAGTCCGGAAGCATCAACACAACTCCCATTTCAAACGTTTGCACAGACCGAAAACAATCGCTATTCACGCAGGAGCTAAATGCCTTGCATAATCCATCCCTCTCGTCTATCTTTGTGCAATTTTAATAATCGCTGCAAACGGAGTGTTGGATGAGTAATAAATTCCCTGAATATAAGAAGTTTGACCTGTCGCAGATCAACAAGGATATCAATGCCTTCTGGAAAGAAAAGCAGATCTTTGTAAAATCGGTGAGCACACGTGAAGGAGGACCCTCTTTTGTTTTTAACGAAGGACCCCCTTCTGCCAATGGTGTACCGGGCATTCACCACGTAATGGCCCGTACTATCAAGGACCTCTTTTGCCGCTATAAAACTCAGCAGGGGTTCCAGGTAAAACGAAAGGCCGGCTGGGATACACACGGGCTCCCGGTGGAACTGGCCGTTGAAGGCTCCATGAAAATCACCAAGGAGGATATCGGTACCAAGATCTCCATCGCAGAATTCAATGCTGCATGCCGCAAGGATGTTATGAAGTACACCGACATCTGGGAAGATCTGACCGAAAAGATGGGCTATTGGATCAACATGGATGATCCCTACATCACCTATGACAATAAATACATTGAGACTGTCTGGTACCTCCTGAAGGAGCTCTACAATAAAGGGCTGCTCTATAAGGGATACTCCATCCAGCCCTATTCTCCCGCAGCTGGATCCGGGCTCAGTACACACGAACTCAACCAGCCCGGCTGCTACCGTGATGTGAAGGACACCACGGTTGTGGCACAATTTAAAGTAATCAGTGATGACCATTCAGCACCCCTGTTTGAAGCCACCGATACAGAAGTATACATCATGGCGTGGACCACCACCCCGTGGACCCTCCCCTCAAACACGGCACTCACTGTCGGTGCAAAAATTGAATACTCGCTGGTCCGTACCTACAACCCGTACACCGGCATCCCGGTTTCGGTGCTTGTTGCCACTGAGCTCATGGGGCGCTATTTCCCTGAGAAGAACGGCGAACTGGCCATGGATGAATATGAACCAGGAAACAAGCACATCCCCTTCAAGGTTGTAAAAACAGTGAAAGGGGAAGAGTTGAAGGGGATCTCCTACGAGCAGTTGCTGGAGTGGGTAAAGCCCGAAGGCAAAGCTTTCAAAGTACTTACAGGCGATTTCGTAACCACCGAGGATGGTACCGGAATCGTACATACGGCCCCCACCTTTGGGGCAGACGACTACCGGGTGGCCCTGGCAAATGATATTGCTGCCCTTACCGTCCTCGACAAAGATGGAAATATCCAGCCCCTGGTGGATAGAAAAGGAAGGTTCTTCAGGCTGAAGGATCTGGATCCGGGATTTGTGAAAGAGCGGATAAATACCGATCGTTACGCAGAGTTCGAAGGAAAGTTTGTGAAGAATGAATATGATGAATCCAAAGGGGAGAAGGATCCCACCATTGATGTGGATATAGTCGTAGCACTGAAGCTGGAGAACAAGGCTTTCCGCATTGAAAAGCATGTGCACAACTATCCCCACTGCTGGAGAACCGACAAGCCTGTGCTTTATTACCCCCTCGACTCCTGGTTTGTGCGCACCACTGCCATGAAGGAGCGGATGATAGAGCTTAACGATACCATCAACTGGAAACCCGCATCAACGGGGACCGGCAGGTTTGAGAAGTGGCTGGAGAATCTGCAGGACTGGAACCTTTCCCGTTCCAGGTTTTGGGGAACGCCATTGCCTATCTGGATAACAGAAGATAAAAAGGAGCAGCTCTGCGTCGGCTCTGTTGCCGAACTGAAAACCGAGATTGAAAAATCGGTGGTTGCTGGCTTTATGGAAGACAATGCCCTGGAGGCTTTTTCCGAGGGCGACTGGTCGAAGAAGAATTATGATCTTTTTGACCTCCACAGACCCTTCGTGGATGAAATTGTACTGGTCAGTGAATCGGGGGAAAAAATGTTCCGTGAACCGGTGCTCATTGATGTCTGGTTCGATTCAGGTGCCATGCCCTATGCACAGTACCATTATCCCTTCGAGCATACCGAAGATTTTGACCAGCTGTTCCCGGCCGACTTCATCGCTGAGGGTGTCGACCAGACCAGGGGTTGGTTCTTTACCCTGCACGCCATAGCCACCATGTTGTTTGATTCGGTATCCTTTAAGAATATCATTTCAAACGGACTGGTGCTGGATAAGAACGGGAACAAGATGTCGAAACGACTGGGCAATGGGGTGGATCCCTTCTCCATCATCGATCAGCACGGTTCCGATCCGCTGAGATGGTACATGATCTCCAACTCACAGCCATGGGACAACCTGAAGTTTGATGCATCAGGTATCGATGAGGTGAAACGGAAATTCTTCGGGACACTCTACAATACCTACTCCTTTTTTGCCCTCTATGCCAATGTGGACGGGTTTACTTATAAAGCAGGGGAGGTCCCGGTGGAGCAGCGGCCCGAGATCGACCGCTGGATCATCTCATTGCTCAACTCGCTGGTGAGGGATGTTAAGGAAGAGTATGAAAATTATGAACCCACCCGGGCTGCAAGGCTGATCCAGGATTTTGTCACCGAAAACCTGAGCAACTGGTACGTACGGCTGAACCGCAAACGATACTGGGGTGGTGAATTTAATACCGATAAGAGGGCTGCCTACCAGACCCTCTATTCCTGCCTGGAGACAGTGGCTCTGCTTTCCGCACCCATCGCCCCCTTTTACATGGATAAACTGTTCAATGACCTGAACGGTGTCACCGACCGTTATACAGACGAGTCGGTCCACCTGACCGCTTTCCCGTCGTTCGATGAGTCACTGATTGATACAGAGCTGGAGAAGCGGATGGATGTGGCCCAGATACTATCCTCCATGATTCTGGGCTTGAGAAGGAAAGTAAATATCAAGGTTCGCCAGCCCCTGAACAGAATGATGATACCGGTTATTGAATCCTCATTTCGAGACCAGGTGGAGGAGGTCAAATCCCTGGTGTTGAACGAGGTCAACGTGAAAGAGATCGAGTACATTACCGATACGGCCGGCATTCTCGTGAAACGGATCAAACCCAACTTCAAATCACTGGGTCCCAGGTTTGGTAAGCTGATGAAGGAGATCGGTTCAGCCATCAACGGGATGCAGCAGGAGGAGATAGCCGCATTTGAAAAAGAGCAGGCATTCACCATCACTGCCGGCGGACAGAAAATCGACCTCACATTGGAGGATGTAGAGATCATCTCGGAAGATATTCCCGGCTGGCTGGTGGCCAATGAAGGCCCCATCACTGTGGCACTGGATATCAGCATTTCGGAGGAACTCAAGCAGGAGGGAATGGCCCGTGAGCTGATCAACCGTATCCAGAATATACGCAAGGAGAGCGGCTTTGATGTAACTGATAAAATCCAGGTTGTAATCGAACGGCACGAGCTGATCAATGACGCCATCAGCACACATGGTAAATATATTGGCAGTCAGACGCTTGCAGAAAGCGTTCAACTGGCCGACAGCCTTGAAAACATGCATAGCAAACGCATCGATATCGATGAAGATATTTACATCAATATCCGGGTAACCAGGGTGTAATTTCCTGGTCTTGGAATCATGAAAATTATTGTATCTTTAGCAAACTTAAAAACGACGGATCATGGCTGATAAAAACAGGTATAATGACGAAGAGCTTCAGGAGTTTAAAGCGCTCATCAACCTGAAGCTGGATCAAGCCAAGGAGGATTATGAACTGCTGAAGTCGGCCATTACACAGAGTGAAAGTAATGACACCCAGGATACTTCCCCCACCTTCAAGGTGCTTGAAGAGGGGGCCGCAACGCTCTCAAAGGAAGAAGCCGGAAGGCTGGCGACGCGGCAATTGAAGTTCATCCAGCACCTGCAGGGGGCACTTATAAGAATTGAAAACAAAACCTACGGGATTTGTAGGGAAACCGGTAAACTTATCTCCAAAGAAAGACTACGCGCTGTTCCCCATGCTACACTCTCTATTGAGGCAAAATCACGTCAGTAAACACTCCTTACATATTTATATGTCCATTACCAGGAAGTCCATCCTTCTCATCCTGCTTATTTTGCTGGCCGACCAGACTTTGAAAATTCTGGTCAAGACCAGCATGCCCCTTTACCAGCAAATTCCCTTCCTGGGAAACTGGGGGATTCTCCATTTCGTTGAAAACAACGGAATGGCTTTTGGGATGAGTCTTCCGGGAAGCTGGGGAAAAATCCTGCTCACCTCATTCCGAATCCTGGCGGTGATCGGCATTACCTTTTACCTTCGCCAGCTCATCCAGCTGAAAGCTCATACCGGACTTATTCTAACCCTCTCCATGGTTATGGCCGGCGCCCTGGGGAACATCATCGATTCAGTTTTTTACGGGGTGATCTTCAGTGGAAGCACCCCGGTCGAAGCCGCTCACATTTTTCCCGAGGGGGGAGGATATGCCAGACTGCTCCATGGAAAAGTTGTGGATATGTTCTATTTCCCGATTATCAAAGGCAATTACCCTGACTGGTTCAGGAATGGTTCCAGCTTCATCTTCTTCAGGCCCGTATTCAACATTGCCGACTCCAGCATTACTGTAGCTGTTACCCTGATTCTTTTTAACCAGAAGCGGTTTTTCAGGCATGTGGCCAGTCATGAAGAGGCAACTCCGGAGGCCGCAGAAAAGTCAGGCTCACCGGAAACTCCCGAATCCTAATTCTCCCCTCGCTCCAGCGAGGCAAACAGCTCGGCCGAACCGGCCCCGCAGCTGATTATTGACTTCATCCCGTTATCCACTGTTGCACCAGTCCTCATCACCCGGTCCTGGTGCAGGTGGTAGATATTTCCCGAGGTGGGATTGGGACCCGTGGGAACAAAAACTGTGATAATCTCCCCCTGGTCGTCCGTTATAAAACCGGTCATCAGTGCACCGCTATTAAAAATATCCACCAGCACCACCTCCCTGAAGAAGGAGCGATTCTTTCCGAAAAACTGCTGCACTGTCTCCTTGGCCAGTTTGTACCCTGGAATTTTTTGTAGATAACGGTCCTCTGCTTCATTCAGGAAAACAAAAAGCCTGCTGCGCACAACGAGCCCGATGATAAAGAAAAAAATCAGGATGGCTGTAAATGTGATCACATAGAGGGCAAACTTGAAGAAGGGGTTGGGATCGGGATTCTGCAACAGGGTATCAACCAGGGGTGTAAGGTTACGGCCAATCACATTAATCACCCACCTGAAAAGCAGAACAATCAGAGTCAGCGGAGCCAGGGCTACCACACCACCAAAGAAGGTTGTGCGTAAAAAATTTTTAAGCCTTCGAAAGAAATTGATTTTCATGGTTGTATCTTTAGCTAAACGGTTATATCATGATTCACACATATAAAATTACTCCGAATCCCCGGATATTCCTCCCCCTGATCATCCTTCTGTTGATATTCCCCATCTCATTACAGGCACAGGATGTGAGGATAGAACCGGAATTCTGCTTTGTTGCCCACAGGGGTGCGTCCTACCTGGCACCTGAAAACAGCGTGGCTTCCATCAAGCTGGCGTGGGAACTGGGAGCCTATGCAACCGAGTGCGATGTGAGGCTCAGCTCCGACAATCGTGTTGTAGTGTATCATGATAAGAATACGAAGAAGCTGACTGGCGAGAGTCACGAGATCGCTGAAACTCCCTGGGAGGATTTGCAGAATCTGGTCATCAGGCTACGGGAAACCAACCTGCTGGAATTTGACGGGGAGACAATCCCTCTTTTGAAGGATCTGCTGGTCACCATTCCGGAAAACCGTATGCTGGTGATTGAGATTAAAACCGGACATGAAATTCTTCCGTTCTTGAAAGGGGTGGTGGACCGCCACTGGACAAGGGGTAGGATTGCCTTTATCTCTTTTGATTTCGATGCTGTCAGTCAGGCAAAGGCCATCTACCCGGATGTGCCCTGTTACTACCTGGCCATGTTTAAAGCGGATGCCAAAAAACACATTGACCTGGCTGTTGAAGCTAAGTTGGACGGGTTGAACCTGCGCCACTCCATCATCGATCAGGGCCTTTCAGATGCCTGCCACGAGGCCGGTCTTGACCTATGGTGCTGGACAGTCAACGATCCCGAGACAGCCCTAAGGATGAAACATCTGGGGGTAAGGGCTGTCACAACCGATCGTCCCAAATGGCTCAAAGAACAGACCCTGCCCGGTTTCGGGAATGATTAACTTATGCTATAGACTAATTTAGGATGAGGCGGGAAATCCTGCATTTGTGACTATTTTAGCAAAATGTTCAGAAACGCTATTGTTCGCAAGCCCTGTCCGGAGATGATTCACGGACTCTCCTCTGCATCCCTTGGAGCACCCGATTACAAACTTGCTATGGAGCAGCATACCGCCTATGTGGAAGCACTCCGGACATGCGGATTGGAAGTGACCGTTCTGGAGCCTGACTCCTTGTTTCCCGATTCAACCTTCGTGGAGGATGTGGCCTTGTGCACCTCCCGCTTTGCGGTGGTAACCAATCCCGGGGCTCATGAACGAAACGCTGAGCAAAAGGAGATGGAGCCTGTTCTTCAGGATTTTTTTGACACCATAGAACGGATTATGGCTCCCGGAACTATGGACGCCGGAGATGTGATGATGACTGGCACCCATTTCTATATCGGTATTTCGGAACGTACCAACCCGGAAGGGGCCGGACAGCTGATCAGGATTCTTGAAAAACACGGGATGTCTGGGGAGATGGTTCTGCTGACAGAAATGCTCCACCTGAAGACTGGTCTCTCATACCTGGAAGATAATCACCTTCTTGTGGGCAGCGAATTCCGGAACCACCCTCTATTCAGCAGTTTTGACAGGATTGAAATTGCCGGATCTGAGGCTTACGCTGCAAATTCCCTGTGGGTAAACGATACCATCCTGGTTCCCAAAGGATCACCGGATACACTGGCCAGGATTCAGGCAGCCGGATTGACCACCCTGGTGCTTGATGTTTCTGAATTCCGGAAGCTGGACGGCGGACTGAGTTGCCTCTCCCTCAGATTTTAATCGGTTTCCTGGTACCAACGATAGCCGAAAATCGTTTACTTTGCGCTCGCACAAACCAGAAACCATGATGAAATATATTCTTATTACGATTCTCATATTGGGAATCCTTTCCTGCGCTTCGAGTAACAGTTCAAAAAAACTTTCCCCGGAAACACCAAGCAACATCATCTTCCTGATCGGTGACGGAATGGGTCTGTCGGCTGTTTCCACCAGTTTCTATTTTGGTGAAGAGCCCTCACAATTCAAAAGGTTCAAACACATCGGGCTGCAAAAAACCTCCTCAGCCTCTCACAAGGTCACCGATTCGGCAGCAAGCGGAACCGCCATGGCCACAGGTAATAAGACCTATAATGGTGCGATCGGGGTCGACACTCTGAAAGCACCCGTCCAAAATATCACCGAATTGACAAGCCTCCTTGGCTTGAGCACTGGTGTAGTAGCCACTTCAACCATATCCCACGCCACACCTGCCACCTTTTACAGCCATGTGGAACAGCGTAGTATGGAAGAGCAGATTGTCGTTCAACTCCTCGATTCCGAAATCGACTTTTTTGCCGGCGGGGGGATTGATTTATTTAACAATAGGGAGGACAGCATCGATCTGTTCCCCGTGGCTGCTGAAAAAGGATTCATTGTCGATACCACTTCCCTGGCAGCACCTGGAATACTTCAGTCCGGTCAGAAGTATGGATTCCTCCTTGCCAATGGCGGGATGCCCTCCGCTACCGATAACAGGGGGGATTTCCTTCAGAAGGCCACCAGCCTGGCCATCGAACAACTGTCGGCAAACCAGAATGGTTTTTTCCTGATGGTGGAGGGTTCCCAGATCGACTGGGCCGAGCACGAAAACGATGCAAAAAGAACAGTAGCTGAGGTGCTCGACTTTCAAGAGGCAATCGCTGCAGCGCTGGATTATGCAGAAGAAATGGGGAATACCCTGGTAGTGGTCACAGCCGATCATGAGACAGGCGGTCTCTCCCTCTCGGCGAAGCTGAACGAAGAAACCGGTGGTCGGGATTATAAGGTGGTAGGACCCGATTTTGCCACCACCAGCCACTCAGCCACACTGATCCCGGTATTTGCTTATGGCCCCGGTGCTGAGCAGTTCGCGGGCATTTATGAGAACACTGAAATATTCCACAAAATGGTGGGCCTGGTGGGCCTGGTGGGCCTGGAATAACCCTTCGCGACTTTTCTACTTACCTTTTTATAATACCGTAAAACAACACACGGATCAGGTCCTCCATGAGTTCGGCCCGGTCGGTTTTATGATCATCGTTGAGCAGCAAGGGAAGTTCCAGCCCCTTCATCATGGCGGAGATAGCAATGGCGCCAATTTCTGAACTGGTGATCTGGAAGGTACCGTCCTCCATTCCCTCTTCAAGGATTTCGCGGACCACTCTCAACTCTTCCTGGTCAAAGTTCCTCCTGATATCAAGGACGAATTCGAGATGTGACAGGGAATCTTCATTCAGTGCCGCATAGAAATTTTCCACCGTTCTCACATGGTGCAGCCTGAACAGGATGTAGGCCTTTAGTTTTTGCAGGGGTGTGGCGTCAGCATGTATGGTATTCTCCAGCCTGGCCTTCAACTCTCCCAACTCTTTTTCAGCCACTGCCTTGAAAATCTCCTCTTTACCTGTAAAGTAGTAGTAGATGGAACTCTTGCCTTTGCGGGTGGATGCGGCAATCT